>NZ_CP151099.1:3752500-4063500 GCF_038096175.1 Nostoc sp. UHCC 0302
CCAGGGTTCGGGTCTATAAACACTGATTATCGCCCTATTCAGACTCGGTTTCCCTTTGGCTCCAGCATTCTCGCTTTAACCTACCAGTGCCTATAAGTCGCCGGCTCATTCTTCAACAGGCACGCGGTCAGACGTTAAATCGTCCTCCCACTGCTTGTAAGCTGACGGTTTCATGTTCTATTTCACTCCCCTTCCGGGGTTCTTTTCACCTTTCCCTCGCGGTACTGGTTCACTATCGGTCACACAGTAGTATTTAGCCTTACGAGATGGTCCTCGCGGATTCACATGGGATTCCTCGTGCCCCATGCTACTCGGGATACAGCTACTATCCTTGAGTTTTCAACTACAGGACTTTCACCTTCTCTGGTGCAGTATTTAGCTGCTTCGTTTAACCGCTAGATTCGATATTGCTGTCCCACAACCCCAGTCAGTAAACCGACTGGTTTAGGCTCTTCCCCGTTCGCTCACCACTACTTAGGGAATCTCTTTTGATTTCTCTTCCTCCAGCTACTAAGATGTTTCAGTTCGCTGGGTTGGCTCTCTCCTGCCTATATATTCAGCAGGTAGTATATAGGGTTGCCCCATTCGGAAATCTCCGGCTCAAAGTTTGCTTCCAACTCCCCGGAGCATATCGTCGGTAACCACGTCCTTCATCGCCTCTGTGTGCCTAGGTATCCACCGTCAGCCCTTATTAGCTTGACCACAAACAATTGGTTTTCACATTTGCAAACACGTTCATCTTTTGAATGTCTGTGTCTGCCTGCTTTTTTCGCGTTACTATGCAGTTTTCAAGGTTCTGGCTGGATTCATTTCCCAGCAGTCTGACATCATATATATATAGATATAAATGTCATGTTGCTGAACTTTATCCGATTTTTTTAATGGCAATCGCCACAGGTGGAGGTTAGCGGACTCGAACCGCTGACATCCTGCTTGCAAAGCAGGCGCTCTACCAACTGAGCTAAACCCCCGCTCAAGAATTAAAAATTAAAAATTAAAAATTAAAAATTGAATTTTCTTCATTTTTAATTTTACATTTTACATTTTTAATTGCTTCAGGTGGGCCATCCTGGACTCGAACCAGGGACCTCACCCTTATCAGGGGTGCGCTCTAACCACCTGAGCTAATAGCCCAATTCCGAACCAAATCATAGTTTGAAAGTTCATCACAAATATCTGCGACCGACCTAGGAATGACCATCTCAATTCTCTATTTGCTGAATGCTTTCGAGTTCTGAGTGGATTAGGTCTCCCTAAAAAGGAGGTGATCCAGCCACACCTTCCGGTACGGCTACCTTGTTACGACTTCACCCCAGTCACCAGCACTGCCTTAGGCATCCCCCTCTCCGAAAAGTTGGGGTAATGACTTCGGGCGTTGCCAGCTTCCATGGTGTGACGGGCGGTGTGTACAAGGCCCGGGAACGAATTCACTGCAGTATGCTGACCTGCAATTACTAGCGATTCCTCCTTCACGCAGGCGAGTTGCAGCCTGCGATCTGAACTGAGCTACGGTTTACGGGATTTGCTTGCATTCGCATGCTTGCTGCCCTCTGTCCGTAGCATTGTAGTACGTGTGTAGCCCAAGACGTAAGGGGCATGCTGACTTGACGTCATCCCCACCTTCCTCCGGTTTGTCACCGGCAGTCTCTCTAGAGTGCCCAACTTAATGCTGGCAACTAAAAACGAGGGTTGCGCTCGTTGCGGGACTTAACCCAACATCTCACGACACGAGCTGACGACAGCCATGCACCACCTGTGTTCGCGCTCCCGAAGGCACCCTCTGCTTTCACAAAGGTTCGCGACATGTCAAGTCTTGGTAAGGTTCTTCGCGTTGCATCGAATTAAACCACATACTCCACCGCTTGTGCGGGCCCCCGTCAATTCCTTTGAGTTTCACAGTTGCCTGCGTACTCCCCAGGCGGGATACTTAACGCGTTAGCTACGGCACGGCTCGGGTCGATACAAGCCACGCCTAGTATCCATCGTTTACGGCTAGGACTACTGGGGTATCTAATCCCATTCGCTCCCCTAGCTTTCGTCCATGAGTGTCAGTTGCGGCCTAGCAGAGCGCTTTCGCCACCGGTGTTCTTCCTGATCTCTACGCATTTCACCGCTACACCAGGAATTCCCTCTGCCCCGAACGCACTCTAGCCATGTAGTTTCCACTGCTCTTATGAGGTTGAGCCTCACTCTTTAACAGCAGACTTACATAGCCACCTGCGGACGCTTTACGCCCAATCATTCCGGATAACGCTTGCATCCTCCGTATTACCGCGGCTGCTGGCACGGAGTTAGCCGATGCTGATTCCTCAGGTACCGTCATTGTGTTCTTCCCTGAGAAAAGAGGTTTACGACCCAAGAGCCTTCCTCCCTCACGCGGTATTGCTCCGTCAGGCTTTCGCCCATTGCGGAAAATTCCCCACTGCTGCCTCCCGTAGGAGTCTGGGCCGTGTCTCAGTCCCAGTGTGGCTGATCATCCTCTCAGACCAGCTACTGATCGTCGCCTAGGTAGGCTTTTACCCCACCTACTAGCTAATCAGACGCGAGCTCATCTTCAGGCAGCAAGCCTTTCACCTCTCGGCACATCCGGTATTAGCCACCGTTTCCAGTGGTTGTCCCAGACCTGAAGCCAGATTCTCACGCGTTACTCACCCGTCCGCCACTGTGTCCGAAGACACCGTTCGACTTGCATGTGTTAAGCATACCGCCAGCGTTCATCCTGAGCCAGGATCAAACTCTCCGTTTTGAAGTGTTTGCTTTATTAGCTCTTTCTGGCTGACTTTTTTTCCACCTCAGCCTAGTGTTTCAATTTAATTGACGCAGGCTACTTGTGGTATTATGACTTTCAAACTATAATATTTTCAAGGTTCGGTCGCCTTACTGGCGTCGCTCTGTCGCGTCCGTCTCTCAGGCACTTATTCAATATAACTAACACAACTCTAACTGTCAACTGTTTTTCCATCTATTTTTGGAACAAATTTTGCACCCCCCTAAAATCCTCTGCGCGTAAGGCTTTTAGGCTAGATTATTCCCTGAATCTCCAAAAGGACATTTTTCTGCTGTGAGTTTTTCTCCTGTTCTCCCCCCAAGCATCGTTCTTGACCCTCTGCTACGTGCTTGGTTGCTCGAAGATATCGGAAGGGGCGATTGCACCACTAATTCCCTTCTTTCTCCTGATTCAACAACAGGCACTGCTCTCTGGATTGCTAAAGCTCCTGGAATCATTGCTAGCTACTAAAAGATGAAACGCCAACCTCGAAAGAAAAACGGCAAGCAGTAGCTCGAAAAGAAGCTCGAAAGCGCAACTTTAAACAGAAAGAATCTTATAAATGGGTAGAAGCACTCACTAGTGTAGAAAACCTTGTGAGTTCAGTACACACTAGTGATTCAGGTTTTCGCCTCTGATTGTTCCACATACCATGTTGAACACAGGTTTGGATTCAGGGTGATTGCTGCCAATCACTTTTCCCTTAACTGAGACGATTTGTGGGGAAAGTGATTGGTTTACCGTTATCAGCTACTCCTCCAACGAAATTAGCCAAAAATAGCTTTTGGTGGAAAATAGAGGCTGGGAACTGAAAGCTGGAGGAAAAGAATGGCGAATATACTATCTCCTTCACTCAAGGCTTTTAATCTAATATCCAATATTGGTATCAGAATTGGTATCAGACAAATTTGCTAGCTGCGGCAAATCTCTTGTTAATTTCATCCCAGTTAACCACGTTCCACCAAGCTTCTAAGTAATCAGGACGGCGATTCTGGTAGTTAAGATAATACGCGTGTTCCCAGACATCATTGCCTAGAATTGGATACTTGCCTTCACTTATAGGGCTGTCTTGGTTAGCTGTAGTTGTTACCTCTAATTTGCCATCTTTGTTACGAACCAGCCAAACCCAACCACTACCAAAACGACTAGCTCCAGCCTCATTGAACTGTTTTTTGAAAGCTGCAAAACTACCAAAATTTTGATTAATCGCTGATGCGATCGCCCCTGTAGGTTCTCCTCCACCTTTGGGCTTCATAATTGCCCAGAAAAGTGAATGATTGACGTGTCCACCGCCATTGTTGCGAAATGTTGTACGAATATCTTCCGGTACAGTGTTAAGATTTCGCAAAAGTTCTTCAATAGTTTTATTTTTGAGTTCTGGGTGTTTGTCTAAGGCTGTATTTAGATTTTTCACATAAGTTGCATGGTGCTTATCATGGTGAAACTGCATCGTTTTAGCATCTATGTGTGGTTCGAGTGCATCGTAAGCGTAAGGTAAAGGCGGTAATTTAATAGCCCCTGTTGTACTTGCTGTTGGGCTGGGAGTTGCTTGGTTCCCGCTAGAAGATTTCTCTGCCAATGCACAAGCCTCCAATGCGAAAGCGCCTGTACCTGCTGAGAGTAAGAACAAAAAATGGCGTCTATTAATAGTCATAAAATTTTTTGCCGTGAATCCAATTCAATTCGTTTGTAGTTTTTATTTTCTTAGATTCTGACTACAAAAAATTGGGCATGGGGGAGGTAGTCCGGTCTTCTCCCTGTGTTAGAGGCTAGCGCCTTCTCCTATTAAAGACGCTAGGCAAACGCGGAATGTCTTGTAGAGAAGGAGTTTACCCCGAGCCTGCGGCAAGCTCTTCGGGTGACGCTCAAGAGCGTCGCTACCGCTGCGATAACGCAGTCCCCTACGGAGGGAAACCCTCCTTCTCCTAGCAAAGACCAAGGCGAACTTTCTCTGACTCACCACTAGCGCGTCTACGGAGATTCGCCTTTGGCGTTCCCGTTCGCATAGCATCTTCGTCAGGAGAAGGGTAGCCTCCGTTCTGACTTCTCTCCAAGTAGAGCAACTGCCGTCATTGAGCATTGAAAAAGGAAAAAATATACAGTTGCCCTTTAACCTTTTTTCCTCTTTCCTAGTCCCCATGCCCTATACTTCGACAAAGCTACCTCGGCTCCCCTCGGCACAAGTCAGTATAAGTGCGCTATGCCCTACTCTCCAAAATGCTGAATTATCGCTTCGGCAAATTCAGAACACTTGAGAGGTTTTACAGGCGGTTCTAGTAACCGCGCTAAATCGTAGGTAACTTGACCGTTGGCGATCGCATCTCCTAAACCTTTCTTAACTAAGTCTGCGGCTTCTTGCCAACCCAGAAACTCCAGCATCATCACACCAGACAAAATCACGGAACCAGGATTAATTTTGTCTAACCCCGCGTGTTTGGGTGCAGTGCCGTGAGTAGCTTCAAATATGGCACAGGCATCACCAATATTTGCTCCTGGGCCCATGCCTAATCCACCAACAATTGCTGCTGCTGCATCTGATAAGTAATCGCCGTTCAAATTCATCGTCGCCAGAATCGAATACTCATCAGGTCTGGTTTGGATTTGTTGAAAAATACTGTCAGCAATCCGGTCATTCACCAAAATTTTATCTTTCCATTTGCCATTACCGTGGGTTTCCCAAATGGTGTTAAGAACGCTTTCGACCTCCTTGATAATTTGCGCTTTTTTGTCTGCGGTGAGGGCATCAAACCCTGGATCAATCTGGCGGGCATTTTCTTCCAAGGAAATATTAGGATTCTTCTCCTTGTTGCTCAAAATCCAAGATTCTCGTTCGGTGACAGTTTCTTGGCGAAATTCGCTAGTTGCCAGTTCATATCCCCAATCACGGAAAGCGCCTTCGGTGTACTTCATAATGTTGCCCTTATGCACCAAAGTTACCTGCTGCTTATTTTTGGGTAGTTGCAGCGCGTGTTTGATAGCACGCCGGACTAGGCGCTGGGAACCACTTTTACTGATTGGTTTGATACCAATGCCAGAGTCAAGGGGGATTCGCTTTTTACCATGTTCTGGGGTGGCAGGAATCAGTTCTTCATTGAGGATTTTAATCAAGCGATCGCCGATTTCGCTACCTTGTCGCCACTCAATACCCAAATAAATATCTTCTGTATTTTCCCGATAAACAATTACATCCAGTTTTTCGGGATTTTTGTGCGGTGAGGGCGTACCTGCATAGTAGCGGCAAGGACGCACGCAGGCGTAAAGGTCAAAAATCTGCCTTAATGCCACATTGAGAGAGCGAATACCACCTCCAATAGGGGTAGTTAAAGGGCCTTTAATGCCAACACCGTATTGTTCAATCGCTGTCAAAGTATCCTGGGGTAAATACTGGTATGTCCCGTATAAATCGCAAGCTTCATCGCCAGCGTAAACCTTAAACCAACTAATCTGACGCTGACCCTTGTATGCTTTTTTTACCGCAGCATCAAGAACTTTTTGGGTAGCAGGCCAGATATCTATACCCGTGCCATCGCCCCGAATAAAGGGGATAATTGGATTATCTGGCACAATAGGTTCACCATTTTTGAAGGTGATTTTTGCTCCGGTTGTGGGGGGAGTAATCTTGTCGTACATACTTCACACGCTCCTGATCAATACGCGGATAATGGGTATTGGGGACACTTCGACAAGCTCAGTGCATCGCTGGGGACTTGGTACTGGGGACTGTGGGCTGGGTACTGGGAATGACAAAGAATTCTTTCCTATTTCCTACTCTCTATTCCCTATTCCCTATTTCACAGCACCTAAAATTCAGTGAAACGCCACTATTTTGTACGATCAAAAATAGTAAACTACTTTTCGCTATCAATACTTCGTTTTAGAGAAGGCCAGATAGCCGATCGCCTACGGCACGCCCTTGAGGGTGATTGCCTTTTCACTGACCGCTAACACGAGTAATGGCATGACAGACCCAATGATTGTATCAGGCACTGCTAATGACATCGACTCCTTTCGCCTCCAGTTAATCGCTGGGTCTCTTCAAGTCCAACAACAAATCATCCCACAGTTGGCTGACCTGGGTAGTGAAGGATTAGATGTGCTGATGGAATTTTTACTGAAACGTTGCAACAACCCAGCGACTTGGGTGGATGGCAAAGCCTACCAAGCCCTCTACAATTCTGATACACCTACAGCCAAAGAGTTCCTACAAACTAATTTTCCTGAAGGAATTGTACCTCTAAAATCAGAGTGCGGGATTAATTACAATCCTTTGCAACAGCTATTAGCACTCCAAGACTTCCAAGCAGCCGATCGCATGACTATACAGAAAATGTGCGAAGTAGCAGGGCCAATGGCTTTGCAAAGAAAATGGTTGTATTTTACGGAAGTAGAAAATTTCCCTACTGTTGACTTGCAAACCATTAACAACCTGTGGTTAGTTCATTCCGAAGGTAAGTTTGGTTTTTCAGTACAACGTGAAATCTGGTTGAGTTTGGGTAAAAACTGGGACAATTTCTGGGCCAAAATTGGCTGGAAAAGTGGCAATAATTGGACGCGATATCCCAATGAATTTAAATGGGATCTCAGCGCCCCCAGAGGACATTTACCTCTTTCCAACCAACTGCGAGGAGTACGAGTAATTGCCTCGTTATTTTCTCATCCTGCTTGGTCTAAAAATCTAGAAAAGTGATTGTGAGTCTCAGTAAAGGTAAATTATGACAAATGCCACCAAACGAGAATTTTACGTAATTATTGAACGAGATGAAGATGGCTACTATGTCGGAGAAGTTCCTCAGTTGAAAGCCTGTTATAGCCAAGGAGAAACAATTGATGAATTGATGACGAATATTAAGGAAGTAATTGAACTTTGTTTAGAAATAGACAATGAGGAAGAACTCCCAGAATTCGTCGGTATTCAAAAGGTAGTAATTTAATGCCAAAATTACCAAGTTTGACAGGAAAAGCAGTTATTAATGCTTTTGAAAAAGAAAGATTTCAAGCTGTGCTTCCAAAAGGTAGTCATGTGCAAATGGGACATGAAGATGGACGCTTAGTAACTATTCCTGTTCATGCTGGGAAAACAATTGGTAGAGGGTTACTACGCAAGATACTACACGATGCTGAACTGACAAGAGAGGAGTTTCTAGCATTGCTGGAATGAGAGTATTAGGGGAGTTTCCCCAGCGATCGCTTTCTTTAAAATCTCAAATTGGATAATGGCAAAAGTTCGTTTAGAAGAAATTAAACGTAGATTTAACAATGTCACCGCTATCGAAGACATTACCTTTGAAATTCCCGATGGAGAATTTTGGGTTTTTGTTGGGCCATCAGGGTGTGGTAAATCTACAATTTTGCGAACGATCGCAGGTTTAGAAACTGCCACATCTGGCAAACTCTTTATTGGCGATCGCTTGGTGAACAATATCCCAGCCAGACAACGGGATGTAGCGATGGTGTTCCAGAACTACGCTCTCTATCCTCACATGACGGTGGCGCAAAACATCGCTTTTGGGTTGCAAATGCGAAAAGTTGACTCGAAAATCATTCAAGACCGAGTAGTGAATGTAGCGCGATCGCTATCTCTAGAACACCTCTTAGATCGTAAACCCAAACAACTTTCAGGCGGGCAACAACAACGGGTAGCATTAGGAAGAGCGATCGCCCGCGAACCACAAGTGTTTTTACTTGATGAACCTCTGTCTAATTTAGATGCCCAATTACGAGACGATACCAGAGCAGAATTAAAACAGTTACATCAAGAATTGGGTATTACAACTATTTATGTCACTCACGATCAAGTTGAAGCAATGACTTTGGCTGATAAGATTGTGGTGCTAAATCGCGGGCGAATTCAACAAATTGGTGACCCACAGACAATTTATGCACGTCCTGCTAATCGGATGGTGGCGACTTTTTTAGGTAGTCCACCAATGAATATTTTGCCTGCAATCTATCAGGATAATGCTTTTGATGTCAGCGGGCAGTTATTAGCAATTCCAGCAAATGTGCGGGAACATTTACGCTTGCGTCAAGGACAACGTTTTGATTTAGGGATTAGACCAGAGTATATTTATATTAATGAACCACCAACAAACCAAGAACTCCAAGAAGAAAATCAAAGTCAGCTAGTTGTAGAAGTTAAAGTAATAGAACCTTTGGGGAGAGAAACTTTAATTCGTGCAAGTTTAGCAAATTCTCAGGTGTTATTGAATGTGCAAGTGGGTGGAGGTGTGCGTTTGCATCCAGGCGATCGCCTTTCTCTAGAACTCGATTTAAATCAATTATTTGTATTTGACCCCAACACTGGAGACAAAATCTTTCCACTTGACTAAAGTATGCTGACACCAATACAACCCCATTATAGGCGATCGCACCTTTGTTGTTGATCAGAGAAAAGCGATGCCTAACGGCAAGACACCTTGTGTCTACGCGCAATCTTGTTTATTGAAGCTATTAAACAGGAAGCCCGTAGGCGTTTAGGTCAAGTCTATTGCCTGAACCCAGTGTTTTAATTACGAATTAATTTTTTGACTAATTGCCACAGTAGATAAAACGGTAGAACTAATATCGCCTTTAATATTTGCACAAACTGACCTAATCGACGTTTCCAAATGGCACAGGGAGTTAACTGCTGTTGTAGAATTATCAGATTTTCTCGAACTGTCACTGTCAAAGGGTGATTAACCCCTAACACCCGTTGGCACATCTCCAAGGCTTCGGTGTAAAGGGGTTCGGCTTCGCTGTACCGCCCTTGGCTATAGTAGAGCTCAGCTAAATTATTCAAGCTAGTAGCGACATTGGGATGGTCGCCAGCAAACAGGCGCTCATACATCTTCAAGGCTTGGGTGTAAAGAAGTTCGGCTTCGCTGTACCGCCCTTGGCTTTTGTAGAGTGCAGCTAAATTATTCAAGCTAGTAGAGACATTGGGATGGTCGCCAGCAAACAGGCGCTTTCTCATCTCCAAGGCTTGGGTCAAAAGGGGTTCGGCTTCGCTGTACCGCCCTTGGCTATCGTAGATTGCTGCTAAATTATTCAAGCTAGCAGCCACATCGGGATGGTCGCCAGCAAACAAGCGCTTTCTCATCTCCAAGGCTTGGGTGAAAAGGGGTTTGGCTTCACTGTACCGCCCTTGGCTATTGTAGAGTAGAGCTAAATTATTTAAGCTAGTAGCGACATTGGGATGGTCGCTATCAAACAGGCGCTTTGTCATCTCCAAGGCTTGGGTGAAAAGGGGTTCGCCTTCGCTGTACCGCCCTTGGCTATCGTAGAGTAGAGCTAAATTATTCAAGCTAGTAGCGACATTGGGATGGTCGCTAGCAAACAGGCACTGTGTCATCTCCAAGGCTTGGGTGTAAAGAAGTTCGGCTTCGCTGTACCGCCCTTGGCTTTTGTAGAGTGCAGCTAAATTATTCAAGCTAGTAGCGACATTGGGATGGTCGCCAGCAAACAGGCGCTGTGTCATCTCCAAGGCTTGGATGAAAAGAAGTTCGGCTTCGCTGTACCGCCCTTGGCTATCGTAGAGTGCAGCTAAATTATTCAAGCTAGTAGCGACATCGGGATGGTCGCCTGTAAATAAAGTTTGGTAAATATTTACACATTCTTCACCCCAAGGTTCTGCTAATTTATATAATCCTTGTCCTTTGTAAAATCTTTTTATCCCCACAAATACCCAGATTACTTGATTGTTGGGGACTGATGCTAGAGAAATTATCTGTGCCTCTTTTGCTTCCTTGACCTCTGCAATTAAACGTTTTCCCAGGTCTTCGAGATGAGGAATAATATCCCTAACACCTTTAATATGCTCAGAGGTGGGTGAATCGGGAAGTATTTTAGCTTTGGCTATCATGGCAATAGCGAAGGTTGTTTCCAAAACTGATTGCATCTCGCCAGAGGCTGCTAACTGCTCTTGCAAAAACCACCGCACTAAGGCATGAATTTTATAATATCCTTCTCTTTCTTCTACCAGTTGCAGCAAGTTGCGCTTGTAAAGTTGCTTTTTAGCCTCGTTTAGTTCATCGTCTGACCAAGTTAACCGTCTTTCTTCTTGCTGATTCTTTTCTTCACCTTCCTCATCTTTTTCCCCTCCACCTGTCGCTACCCACAAAACCAAATCCCAAAGAATAAGTTGGGGAGAAAATAAACTCAAAAATCTTCCTAGTTGTTGTGCCAGTGGGTCGAGTTCTGACCAAGTTAAGGCAAAAGCGGCTTTAACTCCTAGTTGCGATTGACCAATGGTTTTCTCTCGCTGTAGAGATTCTTCAGCTAATTTGCGTTCTTGTAATCGTCTAAACATCGTGTCGAGAGATAGATTTGGCTCTCCTTTTAAAAAGCCTCCCACTAACTCTATGCCCAAGGGCAAATATTCTAGACATTCACATATTGCAGTTGCTACTTGTGGTTGGTTTTCAACTCGCTTGTCTTTGTCCCCCAACAGTTGTTTTAACAGTTCTAATGCTTTTCCTGGTTCTTTTTCTGGCGAGAGAACATCTAAGGGAATCTCTTGAATAAAATTCGGGTCTAAATGCCGCTCTCTAGTAGTCACCAGGACTCGGAAGCGGTTTTCGCTGGGAACGACTTCGTGGAGGTTGGCTAGGTCAGTTACGTCATCGAAGACAATTAAAATGGGTAAGGGAGAGTCAGGATATCTAGACCAACACCAAGCGACTTGTTCTTTAAGGCTTAAAAGTCTTCCTCCTAATTCTTGGGGAATCTCAAAACCATATTTGAGGAAAAACTTTAAAACTTCAGCGGCGAGATTTGTTTCTCTATCGTTGAACCAAGCAATTCCCCCATAACTTTCTTGATATTGTCTGGCGTATTGAGTAGCTAATTCAGTTTTGCCCACGCCTGGCATTCCCACTATTGCTACATAATCTCCTCGCTGCAAGTCTTGATGCAACATTGCCAGTTCGGTTTCTCGCCCGACGAAATGGACGGAACCGCGATAAGGGATAGATTTTGTGGGAGTTAACTGTTTCTGCCCCTCAATAATTTGAGTGCCAATGTTAACTTGAGAACCAGGGGCGGCGAAAGCGCCAACTTTGTCAGCGAACTTGCCAGAGTCTTCAGGCATAGTTAGTTTAATTTTGCTGTTTATGAGAACTGAAAGACCTCTCTCCAAACCTCTCTCCGAAACGGAGAGAGGCTTTGAATCTTACTCCCCTTCCCTTGTAGGGAAGGGGCTGGGGGTTAGGTTACACGATAATTGCTGATAATTAGGACTTACGCACTGAAGCCTGAAACCTAGATCCCCCCTTAAAAAGGGGCTACGGTGTACACACAAGTCGGAAATAGTAGCCTGTGAAGGAATAATTGACGAGTATATTCTCTGTAGAGACGGCGATTTATCGCGTCTCTCTAATGTGTCAGTTTTTTAGACGCGATAAATCGCGTCTCTACATGAGGGCTTTCTCGCTCATCCCAAGCGCACCGTATTGGGATAAAACTGGATCTGACTTTTGTGTACACCGTAGCTTAAAAAGGGGGGAATTCTAAAGCCCCCTTTTTAAGGGGGTTGGGGGATCTGAGTGCGTAAGTTTTGATAATTTAAAAAGATTGATTCTGAATATTTCCTGTCCCACCTGGCATGACAACTTGACCAATTTTGTCTGCAAATTTTTCCAGGTTAGGCATAGCTAGAATTTCTGTAAATTTGGGATTTGGTTCGGCTTTGGCTGCTGCGGCTAATTCCTGTACAGCTTGAGCTACTTCAGGATTAGCTTTAGCCGCAGATTCTACCTCAAGTACAGCTTTGCCATAATCAAGCGGTTGTTCTGGCGCTTTTTCTATAGCAGCTACAGTGTGGGGAGACTGCTTTTTGAGTATGACGAGAAACTTGCTAATCTTATTCCATAAAGCATCACCTATATTTTCGCCTGTTTTTTCTAAGGCTTTGGTGGCAAGTACAGTGACAATAGTGACCGCCGCAGTAGTTAAAGGTTCCATGTGCTACTTTGACTATTTGTATCTTATTTACTTATTAACACACCACTTTTGCTCTAAATTCCGCTACCAAGCTAAATGTTTCGGATTTTGGATAATTAACATTGCTTTTTAAATTTCATTGACATCAACTCAATAGTCATTGACATCAACTCAATAGCCGTTGACATCAACTCAATAGCCGTTGACATCAACTCAATAGTCGTTAACATCAACTCAATAGTCGTTGACATCAACTCAATAGTCGTTGACATCAACTCAATAACTCTTTTTGTGAGAAATACTGATTTAATCGTTTTATACAAAACTAATTTATGAGGATTTTACTGAACTAAATTTCAGCTTTAGTAAGGCAAACTAGCTCTATAACACTAAGAAAGGAAAATATTATGCCTCTTAAAAAACGTACATATCGCGTTTTAGAAAAAGCTCACTTGAGAGCATCCGGACTCAGAGCAATTGACCCTAAAATGGATTTTGGAGATAGTCGTAACTTGCAAAACATGACTCAATTAATTGAGCAGTATCGTAGCAAAATAGATGCTTATAATACTGCTATATCTGTAATTGACTCTTCTAGAACCGAAATGGAAGAATTGGACAAAGCTTTAAAAGACCTGACTGAGAAAATGCTCATTGGAGTTGCTTTTAAATACGGCAAAGACAGCCGGGAATATGAAATGGCAGGTGCTGTTCGTAAAAGCGATCGCAACCGCAAAATCTCAGCTGGTCGTTCACAAGTAAGCAAAGAAGAATTATCAAGTAATAACCCTAAAACCCCATAATTTTATTACTATTGAAAGTTGCACAAATAAATACAGATACTTGTAGGGACACGCATTGCCGTGTCCCTACCCCACCTGCTACGCGAGGATGGGGGAGTCCCGCTTTTTTGTTGAATAAGAGCGGAATACGCCAAGACTGTAATTACATACGGCTTTAATATTACAGGTCAGTTTACACCATTTGCTTTACCTGTGATTTTCTTAACTCACTAGGTGCAACCGCTGCATTTTCTGTAATTATGGCTGTAATCAACTCTGCTGGCGTCACATCAAAAGCTGGGTTGTAGAAATCCACACCTTCAGGTGTAAGAATGGTGTCGCCAACTTGGTAGATTTCTTCTGGATTACGCTCCTCAATTGGAATTTTGTTACCATCAGATAATTCAAAATCAATTGTAGAAAGAGGAGCAGCGACGAAGAAAGGTATATTATGAGCTTTGGCTACGATCGCTAAACTATAAGTACCAATTTTATTAGCTGTGTCTCCATTGGCAGCAATTCGATCAGCACCCACAACTACAGCATGAATCAAACCCTGTTTCATACAATGGGCTGCCATGTTATCAGTAATTAAGGTGACTGGAATACCTTCTTGAACACATTCCCAAGTCGTGAGTTTTGCACCTTGCAAGCGAGGACGGGTTTCATCGGCAAATAACCGTTCTAAACGTCCTTCTCTCCAAGCAGAACGTACAACACCCAAGGCTGTACCGTAACCAGCAGTAGCTAGCGCCCCAGCATTGCAGTGAGTAAGCAGCGTCAGTTTTTTTGGAGTGGTGGGCAAGACTGCTAAACCATTGTCACCAATCGCTTGACAAGTTTGCAAATCTTCAGTATTAATCGCTTGGGCTGTTTGTAAGAGGATTTGTTTGATTTCTTCTACTGTCCCCAAAGTTTCATAAGCGGTTTTCATCATCCGGCTAATTGCCCAAAACAAATTTACCGCTGTCGGACGAGTTGAACGTAATAACTGTGCTACTTTATCTAAGCGGTTTAAGAAGTCGTGGCGATCGCTTGTCTCAATTTCTCTCGCCCCAAGATACATTCCGTATGCCGCAGCCACACCAATTGCCGGCGCACCCCGGACAATCATGGTTTTAATCGCCCGCGCCATATCTTCACTGCGGTGTATTTCCACAAATGCAAACTCGTTGGGTAAGCGGGTTTGATCAATTAGTGACACCGAATCGTTGTGCCAAATAACGGGATAAACCTGGTTTGTAGAATTTGTCATAACAAGAGGTAATTGATAAAAGTGGGTACAAATAAGCTGTTACAAATTTAAATTGTACTTTCACTTGTAAAACTCATTCTTTAATTGCTACGCTACGTTAACAAATACAGAGAAGATGTAGCTGAAAAGCACATAATATGAGCTTTGTCTTTGAGGCACAACTTAAATTTTAGAAAATAAATAATAAATTTTAAGAAAATTTAACGACAATACCTGACTTGCTCAAGATCAACCAATATATGGACGTAATTAGCAAATTTCATAATTATTCAACCACCACAGCAAATTGGCGACTCACTTCTGGCTACTTACATGAGGGTAGCTCAGACTTTGAATCTGTACATATTTTGTTAGGTCGTTTTTTGGTAGATAGAACCTCTGAAGATCCACTAGCAGACAAATCATTATTTACTTCTGATGGCATTTTTGAGTGGGGATATGCCCAACCTTTAGAAAAAGTTATTCATTCATGGAAAGATTTGGAATTTTTGCTATTGCATCCCAATTTATTCCGTAAGTCTATAACTATTATTGAACCGTGGCATCATGTAGGCGCTAACGCTCTTGGTGAAGAGGTTCGGGCTTCCAATAACGTAGCCTATATTGCTCAGAAAGTTGCCGATATGGACTCCATCTTGCTGCCTGTTTGGTCAACCGGAGTCATAGATTTGGATTTAGTCGTTCCAGCAATTACCTCTGGTTATGCGGTGGTAGTGGAAGGCGGCAATCCATCAGTGTATGATCCATCTGGATGGACATATCCGGCCTGCCCGCGAGAAGATATGTTTGCATTAGTAGAAAAATTGCTGATCTCGCGATCGCCCACTAGTGCGCCAGCAATATTCATTTGTCTTGGTCATCAACTAGCGGCAGAATGTCATGTACGGCTCATCCGGCGTGCAGTTGAACAAGTGCTAAATGTGACATTCCTGGAACGCGATAAGGATGGTAAAGCGCTCAAATCACTGCAAGAATCATGTCTGCGTATTGAAGCTATGGGACAGACGCTGCAAGTGAAAAAGCGTGACGGGCGCAACGTTGCTACTAGCTGGAATGATCCCCATTTTGCTGTTGCGCTTAACGAAACCAAAGAAGTTGGCGCTCGTCTCTTATTACCTTATCAATCTCCCGATGGCGATGCTTTAGGTATCCCTTGGGAAATTATCTATGCCCATGATGTGACAGCAGATACTCATGAAGGTGTAATAGATACGACGATTCAATATGAGCGAGAAGTGTCGATTTCGATGTTCCACTCCGATGAAGTCAACGAAGAAGCAATACTTTTTGCTAACTGGGCTTACCGTAGTATCCATGACGCCATTGTTCCTTACCGACATATCATTGCTAGCAGCCCTTTGTCATGGCTGATACAACTGCCTGATTCAGTGGAAATTCTTTGCTCAACAGCGGTTGAAGGTGAAATAGTTACAGAATGTTCGGCTACCTGTATTAACTACAAAGACTTTGAAACCAAGAAAATTCGCCGTTCTTTTACTTGCCAGTTCCACCCAGAACTATTATCTGATTTGCGAGCGATCGGCCACAGTCAAGCTCCCTCATATTCAACTCTCAAGAATGATGATGGTGTCCGCTTATTTATACGGCTGTTGTATGCAGGAATGCAAGAGTAAGATGCAAGTTTCTATGAAAATAACCCCAGTTTTTGGGATTATTTTCATAAGACTAACCTGACTCAGAATTAACTAGACAACACAGATGGTTGCTTCTGAAAGAAAGCTTGCAACACTCTATCTGCTATTTGTGGACTTGTTAAACCTAATTCAGCCTTAGATTCATTTGGTTCAGCATGATCTACTAACACATCTGGTACACCGATGCGCTT
Organism: Nostoc sp. UHCC 0302; assembly: GCF_038096175.1. Taxonomy (NCBI): domain Bacteria; kingdom Bacillati; phylum Cyanobacteriota; class Cyanophyceae; order Nostocales; family Nostocaceae; genus Nostoc; species Nostoc sp. UHCC 0302. The sequence goes on from NZ_CP151099.1 coordinate 3,769,072, forward strand.
GACAGGAACAAGAATATCTGCATCTAGTAAAGCTTCGGCGATCGCAGTACCAAAGCCGCCCATAATACAGCCTTCCTCTAGGGTGACAACGCGCCCGATTTTCTTAGCCAAAGGCAAAATCAACTCGGTATCCAAGGGCTTGACGAAACGGGCATTAATCACAGTTGCCTCAACGCCGTGTTCGCTGAGGATTTCTGCAACTTGCATCGCTGGGTAAACCATTGTGCCATAGCCTACCAGTAATACATCATCGCCGTTACGGAGAATTTCTCCTTTGCCGATTTCTAGAGGTTCCCAACCTTCTTCCATCAGCGGCACACCGTAGCCATTGCCACGAGGATAGCGCATTGCGATCGGCCCACTGGTATGCTCAACCCCAGTCACAATCATGCGTTGGAGTTCTGCTTCGTCTTTCGGGGCCATCACTACGATGTTAGGAATACAACGCAAATAGGCGATGTCATACATACCTTGATGGGTGGGGCCATCAGAACCGACAATTCCTGCCCTATCTAAGCAGAAAAATACCGGTAGGTTTTGAATGCAGACATCGTGAATTATTTGGTCATAGGCGCGTTGCAAGAAAGTAGAGTAGATAGCGGCGACGGGGCGTATACCTTCAGTTGCTAATGCCGCAGCTAAAGTTACAGCGTGTTGTTCGGCAATCCCTACATCAATATATTGATTTGGCAGTTTTGCCTGGAGTTTGTCTAAGCCTGTCCCCGTTGCCATAGCCGCAGTAATCCCGATGATTTTCGGGTTTTGTTCGGCAAGTTTTACCAAGGTGTGAGAAAACACTTTGGCATAAGCTGGGGGTTTGGGTTTACTGGAAGGAATGGCTTTGCCAGTTGTCAAATTAAATGGGCTTTGGGCGTGATAACCTACTTGGTCTTGTTCAGCAATTTCATAGCCTTTGCCTTTCATTGTTACCACGTGTACTAGCACTGGGCCTGTTATCTGATGTGCCTGTTGGAAGGTGGCAATCAATTCCTCTAGATTATGCCCATCTACTGGCCCCATGTAGGTAAAGCCGAGTTCTTCAAAAACTGCTCCTACCTTGGGGACAGCTAAACGCTTCATTCCTTCTTTGATACGTCCCAGTTCTGGAGATAGAGATTCGCCGACGAAGGGAATTTGCTTCAACTGTTCTTCAAAATTATCCTTAATAAACTGCACTGGTGGACTCAGGCGCATTTTATTGAGATAGCGGGGAATTGCGCCTACGTTAGGAGATATAGACATCTCATTGTCGTTGAGAACAACCAGCAGGTTAGTTTTTGGTAAGTGTCCGGCATGGTTGATGGCTTCCAAAGCCATACCCCCAGTTAGCGCCCCATCGCCAATAACAGCAACAGCTTTAAATTTTTCTCCTTTTAAATCTCGTGCTAAAGCCATGCCTAATGCCGCTGAGATACTCGTGGAAGCATGACCTGCACCAAAGTGATCAAACTTGTTTTCACAGCGCTTGAGATAACCCGCAATTCCGTCTTTTTGTCTGAGGGTGTGAAAATTACTATAGCGTCCTGTGAGCAATTTGTGAGGATAAGCTTGGTGTCCTACATCCCAGATGACCTTATCCCGGTCTAAGTCCAGCGTTTGGTAAAGCCCTAGCGTTAATTCTACAACACCCAATCCTGGCCCCAGGTGTCCCCCAGTTGCTGCTACGGTTTGAAGATGCTTGTCTCGAATTTGACGGGCAATCTGTTGTAGTTGTCGAACAGATAAACCGTGCAACTGATTGGGATGAGTGATTTCGCTCAGATGCATATTATAGGGTTTTCCTCTCTAATCTCTACTTCTGGTATTTTGATTTTCCCACGGTAGGGTTATCGGCAGAATCAGACTGATACTAAGTTAGTTGTAGTGGAAAGTATAACTTCGTAATCTTTAATTGATATTTGGTAAGTTTTCGGTTATCTACCCATGTTTTTTATGAGGACAATACTGATATACGGTGCAAATATTATGCTTTTTCATCCGTGAATATTTAAAAATTAGGCATGAGACATGGGGCATTGGGCATTTGCTATTTCTCCCTTGTCTCCCTTATCTCCCTCGTTTTTCTCCTCTTTCCTCTAAGGAGATTCAGGGCTATTTGGAATACTGGGAACTTCTGGGGTATCTGGTTGTCGTTGTTGTCGTTGCAAATATTTACTCAATACATAAGCCATGTCTCCCCTTGTCATCGGGCGTAATGGGGAAATATTGCCTTGGGTATCTGTATTAATAAATCCCTCCGTAACTACTGTGGCGATCGCTTTTCTTGCCCAAGTTGGGATAGACTTTTCATCTGGATGTGAAACCAAAATTTCATTAACAGCGTCATCAGAAAACTGAAATACACCATAAGCCTGGGCAAAAATTGCCAAAGCTTCTGCCCGTGTCACCTTTTGGTTCGGGAAAAATGCATTACCACGATAGCCTTTCATAATATCAGTTTTTAAGACTGTCTGAATATCGTTAAATGCCCAATTAGTAGAAGAAACATCGGGAATTACGACATTCTCTTTGCTAGCAACTTGTCTTTTATCCAATCGAAATACCTTTACCATAATTGAGGCTAATTCTGCTCGACTAAGTAACCTTTCTGGATAAAACTGACCATCTGAAAAATTTGTCATCCATTTGGCAGTAACTACCTGTTGAATAGAGCCAGATGAATCTCCAGCAGCAGGTTCTGGCACTTGAGCCTGAACAATTGCTGGCCAGTTTTGTAGTAGTGCTACTAACGAAAAAACAATCGATATCTGACGCATCACTGTAATCACTGTTAACTGCTACTAGGAATTAAAAAAACTGCGCTAACCGCAGGTAACGCTTTTCTTTTACCTTGAGTGACGAATTTCATCTTAACAATGTTGCTTGCTGAAGTAGCTCGTTGTAGCTGAAACTCTTTACGTATATATACTGTCATAAGCTAATAATTTTTGAGTATTATTGATTACTAGTTTGATTAAGCGATCGCTGCTCTTGCTGCTTTTAAATTTTCCTGTACAACGCATATTTAAGTTCTTTGACAAAATCAGTAACGAAGTGTTAACTTTATATATAACGAATGTTCGATAAAAAAGGAGATATGCCCAAAATTGTTGACCATGAGCAATACCGTAGAGAAATGCTAAGCAAGTGTTTCGATTTATTTGCTGACAAAGGCTATGCTGCCGTCACAATGCGCGAAATTGCTCAAGGCTTAGAGGTATCTACTGGTACGCTGTATCACTACTTTCCTAGCAAGAAAGCTCTATTTGAACAATTTGTTGAAGAACTCAATCAGCAAGAGATGTCAATGGCAATAGCAGAGTTAGAAGGAACAGAAACTTTGCAAGCAGCGATGGAAGCTTTAGGGCGATATCTTTCGAAGAACGAAGACTATTACATTAAATTGACTTATATTCTGGTTGATTTTTCTCAACATCAAGACTCAAAAGAAATGTGGAGCAGTGCAATGTTTAAGCGAATTGATCAGCGCTGTCGCCAAGCTATGAAAGATTTTTTAGGCATTCAAGATGACGCTCTTGCCTCATTCATATTGTGCTTAATTGATGGCTTAATTCTCGAAAGGCTATGGGGTAATGAAAAAATTTCTTTTGCTGAGCAATGTACTCTATTAGGCAAGATGTTAACAGCATATTTACAGGAAAATCCTGCTAAAAAATTGTATGAAAATAAACTAAATAATTTTACATAAGTAAATTGAAAATACTTGAGCGCTAAAGCGCCAAATACGAACTTTAACTTATTTAAGTCTACCTATTTTTACGCTAAGCATAAGTATTAAAACATACTTATTTATCTAAATCAAAAAGAGAAATTTAAATTTTATAGAGGTTATAAAAATGTCACAAAGGCTGATATTCAAACCTGCAAAGAAAGGATTGATTGCATTAGTAATTGCTGCTACTGCGATCACAGGTGGAATTGTTGTGTATGGAATTTCACAGTTTGGGCAAATTAGTCAGCCTGCCTCATCTCAACCAGCAACCACGCCAAGCATTCCAAAAGTGACAGCTTTGGGACGACTAGAACCAGAAGCTGAGGTAATTAGCCTGTTTGCACCATTGGCTTTAGATGGCGATCGCATAGCTCAAATTTTAGTCAAAGAGGGCGATCGCGTCAAAGCCGGACAAATAGTGGCGATTTTAGATTCCCGCGCACGTTTACGAACTGCTGTAATCCAAGCCGAAAAACAAGTCAAAGTTGCTCAAGCGAAATTAAATCAGGTAAAAGCAGGAGCCAAAACTGGCGAGATTCAAGCACAGAAAGCGAGTGTTGAACGCCTGCAAGCCCAATCTATAGGAGATAAAACAGCTCAACAAGAAGCGATCGCTCGAATAGAGGCACAGTGGCAAGGAGACAGAATAGCTCAACAGGCAACAATTAGGAAGCTGGAAGCAGAAGTCAACAACGCCCAAGCCGAATATCGACGTTATCAGCAGCTGTACTCAGAAGGAGCAATTTCTAGTTCTGCTTATGACAGTAAACGCTTGAGCGTAGACACTACTCAAGAGCAACTAGGTGAAGCCAAAGCAGTTCTCAACCGGATTAATTCCACAGCTAGCCGACAACTAGCCGAAGCAAAAGTAGCGCTCAAGCGGATTAACGCCACTGGTAACAAGCAAGTCAACGAAGCCCAAGCCACACTTACCAGCATTGAAGAAGTCCGACCGGTAGATGTGCAAGCCGCCCAGACAGAAGTTGAAAATGCGATCGCCACACTCAAACACGCCCAAACCGAGTTAGTAGGAGCTGACATCAAATCACCAATGACGGGTCAAATCATCAAAATTCATACACGAGTCGGAGAAAAAATTAGTAGTAGCGGTATTGCAGACTTAGGTCAAACCGAGCAAATGATAGCGGTAGCAGAAGTTTATCAAACCGATATTAATAAAGTAAAACTGGGACAAAAAGCAGTAGTTACCAGTCAAGCCTTTCCTGGCGAACTGCGAGGAACTGTATCCCAAATAGGCTTACAGGTAAACCGACAAAACGTATTTAGCAACGAACCAGGAGAGAACCTTGACCGCCGAGTGATTGAAGTCAAAATTCGTCTTAATCCTGAAGATAGTAAAAAAGTTGCAGGTTTAACTAACTTGCAAGTGCAAACAGCAATTGAATTGTAAAGTCGTTGTTGTGAATATTCAGTATAAAATCAGGAAATTTTATCATGCTGAAAGTTCTATATTTTCTACTTTGCATCCTGGGAACAATTTTACCTTACTCACAGTTTTTGCCATTTTTCCTAGAGTCTGGTCTTGATATTCAGCTTTTTTTTGAGCAGCTATTTGCTAATAAAATTTCTGGTTTTTTCGGCATGGATGTGATTGTCTCATCCATAACTCTTGGGGTGTTTGTATTCTGGGAAGGCACACGCCTAAAAATGCAAAATCTCTGGGTTTATATTGCTTCTAATCTTTTGGTTGGGGTTTCCCTTGGCCTGCCCTTATTTCTATTAATGCGACAGTATCAACTTGAACAACAGACTGACACTGTGAGATTTTAACCTACTTTGATATTAAGGCTGTTGGAAGATGTTTTCTAAACCATTCCGCAAAACGCCGCTAGCATGGCGGCAGCTAATGAAAGAAAAAACCCGCCTAGTAGTTGCAGTTGCGGGGATAGCCTTTGCAGATATGCTGATGTTTATTCAACTGGGGTTTGAAAGTGCGCTGTTTGATGCGTCTGTGAAACCTCATCGAACTTTACAAGCAGATTTAGTCTTGATTAATCCTCAATTTCAAACTCTATTTGCGGTAAAAAACTTTGCTAGAGAGCGACTTTACCAAACACTGGGTTATGAAGGAGTTCAATCTGTCAGTTCACTATATATTGGTACTGGACAGTGGCGGAACCCCGAAACGCGTCTCGAACGATCTATTTTAGTTTGGGGTATCGAGCCAACAAAACCTGCATTCACGCTTCCCGAAGTTAAAAACAATCAGGATTACCTCAAACAGTTGAATCAAGTTTTATTTGATCAAGCAGGACGACCGGAATATGGGGCGGTTGCGGATATCTTTAAAAAAACAGGTAACCTTGAGACAGAACTGAATAACAAAGCCATCAGCGTTAAAGGTTTGTTTACTAGTGGTGCTTCCTTTGCTGCTGATGGGAATGTCATTACCAGTGAATCTACGTTTTTACAACTATTTCCACAGCGTCAACCCGATCGCATCGAAGTTGGGTTAATTACTCTTAAACCCGGTGTTGATGCTGAAAAAGTACAATCCCAACTTGTCGCAGGACTACCCAAAGATGTCAAAGTCTTAACTCCAGAAGGGTTTGCCAAAATCGAAAAGCAATACTGGGAATCTGGGACTGGTATTGGTTTCATTTTTGGTTTAGGTACAGCAGTCGGTTTCATTGTCGGCATCGTCATTGTTTACCAGATTCTGTATTCTGATGTTTCCGATCACCTGCCAGAATACGCCACTCTCAAAGCAATGGGTTACACCGATACATATCTTCTCAAAGTACTAATTCAAGAAGCATTGCTGCTAGCTGTCTTAGGTTTTCTCCCCGGATTTATTCTTTCTTTTGGATTGTATCAAGTTACCTATGCTGCTACCATGCTGCCTATTTTCATGAAGTTGGAGAGGGCGATAACTGTCTGGATTATGACCGTTATTATGTGTAGCTTTTCTGGAGCGATCGCCATGCGAAAACTCCGACAAGCTGACCCCGCAGACGTTTTCTAGTACAAGAATTCAGTAATTGTAGAGACGCGCGATTCATCGATTCAGGAGTTGTAGAGACGCGATTCATCGCGTCTGTATAAGAGTCAGCAGACGCGATTCATCGCGTCTGTACAAGAGTCAGGAATAAAAATTTTATGTTGGAAAACTCATTATCAGTAAATTCTAATTCTTCAGTCGCTACTTTATCCCCAGTAATTTCTATCAGTAACGTTAACCACTACTTTGGTGCAGGTTCGTTGCAAAAACAAGTCTTATTTGATATTAATTTGGAGATTAACAGCGGTGAAATCGTAATTATGACTGGCCCCTCTGGGTCAGGAAAAACTACCCTGTTAACCCTGATGGGTGGACTACGTTCAGCCCAAGAAGGTAGTTTAAAAATCTTAGGACAGGAAATTTGCGGCGCTAATAAGCAGCAATTAACTAAACTTCGCCGTCAGATTGGATATATTTTCCAGGCACATAACCTGATGACTTTTTTAACAGCCAAAGAAAATGTCCGAATGTCCATAGAATTGCACGACGAGTTTCTCAATGAAGATATCGACGCCAAAGCGATCGCCATATTAGAAACTGTTGGTTTGAGCGATCGGGTTAATTACTACCCAGAAAATTTATCAGGAGGTCAAAAGCAACGAGTAGCGATCGCGCGGGCTTTAGTTAGCCATCCCAAAATTGTTTTAGCAGATGAACCCACCGCCGCACTCGATAAAAAATCAGGACGCGATGTCGTAGAACTGATGCAGAAACTCGCTAAAGAGCAAGGTTGTACAATTTTGTTAGTCACCCATGACAACCGGATTCTTGATATAGCTGATCGCATCATTTATATGGAAGATGGTCAACTCAAAACCGACAGTATCAACTTAGTACCTTAACAACAGGACTTACGCAAAATTTCTCTGCTATCTTCTATGTCCTTTAATAAGAGCAAGTAAACTGCAAAATGGACGTAACTTTGGGTTATGTTCATTTTATATAAGTTTTATGGAGCAGTTTTAGGAATGACCCAAGCAGCAGATCCCGTAAAGTTGATGAAGCAAGAAGTAGGCAAAGCAGCCGCTGCCTTAGTAAAATCTGGTTCGATTGTCGGGTTGGGTACGGGGTCAACCACAGCTTATACAATACAATTTTTGGGCGATCGCCTCAAGTCTGGCGAACTCAAAGATATCATTGGCATTCCTACCTCGTTTCAGTCAGAAGTTTTGGCGAAGCAGTACGGTGTTCCTTTGGCAACTTTAGATGCGATCGACCACATTGATATCGCTATTGATGGGGCAGATGAAGTCGATCCGCAGAAGAACTTGATTAAAGGTGGCGGTGCAGCGCACACCCGCGAAAAAGTTGTAGATTACCTAGCAAATCAGTTCATTGTCGTAGTGGATAGCGGTAAGTTAGTAGACCGATTAGGTTCTAGTTTTGCCGTACCTGTGGAAGTGATTCCAATGGCAATTACCCCTGTGACCAATGCAATTGTGAAACTTGGTGGCAAACCGGAACTCCGCATGGGTGTGAAAAAAGCTGGCCCAGTCATCACCGACCAAGGTAACTTTGTATTGGATGTCAGATTTGACTCGATTGAAGATCCAGCTAACCTAGAAAAAACACTGAATAACATTCCCGGCGTTTTGGAAAACGGTATCTTCGTCAACTGTGTCGATTTAGTTTTAATTGGCGAAGTCAAAGATGGTCAGCCACTAGTACGGCAGATTTAAGGGATTGGGCAGAGGACAGTTGAAAGTGGGCAGGGGAGTAGAGTTATGAGTTTCGTCCACGAGTATCAAAGACTCATCCACGAGTATCAAAGACTCGTCTCCGAGTATCAAAGGCTCGTTCACGAGTATCAAAGGCTCGTTCACGAGTATCAAAGACTCGTCGCCGAGTATTAAAGACTCATCCGCGAGTATCAAAGACCATTGTTGGATTACAAAATATATCTCCCCTGCCCCCTACCCCTCGGTCACTGAGCGTAGCCGTAAAGCCTGCGGCATAGCCACGCTTAGGGCGCAGCCTCTCGTAGAGAAGTGCTACCCTCCTACTCCCTACTCCCTTGAGCCTGCAAACTCGCTTGCAACCCTAACAAAGAAGCTGCATTATTAGGATACTTTTTTAAATCGGCACGAAAGACTTTCTCTGCTTGCGTATAGTCACCTTTCGCTAAAAGTACACCACCTAATGATTCCTGTGTGGGCAAGTACCAGTCTGGTGGTTCTATGTAATCCAGAGTATCTTCTACTGCTACTGCTTTTTCTAGCAATTTAATCGCAGATTCATAATCATGCTTGGCTGTGGCAATTTTAGCGTCTAAAACTTGTGTAGCAATGTCTAAAATCCGGCTGGCAGGACTCATGCCAATAGTTGCTTGAGGAGAAATTGCCTGTTTGGCAGCTAGCAATGCTTGGCTTTCACCTGTTGCGTCTTCAAGTTTACCAGTGGCAGCGTTTGCCATGCCGCGAGCAAAATGCCAGAGTGCTGTAGTTGTGGACAGTTTAGCATCGGGAGCAGGAGTCTTTAAAATGGCATCCCAATCGCCAAAGCGTATCTGAATCAGCATTTTGTTGCCCAGGAATCCCTCAAGCATTGGCTCATACGGGTCAATAGCGATAATATTTGCAATTAATGTATCTGCGGCTTTAAGAGCATCTTGGTATCTTCCTGCCATGCTGCTTGCCACCATGAGAAAATGCACGTTGTGATTGTAGTACATCATGGGGTAAGTGCCTTGGACATGATATTTTTTGATGTAGGCATCATCTTGAGCGATCGCCTGCTGATTAGCCTGCATTGCTTCTAGATAATCTCCTACACGAAAATAAATGTGCGAAGGCATATGTACCAAGTGTCCCGCTGCTGGAGCCAGATTTCCCAGCCGTCTGGCACTCTCAAGGGCGCGTCCTGGAGAAAGTGAGGCTTCCACTGCATGGATATAGTAGTGATTGGCTCCCGTATGGTTCGGGTTGCGTTTAAGTACTGATTCTAAAACAGCCACAATCTCTTCTGTATCTGGTTGTGGTTTGCCGTCTTTCGTCCAATGTTGCCAGGGGTGCAAATCCATCAAGCTTTCAGCGTAAAGTGTTGCTGCATCCAAATCATCGGGATAGCGCTTGACTAATGCTGCCATCGCCTTGGTGTAGTCCACCGCCAATTGATGTAAATCTGCATCGGCATCTTGGGAGTAACGGTTAGCTAAGGCAGCAATGTAATCTTGTTCCTGCGTAGATGCTTGGGTGGATAGTGCCAGCGCTTGCTGTATTGCTTGGTAAGCAGCTCGTTCTCGGTTGATATCTACATCTAAGTTAATATTAGGCCCCAAAGCTAAAGCAATACCCCAATATGCGATCGCTAAATGAGGATCAAGTTTAGCAGCATATTCAAAAGAACGCACCGCTTCATCATGATTGAAAGCGTAAATCAAACTTAAACCCTGATCAAAAAACTGTTGTGCTTGGGGATTAGCAGTAGAAACTGGATGGTGGATTGTCCCAAGTCCAGCTATCAAAGTATAGGGCTGTCTTGCTTGAGCGATCGCTGTGCTGGGAGTGCTCAGTGATAGTATTAGCACCCAAACTATAAACCAGTACTTCATAAAAAAACTCCGAGAAACCGCATTTTATAGCGGATGAAGTAGTTAAGGAAGGAGACATAATTAAAATGAAGATATTTTGTGGTTTACAGTTTGCGCTATCTTCGCTAAAGTGCAAACTACTAACTTTAATTTATTTATGTCTACCTACTTAAACCTGTATATTGCTTTCCTTTAAGCTCTTTTCCTAATATCTAAATGCCATATTTTCTCTAACTTGGCAATTTGTTTGCGTAGAACCGCTGCGCGATATTTTTTATAGGTAATAAATCCTACCAACAAAATAATTGGAGTGATTATAGAAAATCCGATAAAAATATTAACATTTATATCAGTATGAGTCTTAGAGTTTACATTCAGGGTGTTGGAACTTGGTTGCTCTGTGGAATGTCCTTGCATAAATTTTTTCATCAATAGTGTAAGTAGTTGACTATTAATAAACGTAAACGCTCGTTACCATTGTCATGGATAAATAGTTAGTTACAAGCTAGTGCTAACTATTATTCATAGATGTTCAACAAAATTATGTTGACTAGCGTCCAGTTACTTAGTTCCTTATAGTAAAAGACTCCATCCGGAACCTTATCGATTTCTGATTACTTTTTAGCCATGAGGAACTGGCGCACTCAGCAACACCCTTCGGGAAGCGCAGGTCAACGGCATTTGCAATGGCTGCTCAATACTCCTAAATGTGCTGTAATTGCTAATGATCAGGGAAAAATGCTTGCTGGTGACAGCTACGATGTAATAATTAATCAATGGAACTGGAAACTGGGTCAGTGTCTAATAACTAATAGACTTGACTAATTATGGTGATGAGATAAATGTTGCTGGTGTCACAGGTTGAACAGAGGTGATTATTGTGACGCTCAAAGTTCTAGTGGCTGTAGTTTTTAGATTGATAAGGAATCCAAAATCCAGTAATGCTATACAGAAGATTTGGACGCACAGAATTACAAATGCCGGTGTTTTCTTGCGGCGGCATGAGATATCAGTTCAAATGGCAAGATGTTCCCGACGGGGAAATTCCTGCTGATAACCAGGCAAATCTGGAAGCGACAATTAGACGAGCAGTTGAGGTTGGCATTAATCATATTGAAACTGCTCGTGGTTATGGTACTTCCGAAATGCAGTTGGGAAGAATACTGCCGAAATTTCCGCGCGAACAGTTGATTGTCCAAACAAAAATCAACCCCCAGGCAGATGCGAAAGAGTTCCGGGAGACATTTGAACAATCCCTGCGAAATCTCCAGTTAGATTACGTTGACCTTTTAGGGTTACACGGCATTAATCATGCTGAGTCATTAGACTACAGCATCCGTCCTGGTGGTTGCTTGGAAGTGGCGCAGCAGTTAAAAGCAGAAGGAAAAGTGAGATTTATTGGCTTTTCGACACATGGAGCAACAAATATAATTGTCGAGACAATTAATACCAATCAATTTGATTATGTGAACCTGCACTGGTACTACATCAATCAATGGAATTGGGCAGCAATTGAAGCGGCTAAACGCCATGATATGGGGGTATTTATTATTAGCCCATCTGATAAAGGCGGGATGCTGTATAAACCACCGCAAAAGTTAGTAAACCTTTGCGCCCCATTGAGTCCAATGGTGTTTAATGATTTGTTTTGTTTAAGTCACCAAGATGTGCATACTCTAAGTTTGGGAGCAGCAAAACCACAAGATTTTGATGAACACTTGAAGACTTTAGAATTATTGGATCGGGGATCGGAAATTTTGCCACCAATTTTAGCAAGATTGGAAGAAGAAGCGATCGCCACTTTAGGAGAAGACTGGGTAAAAACTTGGGAGACTAATTTACCCACCTATGCAGAAACTCCCGGTGAGATAAATATTCGGGTAATTTTGTGGCTGCGGAATCTAGCGATCGCCTACGATTTAGTAGAGTACGCCAAAATGCGCTATAACCTGCTAGGTAACGGTAGTCACTGGTTCCCTGGTAACAAAGCAGACCGAATAGATGAATTCGACCTGCGGCAATGTTTATCTGGTAGTCCCCACGCTGATAAAATTCCCGAATTTTTAGCACAAGCGCATCAGATGTTGGCGGGTGAAGCGGTCAAGCGTCTAACTAAGGCTTAGAAGCGACTAGGGATTAGGGGAGTGGGAGAAGAAAGAACTAACTCTTGACTCTTGTAGAGAAGCGTAGACGCTCGAAGAGCGGCTTCTCGTAAGAGTATAATCGCGTCTCTACTCCTAATGCCCCAGCCCTAATTACGAATTACGAATTACGAATTACGAATTATTCCGTCCCTAATCCCCAGTCTCTGATTTCGTATCCACTGATTTATTTGCTATTGGCACGACTAGCACTTTATCAACGCGGTTGCCATCCATATCCATCACTTCAATCCGCATCTTCTGCCATTCAAAATGATCTGCGGCTGCTGGGATGCGGCCTAAATGGGTAATCACAAAACCACCCAATGTTTGATAACTGCCTCGTTCCTCCGATTCCCACTCTTCCATGCCGAAAAGTTCCAAGAACTCTTCTACAGGTAACATCCCATCTAATAACCAAGAACCATCTTCTCGTTGCACAGCTTGGGGATTTTCTTCATCGTCAGCGTTGGGAACATCACCTACGATTTCGCTCATGATGTCATTGAGAGTGACTAATCCTTGAATGACACCATATTCATCGACTACTAGCGCCATGTGAGTGATGGTTTGCTTGAACAATTCCAAAACTTTCAAACCACGTGTGCTTTCTGGCACAAAGACAGGCTGTCGCAATCCTACCGTCAAATCCAAGGCTTCACCGCGAAAACTCCGGGCTAACAAATCAGTAACTGGGATAACACCCAGCACATTATCCAGTCCCCCTTGACAAACCGGATACCGGGAGTAAGCGCTATCAATCATTTTGTTGCGGTTTTCTTCGGCAGAGTCTTCTAAGTCTAACCAGACAATATCGGGACGAGGTGTCATCAAGTAGCTTACAGGACGATCACCTAAGCGAAAAACTCGCTCTACCATATCCTGTTCAGCTTCCTCAAAGGTTCCTGCTTCAGTGCCTTGCTCGATTAAAATTTTAATTTCTTCCTCGGTTACTTGCGGCTCATCTGAGGGTGTAATTCCTAGCACTCGCAGCACCATATCAGTAGAAGCACTTAAAAGAAACACCATCGGAGAAGCTAGCGCTGCTAAGGCTCGCATCGGAATAGCTACAACTGCCGCAATTCGTTCCGGGTTGTTTAATGCTAGACGCTTCGGTACTAGTTCGCCGACGATGAGTGACAAATAGGTGATAATTAAAACTACAATCCCAAAGGCGATCGGTTCACTATAAGCTGCCAAAAAGGGAACAAGCTTGATATAGACTGCGAGCCGATTAGCAATTGTTGCTCCTCCGAAAGCACCAGTCAGAATACCGATTAGAGAAATACCGACTTGAACCGTTGAGAGGAAATGATTTGGAGACTCCGCGAGTTTCAATGCTACCCTTGCCTTGGCATCTCCCTGATTGGCAAGCTGCTGTAGCCTGACCTTACGCGCCGAGACAATTGCCATCTCAGACATGGAAAATATACCGTTGGCAATAATTAGAACCAAAATGATTAAAATTTCAAAAGTGATGGAGGACATGTTTAAAATTGCCGCTTATCAGAGCGAACTTAGCTCAACTCCTAGTATCTAGTATTAAAGGTGTTTCGATAAATGCTTTGACTGTACACAAAGTAATAGTTATAGTTCTTTGGTCTATATAGTAGCTATGCATTAATTCTTCCACAGAAAGAATGATTCAGACTGTTAACACTTTTAAAATAGTTGACATAACTGCCTGCAAATTTTCTGCCCTGCAACGACTCCCACATCTAGATAAAAGTTATGGCATTTTCTTCTATTGTGCGTGCTTTAGCGCGATCGCCACTCACCACAGAATTTATTTCTAAGCTTAATCGACAACAGGAATTACGGTTAAATGGTATTTCCCGGTTACCCAAGGGCTTAGTAGCTTCAGCATTAGCACAAAATCAGGACAGAAATTTGTTCGTTGTCTGCGCCACGTTAGAAGAAGCGGGACGCGTTTACGCACAACTAGAGGCAATGGGATGGAACAACGTTCATTTTTACCCCACCTCAGAGGCTTCCCCCTACGAGCCTTTTGACCCGGAAACCGAAATGAGTTGGGGACAAATGCAGGTGTTGGCAGATTTGGTCATAAGGAACTGGGGACTAGGGGCTGGGGACTGGGAAACAGGCAAAACTCTCCCTAATACCCAATCTCCAATCCCCAATCCCGGAGCGAAGCGACCCTTGGCAATTGTTGCCACTCAAGGAGCGTTGCAACCCCACCTACCGCCGCCAGAAGCTTTTCAACCATTCTGCCTGACCCTGAAACGGGGCATGGAATTCGACCTGAATACCTTTAGTGAGAAAATAACTATCCTTGGATACGAACGAGTGCCTTTGGTGGAAACAGAAGGTCAATGGAGTCGGCGCGGCGATATTGTTGATGTGTTTCCAGTTTCGTCAGAATTACCAGTCCGGCTGGAATGGTTTGGTGATGAAATCGAGCAAATACGAGAATTTGACCCCTCAACTCAACGTTCTGCCCTTGACAAAGTTGACCAGCTAATTCTTACCCCCAGTAGCTTTGCTCCCATCGTCATGGCAGCACTCAAAGACAGTGCTGAGTTCCAAGTGCTGAGTGCTGAGTTAAATTCTGACTCAGCAATTAAAACTCAGGACGGGCTAAACGCCCCGCTACCGCTAACAGGACTAATTGAAGGTAGCCGTCGCTTCTTGGGGTTAGCTTTTGAGCAGCCAGCTTCTCTTTTGGACTATTTACCAGAAAATACCCTAATTGCCATTGATGAACCAGAACAGTGTCATGCTCATAGCGATCGCTGGGTAGAAAATGCTGAGGAACAATGGAGAATAATGGGGCATGGGGAAGAGCCTACTCCCTTAACATTGCCGAAAATCCACCGCTCGTTTGATGATTGTCTAGCGGATGTAGCGAAATTTAAAACATTATATTTATCGGAACTAGCAGAGGAAAATAGTGGTATTAATCTTGCTAGCAGGTCTGTACCAGTTACACCACATCAGTTTGGCAAACTTGCTGAAACATTGCGACAAGAGCGCGATCGCAATTTCTCTATTTGGTTGATTTCGGCACAGCCTTCGCGTTCTGTGTCTCTATTACAAGAACACGACTGTCCGGCTCAATTTATCCCTAATCCCCGCGACTACCAAGCGATTGACAAGCTACAAATTAACCACACTCCAATAGCTCTCAAATATTCTGGGCTTGCGGAACTAGAAGGCTTTATCCTGCCTACATTTCGACTTGTAGTCATTACTGACCGCGAATTTTATGGGCAGCATTCCTTAGCGACTCCCGGCTATCTCCGCAAGCGCCGCAAAGCTACTTCTAAGCAAGTTGACGCCAATAAGTTGCGTCCAGGGGATTATGTAGTTCACAGAAATCATGGCGTTGGTAAATTTGTCAAGCTAGAAAGTCTGACGATTAACAATGAAACCCGTGATTATTTGGTGGTGCAGTATGCTGATGGGTTACTCAGAGTTGCGGCTGACCAAGTAGGTGCGCTATCTCGGTTCCGTAGCACAGGCGATAAAGCCCCGGAACTCAACAAGATGACTGGGAAAGCTTGGGAAAATACCAAGAATAAAGTCCGCAAAGCAATCAAAAAATTGGCGGTGGACTTGCTGAAATTGTACGCAGCGCGATCGCAACAACAAGGTTTTAGCTATCCAGCAGATATGCCTTGGCAAGAGGAGTTAGAAGATTCGTTCCCCTACCAACCGACAACGGATCAGCTAAAAGCTGTCCAAGATGTAAAAAGAGACATGGAAAGCGATCGCCCAATGGATCGCTTAGTTTGTGGCGATGTCGGTTTTGGCAAAACAGAAGTAGCTATTCGGGCTATTTTTAAAGCAGTTACCTCTGGTAAACAAGTAGCCCTGCTTGCACCTACTACCATTTTGACGCAACAGCACTACCACACCCTCAAAGAACGTTTTGCCCCCTATCCTGTAAATGTCGGTCTACTCAACCGTTTCCGTAGTGCTGAAGAAAGGCGTACTATCCAAAAGCGACTAGCAACTGGAGAATTAGATGTAGTTGTTGGTACACACCAACTTTTAGGTAAAGGTGTGGAATTCAAAGATTTAGGATTATTGGTGGTAGATGAAGAACAGCGGTTTGGGGTGAACCAGAAAGAAAAAATAAAAAGCTTGAAAACTCAGGTTGATGTGCTTACCCTCTCTGCAACTCCGATTCCTCGCACCCTGTATATGTCATTGTCGGGTATCCGGGAAATGAGTTTGATTACCACACCACCCCCAACCAGACGCCCAATTAAAACTCATCTTGCACCACTAAATTCCGAAAGCATCCGCACTGCGATTCGTCAAGAATTAGATAGAGGTGGACAAGTATTTTATGTAGTACCGCGAGTTAATGGAATTGAAGAGACAACGACAAATTTGCGAGAGATGATACCGGGGGGAAGGTTTGCGATCGCTCACGGTCAAATGGATGAAAGCGAGTTAGAATCAACCATGCTCACTTTCAGTAATGGTGAAGCAGATATCCTCGTTTGTACAACAATTATTGAATCTGGTTTAGATATTCCACGAGTCAACACCATTTTGATTGAAGATGCTCACCGCTTCGGCTTATCACAGCTGTATCAGTTACGCGGTCGTGTGGGACGTGCAGGTATACAAGCTCACGCGTGGTTATTTTATCCGAAACAAAGGGCGTTATCTGATGCGGCAAGACAAAGGTTACGCGCGATTCAGGAATTCACGCAACTAGGTTCTGGATATCAGTTGGCGATGCGCGACATGGAAATTAGAGGTGTGGGTAACTTGCTAGGTGCAGAACAATCCGGTCAAATGGATGCGATCGGTTTTGATTTGTATATGGAAATGCTAGAAGAAGCAATTCGAGAAATCCGCGGACAAGAAATTCCGCAAGTTGATGATACGCAGATTGACCTCAACCTGACGGCGTTTATCCCAGCAGATTATATTACCGATTTGGATCAAAAGATGAGTGCTTACCGAGCAGTAGCCACAGCTAAATCTAAAGAAGAATTAACGCAAATTGCTGGCGAGTGGAGCGATCGCTTTGGTACTTTACCTGTACCTGCAAATCAACTTTTGCGAGTCATGGAACTTAAACAACTTGCGAAAAAGCTCGGATTTAGTCGCATTAAACCAGAGAATAAACAGCACGTCGTTTTAGAAACACCAATGGAAGAACCAGCTTGGAATTTGTTAGCGGCGAATCTACCCGAAAATCTGAGGACGCGCTTTGTATATTCTCCAGGTAAAGTTACAGTGAGAGGTTTAGCCGTTTTCAAAGCAGATCAACAATTGCAAAGTCTAATTGATGCTTTAGGCAAAATGCAGGGTGCGATTCCAGAGGCGGCTGTTGTTTGATCAGGGTTTAACCTTATACCTCTTGTATCGCTGTGGAAAGAAAAAATGTAATACCTTATTCAGTTAATATGGCTTTTTGTGTTTTGTAAGAATAATGCTTGAGGTGAATAGTTGAGAGCAAACAAGTATGGTTTTTAGCATAGTCTAGACAATTAGCTCAATAATAAAATGAAAATCAAAGCAATAATTCATCCAGCAGAAGAAGGAGGCTATTGGGCAGAGGTTCCCGCGCTTCCCGGTTGCATTACTGAAGGCGACACGATGGAAGAAGTGATGACTAATTTAAAGGATGCTATTGAAGGTTGGCTCGATGTTGCTAACAACCGTGATGCAGTTGAGTCAAACGCTCAGATTGTCGAAATTGCTGTATGAAATCTGTTTCTGGTAAACAATTGTGTAAAATTGTGGAGCAAAAAGGTTGGGTTTTACGAAGAATTACTGGCAGTCATTACATCTACGAAAACCCTGAACTAGACCAAATTCTGTCAATTCCTGTTCACCGCAATCAAGACTTGAAAGTCGGAACATTGAGAGCTTTGATGAAAATAGCCCAGCTATATGAGGAAGATTTGCTTTAGATGTAGGGTGTGTTACCGCGACAGCGTAACGCACCTTAATAAATGACCTCAAGATAATGAGTGTTACATTCTAATCAGAGATGGACAAGAAAAATAGTTATGGCTTCTATCACCATTGAAATTCCAGATAGCCAATTACAAAAGCTAGAAGATTTAGCAAGAGTGCATAATATTTCTCCTGAAGCTTTGCTTAGTGCCACTATAGAAGACTGATTGAGTTCTCAAAAAGGTGACTTTACCGATGCAGCGAATTAAGTGCTGAAAAAAATGCTGAACTATACCGACGTTTGGCATAATGCGTTATTTGTCATTAGTTGAGGTGCTGGATCTACATCGTCAAATTCTTGAACAGTCAGGAGGGACAATAGGCATCCGGGATTTAGGTGGCTTAGAATCTGCGATCGCAACTGTAACAAAAAAAGAGTGCAATATAAAATTACGTTCTTTAAACTTTAGTTTTATAGGATATGAGGTTATCATCCTCATCTGAGGTGATAACAAATAGTTCAACTCCTTCGAGAGGTTTAGGAGCAATGGGATATCGGTTTTTACTTCTGTACTGTTTCGAGCCAATTTCATTTGTATAAAATTCTCCTAACCAATTGTCCACAGCTATTGCAAAATTATTTATTTCATCGTCATCTTGAGTTTTATTTTTATTAGACAATCTCTTAAAAAAAGTTTCAGATATCTTATCATTCACTTGAGCAAACGATACACAAGCTCCTTCATATGGATTTATTATTACTGCATATAATGCATTTAATATTCTTGATGCTTGTTCTCTAGCCCGAATGTATGTGGGATGTATATGGGGATGATAGAGCTTATTTGGTTTTGGGCGATAACAGAATACCTCAAAGCCAGAACAAATTATTTTAGGATCATTATTTTCAAGATGTAAGCTGTTCAACATATCCTTCAATCCCGAATCCTTAAAAGTAATCATCTCAGCATGGGTTACCTCAGTATCGAAATCGATTTTATAGATGCGAATCATTATGATAGGCTGATGCCGCCAAACAATAAGCCCCACTTCGTCACTCCTGATTATTTCACCAACAAATAGGCAAAGGCTATTGATAAATCCTTGTGTAGTATTAGTATCAAACACTTTGCTAAAAGCCCATTTAATATCAGTTACTTTAATTGTTTTATTCATAGTTTATAGTTTTTTAACTAAAATTTAGTAAATCTGTATTACCAATAATATATTTTAAATGAACAATACTGAATATGTTACGTGCTGAAAATTAGTAGGTACAGGCTAAAATAAAGAGAAACTTTCGGTCTTGTTCATGTCTTCTCCACAGGTTCCATCTAGTTCTTCTTCATCAAAGAAACAACTGACATCACGTGAAAAGGCAGAAAAAATTTTAGCAGCAGTCTTAGAGCCTATTGATGTCGTCGGTAAAGCTTTGATGGGCGACCTATGGAAGACTCTTTACGAGTCTGTACAGGATGCGCTCGCGCTTAGTCTGTTACTCCACATTCCGAGCTTAATTGGAACATTAATTTTGGGTAAAGAGTTCTCAGGGTTTGATACATGTATGCGGGAAAGCCCATTTGGAGTTAATCGCTTTGCCTGTTTCATTATTGTTACTTCCGACTTTTGCCTTTGGATTGTTCTAGCAGGCCGTATAATAAGCCGCTTTTTATCAGACCTTAACCAACTTCTTGCAAAGAAGGGAGGTAAATATGTCGGTAAACCCTAATTTATCAATGTTTGCAAAAGTTAAAGTTCACCTGAAATCACTAATTAGCCAGGTGACATTAATTTTTCTAGGTTTCGTAGTCTTGCTACTAATAACCGGAGGTAATATGCCATCCTCTTGGTTAGCTATGTATATTTTTGTTGGAGTTTTTTTTGTTGCTTGGGATGAATACAGGCGAAATTTCCACTATTTAGAAACAAGCAAACAACTTTTTGATTTAACTGAAGAAGAATCAAATCAGCACTTACAACCTTTATTAAGTAAAGATTCTCAAATAGCAATACTCCGGCGTAGTATCAATGAATGGAATGCTTGGAGGCAACACACAGCAATAGAGATCCACCTTAGCAAAGTCAATCTCCGTGATGCTAATTTATCTGGGGCTAATCTCTCTGGGGTTGACTTTCGTGGAGCTAACCTTCGTGGCGTTAATTTTGACATGGCTGATCTTCAAGATGCTGACTTTCGAGATGCCCACCTTAGCAGAGCCAACTTTTACGGAGCCAACCTATTTGCTGCTAACTTCAGCAGAGCTAACCTGAGCGAAGCCAATTTTAGCAGAGCTAACCTGAGCGAAGCCAATTTTAGCAGAGCGCATCTTGGCGGAGCCGATTTTAGTGAAGCGGATCTTAATGAAGCAAACTTCAGCAGAGGACATCTTAGTGAAGTTAACTTTAGTAGATCCCATCTCAATGAATCTAATTTTATTGGGGCTGACCTCAGCGGAGCTGACCTGAGTACAGCTAACGTCAGTGGAGCCAACTTTCTTGGATCTGACCTCAGCAGAGCTAACCTTTATAAGGCTAATCTTAGCGGAGCTAAACTTTACAGAGCTGACCTCTGTGGGAGCAATCTTTTGAATACCAACCTTAGCAATGCTGACCTTGTGGGGGCTAATCTTAGCGAGGCTGACTTCACCAGTGCTGTTGTAAAAAGCACTATATTTGGAGAGAACCGTGGCTTAACAGAAAAAGACAAAGCCGATCTATTTGCCCGTGGAGCTATTTTTCGGAACTCCCCTGACTCAGATGTTCCGGCTTCTATGAGAAGTTAATATTAACCTCTACTACATTGTTAGTGTTAGCGATCGCCTCCTCTCAACCTCAATGCACCTCATCGTATAAGATTGGAAGCAGAGATAATTTATAGTAGATAAATAAGTTATATCAACAATATCAGAACAACTATAAGAACGAGTAGCAATTTTAGAGGCTGAAGCTACACAACTCAAAAGTAAATTAGATATTTCTTACACGACAATCCCTTTGTGGGAAAGGATTACTGGAACATTTGCTGATAGCTCAGCTTATGATGAAGCTATGCAGCTAGAGCGGGAATATTATCGGCAATCCCTACGCTCAAATTCTGTAGAATCACACGATGTTTAGATGTACATTCTTGATATCGCTCAGTTTTGGAAGACTGTCTGATAGTGTTCCAGATTAATTTATCTTAATTATTGGTGTAACAGCATTTTGTATTGTATGAGAAAGGTTTAGGGAATACGATCGCCCCAATTTATTTTCTAATCAAATATTTATAATTACCTCCGTCCCCCACTACCTATATACTGCTTTACACGATCTGATAAATTAGATTGCGGCAGTTGCGAGGGCTGCTGCAAGTTTGAATTGCCATAATTACTATACCCACCCTGAGTTGTGGGATTGACAAGATTTTGGCTCGGAATCTGACTAGAGTAAGGTGCAATGTTGTTCGTTATACCTTGAGCCGGAATTGGACTAGAGTACGGTGCAATATTATTCGGTACAGCTTGAACCGGAATCTGACTAGAGTAAGGTGCAATGTTATTCGTTATACCTTGACTTGGAATTTGAGTAGAGTATGGTGCAATATTATTCGGTGCAGCCGAGGTGACTGGAGGTGTCACGGGTGTGGCTGGCGCTAAGTTAGGGAAGGACTGAGGCTGACTGCCGTTAAAATTGCTGTAGGGATTTTGCTGTAAATTGGTTCCCGGCTGCGTGTAGCCTGCGCCAGTGATAGGTACAAGAGTCTGGCTTGGTAAGCTATTAAGGGGTGGCGTTAGCGTTGCTCCTCGGTCAGGAAATTGCCCCAAGGTATTTGTCTGAGTTGGAGTAATACCATTGGAGTTAGACAAGTTCTGGTTTGTAGTTCGGTTAAGTTCTGCTTGCAAAGGGCTAACAAAAACAGGATTTTGATTATTCTTGGTTTGATTAGTAAATCCAATTCCCAAACTAGAAGAGCTTTGTAATGCTCCTGTTTGCTCAGATGTCGCAGTTAAAGAATTTGTGTCTAAAAATTGGTTTTTACTATTAACTGTTCCACCGCGCAGTAAATTTTCTGCTTGAACAACAAAGGGATTTGTCAGGTTTGGTGGAGGTGCGTTGTTAACCACACCTAAGCCCGAATTTGATTTGGCGTCATCAGCAGCAGCTTTCTGTTTTTTAATTACATCGTCTAATAAGCTATTGCTGTTTTTTCCCGTAGTCTTGTCTTTGGGTGTATTGGTCGTTACCGGAAGAGTTGCTTGGTTAAAGTCATTAAACAAGACTGGCAAGTTATCTATGTCTGCTGCAATTGCTCGATCTTCTGCTGACAGGGATGAATCAGCAGGCTTTTGCGAAGTTACTTGGTTGTTTTGCTTACGAGTAAAAACATCTGGATTTGCCCAGTATTCCCAAGTTACTAGCCCTACGACAGATAAAACAATTGCTGTTCCCCAAAAACCAGGTCGCCCTAAATTCCATAACCTGGCTTTGAGATAGCGTAAGTATGCGGGAGGATAATGGCGGCTTGGCATGGGTTAAGTAATTGAAATTTACTTGAAATAGCTAAAAGTTGACGAAATTTGAAAGCAAAGGCGACTTTGGCTTTTGCTTTGTTTAACAAGAAATATCTCACCCAACGCTGGATGATGATTTCATCGTAGCTTTGAAATAACTTATTAGTCATTAGTAATACACGTATAGTAGTCAAAAATTTACTTTCTGTACGTGGCTTATTTAATAAGGCTATTTATAGAAATTTATGACAATTCATGCTCATTTTTTGAGCGTTGGTCACTTTGGATATCATCGGAAGTTGAAGGCTGCTCTAATTTTATTGTTGTAGGTGGGCAACAGTTCAACATTTTCGCTCTCTATTTATTAAAGTGTACGCTGTAATGCCTCGATACCCTGTCAGGACGCTGCACAATGTCTGACGCTAGCTACACCCTAAATTCTGAGCAGAGTCAGCCTCTCTACAAGGCGCTCCGCGAATACAAGATACTTCTCTGGATAATATTCACCAGGAGACTACAGCAATGATGAAAGCTGAAGATATCATGACGAAGAACGTAGTTACCATTCGTGGTTCGGCGACTGTTGCTGAAGCGGTGGGGCTGATGAAAGAAAAAGGATTGCGATCGCTAGTTGTGGATCGTCGCCATGACAATGATGCTTATGGCATTGTTACAGAAACGGATATTGTCTACAAGGTAATAGCTTACGGTAAAGATCCTAAAGAAGTGCGGGTTTACGAAATTATGAGCAAGCCCTGCATTGTGGTAAATCCTGATTTGGGTGTGGAATATGTAGCACGTTTATTTGCTAATACTGGTATTCACAGAGCGCCTGTGATTCAAAGCAAGTTGTTGGGCATTATCTCGATTACCGACATTTTGACTAAGAGCGACTTTGTGGAAACACCAAAAGCGTT
Source organism: Nostoc sp. UHCC 0302 (assembly GCF_038096175.1). Classification (NCBI taxonomy): domain Bacteria; kingdom Bacillati; phylum Cyanobacteriota; class Cyanophyceae; order Nostocales; family Nostocaceae; genus Nostoc; species Nostoc sp. UHCC 0302. Next base: position 3,792,772 of record NZ_CP151099.1, read on the forward strand.
GGTACTCGAAGAGAGAATTGAAAAGGCGATTGAAGAGGCTCGTGCTATTTGTACCGAACAAGGTGCTTATTCTAAAGCTTGTGCCGCTGCTTGGGACGAGGTAGAAGAGCTTCAAGCAGAAGCTGCTCATCAGAAAGCTGAGGGCATGATATCAGCGAAAGTATCTTTTGAAGAATATTGTAGGGATAATCCGCACGCACCGGAATGTCGAAATTATCATCCTTGATATTTCTTGAGGCGTGGGGATAGGGGAAAGGGGAGCAGGGGAGCATACTTCTCTACGAGAGGCTGCGCCCTAAGCGTAGCTATGCCGCAGGCTTTACGACTGCGCTCAGTAACCGGGCGGCAGGGGGACAAGGAGGACAAATATAACTCCTAACTCCTGTAGAGACGCGTAGACGCTCGAAGAGCGGCTTTTCGTAAGAGTATAATCGCGTCTCTACTCCCTCATTTGAGATGTTCTATCGTTTAGCAACCCGCATCAATAGAAATAAACCTATTCCCAAAAAAAGAAAATTGGGTAACCAAGCCCCCATAAAGGGAGAAAGGACACCTGCTTGTCCAAGCGCACCACTCATAAAGAAAATTAAGTAGTACGAAAAAATTACTATGACGCTAATAGCAAAACTTGTGCCTCGCCCAGTGCGTTGAGGTATGCTTCCCATAGCTGCGCCTACCAAGCCAAAAACCACACAGACAAATGGCAAGGCGAATTTTTGGTGAATCCGAACTTCTAGTTTGCGAATTTTTTGCCGATCGCCACCTAGACGTTCTACCTCCAGTTGATCTAGTGCTTCGGAAATATTCATCTCACCATAGTCCCGGCTTTTTTCTGCCAGGATTAATGGGGTGCGGGGTAGTTTCAGTTGTTGCTGTTCAAACCTGACGATGTTGCGATAAGAGCGATCAGCAGCTACAAAATAGATGGTTCCGTTGTAAAAATCCCAAACATTTTGAGAGCCATTCCACTGGGCGGATTCTGACACAATAATTTGATTAAGACCTTTTTCGGAACGATCTATAATCGTTAAACCTTTCATCCGCTTACCATCAAACTGATCAGCATAAAACAAGCGTGTTAGTATCCTGGTCTTAGTACCATCAGGCTGTGTATCATTCTGGTACTCTGGATAGAAAATGTTTTGCTGTTTAAAAGTTGGCTTATCTGATCTCAGAGCTGTGTCTAAGATATTCGCCGCTTGGTAATTTGCTGCTGGTGCTATCTGCTCGTTAAACACAAATGTTAAGCCTGTAACCACAAGGCTCATCATCACCGCAGTTAAAACCATGCGATAAACACTCACCCCACAGCCACGCAGGGCAATTAGTTCACTCTCGCTAGAAAGACGACTATAAGTCATCAAAGTAGCGAGTAAAGTTGACATAGGAAAGGCCAAAACGATGAAATATGGCAGCTTTAATATGAAAACTTGAACAGCAATGTCTATGGGTAGCCCCGATTCTACTATTTTCCGTATTAGCTCAAAGACAGAATCAATTGTGACACCAATTGATGAGAAAGCTCCAACACCAAAGAAAAACGTTGGTAGTAATTCGCTTGCAAGATACCGATCCATGATGGTAAAAGGTAGCAGCGATTTGAGGCTGTAGAATGATGGGAGCTTCTTTGATACCATAAGCAACTTTAAAAGTTAAATATCGGCGAACCAGATAAAGCAATGCATTTCCACTTTATTTAACATCAGAATTCAATTCTCAGTAGCTGAGAAATTGAAGTCTAATTACAGACTAATCATTAATAAATAACGAAAAATGCCTTTTTATCTTTAGTTATTTATTAACAATTATAAATTTATACGTGGAAATTATCGCCTAAATAGTACTGTCTAACCAGCGGATTATTATAGAGTTCTTCCGCAGTTCCAAAAGCGAGAATTTGGCCTTCACGCATGATATAAGCACGATCAGTGATGGCGAGAGTTTCGCGAACGTTGTGATCTGTGATTAAGATACCCATGCCGCGATCGCGCAGTTGTGCAACAATATGCTGAATTTCTGAGACTGCGATCGGATCAACCCCAGCAAATGGTTCATCCAAAAATAAAAATTTCGGGCCTTCTTGTCCAGATGCTAACGCCCTTGCTAATTCCGTTCGCCGACGCTCACCACCTGAAAGTTGAATGCCTTTGCTGTTAGCTAATACTTCCAACCGAAACTCCCGCAGTAAAATTTTGAGTCTCCTTGACCACTCCCATCGTGGCACATTAGTTTGCTCGAATACTAAAAGAATATTATCTTGTACGGAGAGTTGGCGAAATATACTTGCTTCTTGTGCTAAATAGCCAATACCTAGCCGCGCCCTTTTGTGCATTGGCAATCCAGTAATATCGAGACTATCCAGCCACACTTTTCCTTGATTGGGTTTTTCTAAGCCTGTGGCAATGTAAAAGGTTGTGGTTTTACCTGCTCCATTTGGCCCTAGTAAACCAACAACCTCACCTTGAGCAACAGAGAGGTTGACGCGATTAACAATTACCCGCTTACCGTAAGATTTGTGAATATTCTCTAAAACAATTTTCACGCTAGACACACCCGTTCTTTGTGGTCGATGCTAATTAGAACGTCTGAAAGTTGGTGTCGCTGGGGCTGGGGCTGGGGCAGACGTACCAGCTTGGTTAGCATCATTAGCTTCCTGCACCATATATATAGACTCTACCTGACGGTTGGATTGGGGTAAGGCAACAAATCGCCCTTCATCAATTAGATAAGTTACTTTTTCTGCTCGGATACTGTTACCACCCTGTTGCAAAATGTAGACGTTGCCACTGAAATCAATCCGGCGTTCTTTACTAAAATACTGTGCTTGGGCAGATGTTGCCTGAATCTGGCGAGATGGGTACACCATTTGCACATTACCACGAGCGGTGATTACTTGGGTTTTAGCGTCGTATTCTTGCACATCAGAGCGGATGGTAAGGGGGCGATTCGCTACTGGTGTTTGTTGTGCCGTAGCGGTTTGCAGTTGCATAGGAAATGCATTCTTGTGTAGCGGGTTGTCTATGGACATCCCGCCGAAGAGTGCAGCAGGTAGCATCAAGGCGAATCCAAAGCGACGCATTTTAAATCTGGGCAATTTATAGCAAGGCATGATAGTAATTTGCGATTTAGAATTTTGACTTGTATTCCAATTTATCTCAAGTATTTTATCCAGATATAGAATTATGCCATCTGGACTAATTTTTGGATAACTACTAGGCGAGACTCTTGACGCTTTTGCAAACTGCAAGGTTTCGCCAGTCACTACTGAAGCTTAAAAAGCTTTTAATAGTAGCTGTAACACAATATAAACATGAGAATATCTTTACTACACGATTATCTACTGCCAAAGCCTACAGATTAAATGCAGTACATCTGAATATTTTTTGTATTAAAAGAAACTTGGAGCTGGAGGGGCTATTGGTTTTTGATTGTGTTTCAGCCTCACTGCCAAATTTGCTTGTAGTTAGAGCTACCCTACAGTAACGCTTCTCCACGCTCGCGCAGCGTCCCGCAGGGAGAGGCTACGTCAATGCGAACAGCCCTGATTTGACGCAACTTGAAATTCATTAGCTCACAGCAATTAATGAATTAAAAACTGAGCAGAGAGTAGAGAAAGAGGGCATAGGAGCGGAGTTCTGGGGTGGATGAACGAGTATCAAACATTGATTGTTACATTCCAAAATCTATCTTTCTTGCCCCTCTGCTCCCTCCGCACCCCTACGGACAAGCAAGCTACGCTTTGGTCTCCTTTATCAGACTTTCTAATTTTTAATTAGCAAAATACTGGGCAAGGGGAAAGCTTCCACCTCGCCCAAGTCACCAGCAGCAATTTTCTCTGGCCCTATTTGTTGTAATGTCTTTAACAATTCTGCACTCTCATTTAATAACTGATCGACATCTATGCCGCCGTAAATAGATGGGTAACGTTGCAGGCGATTGCTGCCCTCTCCCAGCAAAATTACTGCTCCTCGCCAATTGCGATTACCCAGATGATATAGTGCTACGGCAATTTGCAGAATGCCTTGATAAAAGGTTTTTTCTGGTTCGCTTGCTTCAATCCACAGAGCCTCTAAAGTGTCATGACAGGCGTAGAACTGCCCAGAATTGAACAGTTCTACACCTTGCCAAAACTCATCGGGCATGGTTTCACTCATGCCATACTGTCTCGTACTTCTTTAATTGTTTCTAGAGTGATTTCTTGTTTGTCGCCTGCAAACTCGTTATCAGGGGTGAGGAATAACATACAGTGGCACTCTTTGCGTTCTCTCATTGGTACACAAGGACAGTTCCAATATGTAGCGTGAACCTCAGCTTCTTTATCTTCATAGTGGCGACAGGGACACAAAGGCGCACCTAGTTCGTCTTTGTGTTTAGCTAGTCCTTCAATCACGACTGCCGTAACAGAAGGTTCAGAACAGAAGTATGTTCCAGTACGCTTGGCGTATTGTTCGGAAAAATGCCGCATTGCCTCTAGGCTTCTATCGCTGGATTTTGTGTTAATTTCTGATGAGATCATTGGGATTGGGCGCTCATAATTTAAATATTTCTTTGCATTGTACCTCAGCCTTACTCAAGGATTACTGGGGGGATTTCCCCAACCTTGCCTGTTTAAATTTACTTTCCTTTACCCAAAAGCTTATATTCATAGTCTGCGGGGATCAAATAAAATTTAGTAGATGACAAAAACTTAACTTGTGAGCATGAATTAGTTTTTGAAATAGATAAGATTTAGATTAATCATTAACGTAATGTTTTTTGCAGCTGGGGTTGCAGTGCCTGCTCACTTTGCACGATGATCCCAGGGTAATCCCAATTGATTACCCCTTGTTCATCTGGTGAAGAATTATTTTGCCACAAAACCCAACGACTGCCTTGAGGCAGAGAAGAGATGCTTTGTTGGTTTTGAGTCAGCCAAATCAAGGGGTAGTTTTCAGGAAGTTTTGTGCTGGTATCTTCTAAAGGAGTGGTTGCAGCTAGGGTTTCTAAAATAACGGAATCGCCTTTAGCTAAACCTGTAAATGCTGTCCATAATTGCACTTGCATCTGCTGGCGTTGTGCGTAAAAATACAACGAGGCAGCAGCAATTACTGCTTGCTCAAAGTTCTCTTCTTGCCAATTAGCGGCACTGTCAAGGGCGATTATGATCTCTTGTCCACCTGTAACTATTTCTAATTCCCGCACTCGTAACTCTCCATAACGGGCGCTGGTACGCCAGTGGATTAGACGAGTAGGATCTCCTATACGATAGGGACGCAGCGATCGCACTAGCCCTGTTGTTGCTGTCTGCAAGGGTTTGCCACGGGGGTCGCCTCTTTTGCTCTCTTCTTGCCCCATTTCATCGACTAAGGGGCAGGTAGCAAGGGGTAACACGGTAGGATAAACAATTGCTGTTGCTGCACAGTCACGCTGACGGCTACACCAAAACAATCCCAAGGGCGCACCAGTTGCTAGTTCGACTGTATGCCAACGATAAACTCCCCGGCGCTGGGTGGGTTGGTAATATACCCAACGATAACTGCCTTGACTCTTTATTGTTTCAATTGCCCTGTGTACTGGTTTACCTAAGACAAAAGGCAGTATATCCTCAACTTGTAGCAAACTTACAGGCTGCTTTGTCTGATTGCAGATTTCTAATTCTACAGTCAGTTCGTCTCCTGCTGACACAGGCTGGATAGGATGGCGATGGACAGTTAGACCAATGAGCGATCGCGGTGGTAAGACAGCCGCTACACCTAAAAGGGCAAGACTAACGCCGCTAATAGCGTAAAGCCAGCCTGCCATCGTATTAATAGCAGCCCCAAAAAAACAAATAGCAATTATTGCTAGTACATAACCGCTGTATGTAGGAGTACAAGCGCGGGTTTCTAGCCAGTTGGTGATGGGTTTAATGATTTTCATAGTTTCCTTTTTAACCCAACATCACCGGAAATTCACAGTATTCCTAAGTTTTGCTAAAGACAAGCGTATCAAAAGGGTGCAATGCGATCACATTTGTCTCGTGTCCTGATGGAATTAATAGGCGATCATACTATAAATTTGTGCTGCAAATTAGCGATCGCTTCCTACTGCTAACCTTTTAACTATATCTTTACTGACAACTTGACGAGTTAACGTTACGCAACGTTGATTATGCTGATTCTAGATGAGTAACCGGAATTAGTTCGGTTCTTTCAGGGAGTTTCGCTCCAGTTGCAACAGCATGAACCGCATGAAGAATATCAGCTGAGTAGTACCGATTGCCGCACGTATCACAAACACCGATTGTTACATCTTCAAGGATGACAAATCCATCTTTATGTTTAAATGCCTCCCGCTTGACAGTTCGGGGTTGAACGGTTCCTTCGCAATACTCACATCTATATCCATACATACGGCTAGCCCTCAAGCTTAGTGACTTCATAAACAGTGATAATCAGATAACGTCCAGTGCTTGCGAAACGCCCAACAATCCCAACAGGCGTTTGTTGATCTAATGCAGTTCCTACTACTATATATTTTGTTCCTCTTGGGTCATCTTTTTCAACTCGAATGACTTGACCTTTCAGAACCGCCTCTTCCACATCTAAAATCGTCAGCATATCCTCAGCCATTTCTTCCATTGCATGGGCTGACATATCATATTGGCGGAGTCTAATCTTTTCTCTGATACGGTCGATATCACTCCGAGGCACTTGTTTGTTCAGGTAATATTTTACTAATGATACCAAGTCTTAAGACTACACCTTGTGATGCTCAACAGTTGCTATTCAGGAATTTGAGTAATCACTTTTCAAATTGAGTGCCATGTATAAGAAAATATGCTTCCACTAAGGTCTAGATACTCTGACATTCTCAAAGAAGATACTGCGCCAGTTGCTCATGAGTGGGAACATCAGCAGGTTGAAAGGTTTTGAGGTCTATTTTTGATGGTTGGGCTAATGCTGCTAAACGGTTACATTGAATAGCAATACAACGATCAAAGATATTTCTCACAAATCTACCATTTCCAAGTTCTCCTATTTGATGTTCAAATTGATTAACTAAGAGACGCACTCCTTCCAAAGTCTTCTCTGAGAACAGATAGCCGTGCTGTTCACACCTGACTTTAAAAATCTCGGTTAACTCGGACGGACAATAGTCTTCAAAATGAATCGACCTTGCAAATCTGGACTTTAGACCAGGATTAGATTCAATAAATCGAGACATTTCCCCTTTATATCCTGCAACAATAACTACCAGATCATCTCTGTGGTCTTCCATCATTTTTAAAAGAGTATTGATTGCCTCTTGTCCGTACATATCGCCGCGTCCGTCTGGAACAAGGGAGTAAGCCTCATCAATAAAAAGTACACCACCAAGAGCAGATTCAACTACTTTTGCTGTTTTGGGTGCTGTTTGTCCCAAGTATTCTGCAACTAAATTAGTCCGGTCCACTTCAAGAAAATGGCCTTTTGATAGAACACCAAGATTTTTGTATATCTCGCCTAAAATCCTAGCTACTGTGGTTTTGCCTGTTCCGGGATTTCCTGTGAATACGAGGTGTCTAGTGATTGAAGGAGCTTTTATACCTGCTTGAGCTTGCATCTGGGCTACTTTTGCAATATTTACCAACTCTTGAACGGTAGATTTGACAGCACTTAGTCCAGTTAATGAATGAAGTTGATCTAAACATAGCTGAAGCTCATTAGTGACTACTTCAGGTTGATTAGCATTAATGTGAGGTTGCTTCTGAACCTCTTTATAGACTTCTGCTGCCCATTCGTTGCCTATTTGTTTAATGTGAGAACCTAATAGGTTACGAGCTGTTTTTATTGCATTTTCTTTAGTAGGAGCTTCAGCAAAAAACAAGCAATCAATCTCTAATTGCTTTTCAGGCTTTTCTAGAAAATTATAAGCATCATCAATGGTACTCCAAGCAGCCCATAACCAAGAATTACCTGAAGCACAGATACTAAAGACTGTAGAATCCCACGACATATATATACACCAGACAGTGAACACAATGAATTACACAGTGTTATGTTACCCACTCAGGTATTAAGATATTCATTTTTTTATTACTACAAAATAAAAAGCCCGCATGAGCGGACTTTCTAAATCAATTAAGTTATTCCTTTACTTAGCGTTTCGCTAACTTCTTCGACATCTTACGCAGACGAATAGATTTAGGTGTAACTTCCACCAACTCATCTGGGCCGATATATTCCAAAGCACGCTCTAGGCTCATGTCTATTGGTGCTTGCAGTTGCACGAGTTCATCGCCACCAGCGGCGCGGTGGTTGGTTAACTGCTTAGTCTTACAAACGTTCAGTTCCAAGTCTTGAGGACGATTGTGTTCTCCCACAATCATGCCTCTGTAAACCTTAGTCCCAGGAGTAATAAAGAATGCTCCTCTATCTTCAGCGTTTTTCATGGCGTAGAAGGTAGAAACACCTTCTTCAAAGGAGATCAGAACACCTTTATTACGGGCTTCAATATCACCACTAAGTTGACGGTAATCTAAGAAGCTGTGATTCATGATGCCTTCACCACGAGTCATCCGCATGAATTCACCCCGGAAACCAATCAAGCCACGGGCGGGAATCACAAACTCTAGCTGAGTGCGATCGCCATTACCTGGTTGCATATCTTGCATTTCGCCTTTACGTTGTCCCAGGCGTTCAATACAGCTACCCACTGCATCAGCAGGAATATCTAACACCAGGAGTTCGTAAGGTTCGCAAGGTTGACCGTTGACTTCGCGGTAAATTACTTGTGGCTGAGATACTTGAAATTCGAAACCTTCCCGGCGCATGGTTTCGATTAGGATACCCAAGTGGAGTTCTCCACGACCCGAAACTAGAAATTTATCGGGAGAATCGGTTTCTTCGACACGCAAAGCAACGTTGGTTTCTAGTTCGCGGAATAAGCGATCGCGCACTTGCCGTGATGTCACCAACTTGCCTTCTTGACCAGCAAAGGGCGAATCGTTCACCCAGAAGGTCATTTGCAAGGTTGGTTCATCTACTTTAATTAGTGGCAAAGCTTGCGGTTCATTTGGATCAGTAATTGTTTCCCCAATGTAAGCATCAGCGAAGCCAGCCACCGCGACAATATAACCTGCGCTGGCTTCTTCCATCTCCACACGCTTCAGCCCTTCAAAGCCCATCAGCTTAGAGATTTTGGACTTGACAATTGTGCCATTTTCTGTTATCAATGCCGCTTGCTGTCCAGCACGGATAGTGCCGTTGTGAATTCTGCCAATGACAATCCGTCCCAGGTATTCAGAATAATCTAGGGTTGTGACTTGCAATTGCAGAGGCTTGTTGACGTCGCCTACTGGTGGTGGAACGTGTTGCAGAATCGCATTAAATAAAGGTTGCATATCTACCGATTCTGCTTCCATGCTTTCTTTGGCATAACCTCCCATACCGGAGGCGAACAGATAGGTAAAATCGCATTGGTCTTCATCTGCTCCTAATTCTAAGAACAGATCCAAAACTTTATCAACAGCAACGTGGGGGTCAGCTTGGCCACGGTCGATTTTATTAACAACAACAATAGGGCGCAACCCTTTTTCCAAAGCTTTTTTCAGCACAAAGCGTGTTTGGGGCATGGGGCCTTCGTTGGCATCGACAATCAGAAGACATCCGTCAACCATGCCAAGTACCCGTTCAACTTCGCCACCAAAGTCAGCGTGTCCAGGAGTATCGACAATATTAATGAGCGTGTCTTTGTAGCGAACCGCTGTATTTTTGGACAGGATAGTAATACCCCGTTCACGTTCTAGAGCGTTGGAGTCCATGACGCAATCCGGAACGTCTTCACCTTCTCGGAAAATGCCGGACTGTCTGAGGAGTGCATCAACCAGGGTGGTCTTGCCGTGGTCAACGTGGGCAATAATGGCGACGTTACGAATTGGGAGCGTCATAGAGGCTTTTGGTGAACTCTTGAGGGGTTTGTTAGATTTACATTTGTATGCGAGGCTGTTTTAACAGAATTGGGGATGATTAGCAAACTCTGTAAAGAACCTTTAATAATTCTAGCGTAATCGTCACAATTCCAGAGAGTTTTTATTAATGCTGCTGAGGTAAGAAATTAAACTAGCTGGGAACTGTTATCGATTGCAAGGTATTAATTATGTACAATCAGAGATTTTGGGGCTGCTGTGAAACTTACAGTATTGCAACAGACATTAATACACAACCCACAAATGACTGGTAAATGCAGGTAGAGAGACTAGCGAAAAAGTATTAATTCGTTAAGCTTTGATGTCGTGAACTACTAGATTTATATTTTTATAGTATATGTGTACTATATTAGTAAATTTAAGCTACAATATTATTTGTAATTGACCTTTAAAAAGTTCTAGAATAGCTACTCTATTTTGATTTGCGAGTCTGAGTATGATTGATTGTCTAAATGCAGCTCGCTACTTCATCGCAAGGGCTTATGAAGATAGTATGGAAGCAGAAATGACCAATATGAAAGTTCAAAAGCTTCTGTACTATGCACAAAGCTTACATTTGGCGATGTATGATGAGCCATTGTTTGAACAAGAAATACAAGCATGGCGTTATGGCCCTGTTTGTCCTCCTGCTTACAAATTTTATAGTGAATTTGAAGCTAAACAATTACCTATTCCTAGTCAAGAATCACTATTAGAAATACCTGATGAAAAGAAACAGCTTCTAGAAGAAGTATGGGAATATTTTGGTGGTTACCATGCTTATCGACTAAGTGATATGACCCACTTGGAGTTTCCTTGGAAGAAAGCGCGTAAGGGGTTGCTACCTGAAGCTAGCTCAACTGAGCCAATTCTTCTTGAGGACTTAAAAGCACTGGGATATCAGAAACTAGACCAAATAGAGCGTGACCATCCTGCATATCAACTCGTAATGCGCGAAGTTTTAAAGGACGCTTCTACTTCGGAATCATCAACTCGTATTCACAAAGGAGAAGTGCATGAGTGGCTCAACTCCCTTCTCGATTGAAAAATCCGATAATTTTAACCGTTCTTTCAAAAAACTCGCCAAGGCTTATAGGTCAGATTTTGTTACCTGTATCGCAGAAGTTTTAGAAAATTTAATTGAAGATCAGTATCCTATTAATTCTCGTAATGAACCTTTACCTGGAAAAGTTGAATTACCTCCAGGATGGTCATTTCACAAGCTGGAGTTGAAGGTATCCAAAGGAGCTTCTGGACAAATCAGATTGATGTATTTAATTAATACAACTGATTGTGTAATCAAGCTTGTGTGGATTTATAGCCACGAGCAATTTGCAAAACGGCCCGCTGACGCAGATTTAAAGAGTATTTTTAAGGAAATTCTAGACTATTAGTATTTAAATTTTACCAAATAACAAAATTTATCTTTTGGGAAGCTGTTTCATATTTAACTTGCATAATTAATCGTATTAAACCTGATAAACCGCTTGTTTAATCATGTAAAATTCTTAAATGTGGTTAAGTTTAATTATTTAATTTTTAACCAACTAAAAATATCTGCTGCTTGTATCTGCCAATCACTTAACACATCGAGAACAGGTAATATATCAGTATCATATTTAACTTCTGGTAGCTTATTTGGTTTAAATACCATTACAGATTTATCATTAGGGTCAATAAACCAACCTAATTTAGTTCCTTGATTAATACAAAAAATAATTTTGTTAATCACACGGTTAGGAGATTGGTCTGGTGATAGGATTTCAATAGTCCAATCTGGGTAGCTGTCAAACCGATTCGCAATCTCTCCATCTTCATCAGTTGGGATGTGTGACCACTCAAACACTGCAATATCTGGAACTAAGGAACGTCCCTCAAAGGTACAGCGTAACTCGGTTAATGCTAAAGCGAGTTTCTGTGATTTACCAACCTGATTGATAGTAGATGATAATTCAGTTTGAATAATACTATGTTTTCCCTGCGGCATTGGTTTTTGGTAGATGCGTCCGTCAATGTATTCACTAGCTGGTTCGGTTTCTGGCAATTTTAGAAACTCTGCTAAGGAATGATTAGAAGATATTTTAGTTGATAGTGCCATAAACAATTACTCCTGAATTAATCTCAGCAAATGTAGGTTATTGTTTGTAATTAATTATTAGAAAAGATTTACAATAATTTAGCTAAAGCTAAGGTAAACCCAGGTACAACATCTTCACCACTCAAAATTACTGTAGCCGGGTACTGTGTAATTGAACCATCCTGGCGATATACTAAAGCTTGCTGATTTTTACTATCAATTAACCATCCCAACTTCACACCATTTGCGATATATTCTTCCATCTTGGCTTTAAGTTTTGCCAAGCTGTCATTTTTAGAACGAATTTCAATTACAAAGTCGGGTGCTAAAGGTATAAATTTGTCTTCTTGCTGATCCCAACCTTCTGGTAAGCGTCCTTTAGCAATAAAAGCAGCATCAGGCGATCGCACAGCAGTATTTGCTAATCTAAAACCAGTAGTTGGGCCGAATACTTCACCAAGATTCTGACTTTCTACCCAATTAAACAAATAAGCTCCTGCTTTTATTTCTCTATTTCCAGATATTCCACCAGTTGGAGGTATAGTTTCTAAGGTTCCATCTGCATTGCGTTCAAAGCGGAGTTCTGGGTTTTGTGAACTCATCTGCATTAATTCTTCATCAGTGACAGTGTACAAAGACTGCAATGTTACTTTTTCGCTGTTCATGATGATGCCTTAGCCAGCTTGATGGATACTTCAATTTTAAGCTCATATTCTATGGCTTCTGCCCCTTTCCCTTGACTTTTGTGACCTTTGCAGTTTGTTTTAAAATTGGCATATCCCTTTATCGGTCGAGTTCTTCTGACTCCTGATTCCTTTTATAAAATGCTCTCAGAACGCTTTACCACAGCCCTTACCTACGCTACACAACTCCACGCCAAGCAAGTCCGTAAAGGTTCAGGCGTGCCTTATATTGCTCATTTATTAGGTGTCGCCAGTATTGCTTTAGAATATGGTGCAAATGAAGATGAAGCTATAGCCGCCCTGTTACACGACGCTATCGAAGATCAAGGCGGTGCTGCAACACGAGAAGAAATTCGCCGCCGCTTTGGTGACAATGTAACAGCTATTGTGGATGGTTGTACTGACGCTGACACGACGCCTAAACCCCCTTGGCGACAGCGCAAGGAAGAATATATCGCTCATATTCCTACAGCATCCGCCTCGGTGCTACTTGTAGCATCTGCTGATAAGCTCTACAATGCCCAATCGATTCTCAAAGATTATCGCGTGTTAGGGGAATCACTCTGGCAACGCTTTCAGGGGGGCAAAGAAGGTACTCTGTGGTATTATCGTGAGCTTGTGAAGGTCTTTAAGCAGACTAAAACCACTGCGCTGGTTGCAGAATTAGAACGGGTAGTTTCAGAGTTGGAAGCATTAGTATTCCATAAAGCATGAAGGCTGAAAAGTATCATCCTTCATGCTTCATATTTATTTATAAAAGACTGTAACAATAGTTACAGTCTTTTGTTTACTAGCGGAACATACTACTTACTGAAGTATCTTCATGAATCCGCCAGATAGTTTCCCCTAGCAGATTAGCGACTGAAAGCACTACTAGTTGTGAGAAGCGATCGCTTTCTGGGATTGGAATCGTGTTTGTGACAATCACTTCCTCAAGCAGACCACTGGATAATCTTTCAATCGCTGGTGGAGAGAACACCGCATGAGTTGCACAGGCATATACTTGACGCGCTCCTTCTTCACGCAGCAATCGCGCCCCTTCCGCGATTGTTCCGCCGGTGTCGATCATGTCATCCACCAATACTGCTGTTTTGCCCTTAACATCGCCGATAACATTCAACACTTCCGCGACGTTATGCGCTTGACGACGTTTGTCAATAATTGCCAAGGGGGCATCGTCCAGCTTTTTCGCAAATGCTCTAGCCCTTGCGACACCTCCAACATCGGGGGAAACAACCACGAGGTCAGGTAGTTCTTTACTTGCTAGATAATCTAGCAATACTGGCGAACCGTAAACATGGTCAAAGGGTATATCGAAATAACCTTGAATCTGAGCCGAGTGCAGATCCATTGCTAAAACACGGTTAGCTCCGGCTTGAGTAATCAAGTTAGCAACCAACTTGGCAGTTATTGACTCTCGTCCTGCCGTTTTCCGGTCAGCGCGGGCATAGCCGTAGTAAGGAATTACTGCCGTAACCTGACGTGCAGAAGCTCGACGACAGGCGTCAACCATAATCAATAATTCCATTAAGTGATCATTGACAGGTTGACAAGATGGCTGGATTAAATAAACATCACAACCTCGGATCGATTCTTGAATTTGAACGTAAAGTTCTCCATCCGCAAATCTTTTGCGGATCATTGGCCCCAAGTCCATGCCCAGATAACGAGCAACTTCTTGAGACAGTTGTACATTGGCAGAACCAGAAAAAAGCCGCAGGCGATGATTATCAGTCAGTCCTGTTGCAGCTGGTTGCAGTTTAAAAGTTGCAGAACTCAGCACAGCAGATCCTCGATGTGCATTCATGGCAATATTATCACTAGATATTTAGCAGATTTAACAGAAAAATAGCCTAAAAAAACATCTGTAAGTTTTATTGAAGCTTTCATACAAACTTTAAACATTTCTCGATAAATTTATCATTCGCTAATTGTCTAGTCCTTCTGACAAACAAACTATTGATAGTTTAACTGAACATTAAGTCCGCCCACTTTGCTTGAGGTAAAAATCCTAGTATGTCAAAGATGGGTGTATTAGATTGCTGATTTTAGCTAACTCATTTATAACTGAAACCAACCTATTCACGGTTTAAGTGATGTTGAAGCTGGATCTTTGCTAATAGAACACTTATGACTAAGCGCCTAAGAGGTAGCTGATTATTCTATGATACTAGCGACAAATAAATAAACTGGTAGACTTAATTTTAAGTTCTAATTCATACTATAAAATCCGAGAATCCCCGTATATTCCCTAATCTTTTACGCAGATGGGTTTTAGCAAAGGACGGACGTCAATTCACAATGCTGGTTGTCAAAAGTCAAGTTCAGTAGGATTTACCATTGCTGCTAGAACTTGTTTGTTCTCAGCAAGCTGTGGCAAATCAATAAGGCAAATTTTTAGTTGTGATTGTAAGCTTACTCACAATATTCACAGATTTTCGCTGAGGTCGGAATGCAAAAATAGAGTTAAGCAAGTCTTTCAAGATTTACTTAGGATGTATTCAGACGGTATTAATGAAGCTTCCGTAGAGAGGGCTGCTGACGGTAGTTGTTTCCAACCAACGGATTTTATTTTTAGGTAATTCATCTCCAGATTGGAGATGAATTGCTTCTCAGTTGCTATTTAACTTAATCAATCTATTATGCAATCACCTATTACTGTTGGCACTGTCCTGCAAAACCGTTACCGAATAATTCAAATTCTTGGACAAGGAGGATTTGGTAGAACCTATCTTGCAGAAGACCAAAGGCGTTTTAACGAACTTTGCGCGATCAAAGAACTAATTTCAACAGCAACAGAGGCCTCCGCTTGGGAGAAGGCGCAAGAGCTTTTTGGGCGGGAAGCTGCTACTTTATATCAAATTGAACATCCGCAAGTACCTAAATTCCGAGAAAGATTTGAGCAAGACCAGCGCTTGTTTTTGGTGGTGGACTATGTTGCGGGAAAAACGTACCGAACTCTTTTGAGCGATCGCCTAGCTGTTGGTCAAACTTTTACACAAGCAGAAGTATTGCAGTTATTGCGTTCTTTGTTGCCAGTTTTAGAGCATATTCACAGCCGCGGGATTATTCACCGCGATATTTCGCCAGAAAATATTATTTTGCGAGATAGTGACGCCAAGCCAGTGTTAATTGACTTTGGAGTGGTAAAAGAACTAGCAACACGATTGCTATCTCCAGATAGCACAAGGCCAGTCACCACTGTGGGAAAATTAGGCTATTCTCCCAGTGAGCAAATGCAAACGGGACAAGCTTATCCTAGTAGTGACTTATATGCATTGGCAGTTACAGCCATAGTTTTGCTAACTGGTAAAGAACCAAGCGAACTATTTGATGAACACGAATTAACTTGGAATTGGCAAAGGTGGGCAAGAGTTAATCCGCGATTTGCTTTAGTGTTAAATCGAATGTTGAATCGTCTACCAAGCGATCGCTACCAAAATGCTCTTGATGTAGCTCAAGCTTTGCAAGCTGTAGATCAGCCTCCGATCATTACGCCGGAAGTGTCCAACTTACAAACAATCGCTGTGGGACGCAGCCCTAACTCTGTACCACCATCTACTTCGCCTAAAAGACGCGCTCCTGCTCCTGTGGTTCCACCTAGCCGTAGTAGCTCAGTTTTAGATAATCCGTTGGCCCTCGGTGCTATTGGTAGTGCTGTCGTCATTTTGGCGGGATTTGGTTCTTGGGCGCTGGTGAGTTCTATTCGCAGTCAATCAAACACACCACCAGAAGGCACAAAACCACAAACTTTCCCCTCACCAGTAATTTCTGGTGGTAGTACATTCACGTCTACACCCACACCTACCAATGATGAACCTGTTATATCTACTAGACGGCTCAATCTTGGAACATCTAACACAACCACGGCTGAAGATACTATTAAAGCTAATCAAATCATTCGGTACACATTTTTTGCAAGAGCCGGAACCAAGTTAAATACATTTTTCGACCAAGGAACTGGCGTTTTGCTAACAGTATTAGATCCTAACCAACAACCGATTGATAATAACTCTCAGCAAGTAACATCCTATGAAGGAATATTGGTGGTGACTGGTAGACACACTATTGAGTTAACTTTGAGTCCAGGAGTAGCCCAAAGCGATTATAATCTCAAAGTTGCAATAGAAAAACCTGTCGAAATAACACCTACACAGACACCAATACCAATTCCTAGAGCTACGCCCACGTCCATCCCAACTATTACAGAGACACCCGCGCCAACTCCTACAGAGATACCGATACCAGTTCCTACAGAGACACCTGCCCCAACTCCTACAGAAATACCGACACCAACTCCTACCAGCGGTGAGCTACAAACTTTCCCGCCTGCTAATGGAACTCCACCATCGCTTTTTAATCAAAGAAATTAATGTCATTGGGTATTGGGCAGTTTCAAGGAAAAAAATTCACCGTCAAGCATAAAAGTTTGGTTTTCCCTTTAATTAAGTCATAAGTTTTATAAAATTGTTGAACACATTACTGATTACTGGAACTGATACAGAGGCGGGTAAAACTGTTGTCACAACAGCTTTGGCTGCTTATTGGCAAAAATATTATCCTCAGCGCCGCTTGGGAATTATGAAACCGATTCAATCGGGAGTAGGCGATCGCGAGTGGTATCAAAAACTGTTTTCACTGGAACAATCTGCTGAGGAAATTACACCTTTGTACTTTCAAGCACCTCTAGCGCCTCCCTTAGCAGCAGCTAAGGAAAATCGGCAAGTGGATTTAGCAGTGGTTTGGCAAACTTTATCCAGGCTGCAAAAGCGATGTGATTTCCTCCTGATAGAAGCTTTGGGAGGCTTAGGTTCACCTGTAACCGCAGAATTAACGGTGGCCGATTTGGCGGGAGAATGGCGTTTACCAACAGTATTGGTAGTGCCAGTTAGATTAGGAGCGATCGCCCAAGCAGTAGCGAATGTGGCATTAGCCAGACAATCACGTATAAATCTTAAAGGGATTGTACTTAACTGCGTACAACCCCGTTCTGATGCAGAAATAGCCGATTGGACACCACCAGACTTGATTCAATCATTAACTAACACACCTGTTTTAGGCTGTCTGCCTTATCTAGACAACCCAGATGATTTAGAGAAACTAGCTCAAGTAGCGTCAAATCTAGATTTAGAAACACTGACACTTGAGAACGATTAAACTGAGAAAATAACCTAAGTTAGCTGTACTTAAACTAGCTTGTCTTTACAATGGTTTCTACTTTTCCCACTCCATCTTCTGTTGATTTATCTCGCGTTCGACTCTCAATCCGCTCATTGCAACCACAGCTAGTAGAATGGCGGCGGCGATTGCATCAACAACCAGAGTTGGGTTTTAAAGAAAAACTAACTGCTGAGTTTGTCTCGCGCAAGTTGCAAGAATGGGGAATTGAGCATCAAACTGGTATTGCTCAAACTGGCATTGTTGCCATCATCAAAGGTAATAAACTAGGTACTGACAAAGTATTGGCAATTCGGGCGGATATGGATGCTTTGCCAATCCAAGAACTTAACGAAGTACCATATAAATCGCAGCATGATGGAGTAATGCACGCTTGTGGACATGATGGACATACAGCGATCGCACTAGGTACAGCTTACTATCTTCACCAACATCGTCAAGACTTTGCAGGTACTGTAAAGATTATTTTCCAGCCAGCAGAAGAATCACCAGGTGGTGCAAAGCCAATGATTGAAGCTGGAGTCCTGAAAAACCCTGATGTTGACGCAATTATCGGTTTGCACTTATGGAATAATTTGCCCTTGGGAACAGTGGGTGTGCGTGCTGGGGCTTTAATGGCTGCTGTAGAGTGCTTTAACTGCACAGTTTTGGGTAAGGGTGGACACGGCGCATTACCACATCAAACTATTGATTCGGTTGTAGTTGCTGCCCAAATCGTTAATGCTCTACAAACAATTGTCGCTCGTAATATTAATCCTATTGATTCAGCAGTGGTGACAGTGGGCGAACTTCATGCTGGAACCAAGCGCAATGTGATTGCTGATACAGCAAGAATGAGTGCCACTATCAGATATTTTAATCCCAGCTTTGCAGGCTTTTTTCATCAGCGTGTCGAGCAGATTATTGCTGGAATTTGCCAGAGTCATGGTGCTAATTATGATTTAGAATATTGGTCACTTTATCCACCAGTAATTAATGATGCAAGCATGGCAGAATTAGTGAGGTCTGTGGCAGAAGAAGTTGTAGAAACTCCTGTGGGTATAGTGCCAGAATGTCAAACTATGGCTGCGGAAGATATGTCATTCTTCTTGCAAGAGGTTCCTGGCTGCTATTTCTTTCTAGGTTCTGCTAATCCTGACAAAGACTTGGCTTATCCTCATCATCATCCAAGATTTGATTTTGATGAAACTGCTTTAGCAATAGGTGTAGAAATATTTGTTCGTAGTGTAGAAAAGTTTTTCAGTTAAGCAAATATTAGTTAATTTGATATTTTGTATTATTCTTGCGATCGCACTTTTGAAGTTGGGATTGGTAATTGTCTCCAGCATTATGCTTGGTGCGATCGCTAGTTCTTAGGTGATAAATTCGACAAGCAAAAAAAACCTCAAGAAATATTGCTTGTTCGATTTATTTTGTCAATAGATAAGCTGAAAATTTTTTATATGAGTTTTTATATTAATTTTATAGGTTATACCAATTCAATTAATGATTGCAACACATCCTTGGGTGAAGACGCGATTCATTGCGTCTCTACAGCATGGTTTATTTGTCACATTCTTTTTTCAAATTGGTATTAAATGAATCTGAAATTAAAATTAATATGTTAGTTAAATGAAATATAAAGAAAGTAAAATGAATCTAATCAGGTTCTTCAATTCGAAATTCTCAAGTCTCATATTCAGTAGATAATATAGAAATTTTGATTTTTAGAGTAGGAATATTAAAATTGTCCGCTCTTATAGCCTATACAAATTGATAGTAATCACTATTTCACAAGATATCTTACGAAGTCCCTCAGCAAAAACTTGCGTAAGGTTAATATTAGCAAGTATGCACAAGAAAGCATCGCCCTAATCACAAAAAACATTTGCTTAATTACAAATATTCAAAAAAAACTTCTGGGACTAACCTTAATTCTCTGGATTTGAATCGAGAAATATTTACCCATAGCGCTCTATGTTTATGATTTTCTGACTCAGAAAATATTAAGCTTTCCAGTTTATAAAACTCTGAATTAGCAAAATCACATTGATAAAGTTGAATAATTTCATGTCCTTGCCTACCGTTAAATATAAACAAGTTTTCTATACAACCTAAATAGCGAATATTAGCCAAGCTTGCTTGAATTTCTTCTTGAAATTCTCGTTTTAAAGCTACGCGGCTGGTTTCCCCAAATTCAACTCCACCACCTAAAGCTCGATAAAATGTTTCTTGCTTCGCTGGGTCGTAGCCTTCAGAAACAAATATGCGATCGCCATCCCGAATTAGCCCCAAGACTATTACTCGAATTTCGCCTGATTTATTCATTGTTAAAACTAATTATCGTAATTATCATAAATAGAGTGAGGACGACTGTCACTATCTTCGACAGGCCAATCTTCATTTTCGCCACCTATATAAAAATCTTCAATAGTGACATATTCCTCACTTAGTTGCGTTATGGCATTGATTAAAATATCTAGAGCGATCGCATCACTTGTTCCTAAGTCAAACCAGCAACGCGCCCATACTCCCTCATACTCAAACTCACCCATGTTGTGCATCAGTGCCAATAAGCTTTTGTCGTAACCCTGCGAATCATAATGCATATAGCTGAGTTCAATTTCATTTTCCTGTACTTGGAGATTTTCTGCATTAAATGCACCCAATTTGCCCAAATAAAACCAGGAATTGAAAACTTCTTCTACATACTGCTTTTCACGTGCGGAAGGAACTGTGCTGAACTTCAGCCAAATCCATACATCAAAAGGATTGAACTCACGGAACTGAATGTGCATTTTAGTCAAATATCTCAATTATTTTTACTGAAAATAAGCATATCAGGAAGGGGACGAGGAACTAGGGATTGGGGAATAAGTTTTCCTTACTCCCCAGTACCCAATATCCATTATTTACCTGAATTATTCAGACTAACTGCACTGCTGCGTTCACGCTCAATTTGTTTGACTAAATTACCTGGAAGTTGAGATTTTTTAGTCAATGCTTTGTTAAAATTAGCGATCGCTTCTTGAATAAGTTGCTGGCTTTTTTCTTTTCTCCCCTGTTCTTTAAGGATTTGGGCTTTGAGATAGTATAGTTCTGGATTGTCAGATGTCGTTTTTATAGCACGGTTGGCATATTCCAGCGCTTGAGGGTACTTTTTTAAATCCCGGTAAGCTAGGGCAATACCCCGATCTACGAGATACTGAGGAGCAGCATTTTTTTCTAACCGTTCAATTGCCTGATCTGGGCTAGCAAAGGGTAAACTGACAGCCAACATCAAATCCATATAACCTTTGAGTAAATTCAATTCTGGATCATTTGCAGAAATTGCCTCAGCTTTGTCTAAATATTCATAAACTTGCCGCAGCCGACTCAAGGCTTGTGTAGCACCGTTGACTGTACCCTTACGGGTAAGAATTACAGCTCCCTCAAAAAAATGTCCAACAGCCGTGTATAAATTTCCACGCAAAGGATCACTAGAAATTAATTTTTCCCCAGTTTCCAGGGTTTTTTGACTGTAAGTATCTAGTGTAGCCAAATCCTTATTTCCGTATGCTAAGGATGCCTTCATAGCATAAGCAAGAGGTTCATTTGGCTCCTTGGATATTGCTTGTTGTAAGTACTTATCTGCTGCTGGATAGTTACCCTGTTGGAAAATTGCTTTAAAAGCTGCTTCCGTTTGATCACCAATTTTACGAGGTTCGCTCGTCCGAAATGGATCTCCAGCTAAGGAAGGATTTACCCACAAATTGAGAGCGATTGCACCGACAAAAGTCGCTTTTGCAAGATTAGTGAGTTTTTTTGTATACCAAGTTGCTTGAGAACAACAAAACCTTTTGGTCATTTTAACCCTCAGAATAATTGCGGTTGAAATAGTTGTATGTCTTACTTAGAATGCAAAAAATGGTTAATCATAATTTGCCTCTGTTTGAGCCAAAATTTTATAGAAAGGTCGACTTCAGTAATTTTCCTGGGTTCCCACGCTCGTTGTAGCCATTGTTAAAGGGTGAGTCTGTCACAATGGAGAGGAATTACAAGCGGTTTAAACCCCAGATCGTAACTTTGGGTAGAAGGTGGAGAATGCTAGCTGCTAGATTAAACTGTTATCCCAGGTAATGCGCCAACAATAGTTTTCGGAATTTTTTAGTTGTTCTTTGTGTAGTTAATCAGTTATTTGCTGACTTTTTGGTAATCTTAACAAATGCTCTATCTTAGAAATCTAATTTATCACCCTACAGCCTGCCCAACAGCGATTCTTAAATCAATCAATCTGGAATTAGCGCCCCAACAGATGGGTTTGATCATTGGCCCAAGTGGTTCTGGTAAAAGTACCTTACTAGAAATTTTATCTGGACTAGCCGAACCAACTGGTGGCGGAGTCTTCTGGCGAGAACAAGAACTGATTGCCGAACAGCTACAACAATTGGCTGGGTTAGTGTTTCAATTTCCAGAACGGCACTTTTGTGGCGGATCTATTTTAGAAGAATTGCGTTTAGGGCATCCTGAGTTAGGATCAGAGCGAGTCAGACAAGCACTTAGTGAAGTGGGATTAGAGCATTTATCAATCTCCGCAGCACCTCATGCCTTAAGTGGTGGTCAGCAGCGTCGCTTAGCCTTGGCGGTACAATTGATTCGCCAGCCCAATCTACTATTACTAGATGAACCCACAGCCGGATTGGATTGGTCAATGCGGCGACAACTAGTAAATTTATTGGCGAAACTCAAACAAGATTGGACACTGCTGGTAGTGACACATGATGCTGGGGATATGTTAGCGATCGCAGACCGTTGCTGGACACTAAACCACGGTGAGCTAGAATCAGTTGATCCAGAGACACTAAGAGCCAAAGTCAAAGAACCTCTACCAGCAGCATGAGGCGGGGCAGAGGGGCAAGGGAGCAGGGGGCAGGGGGCGGAGGAGAGAAGCAGAATAACTACTGGCAAATGCCCCCATGCCCAATAACAAATGACAAATGACAAATGACAAATGACAAATGACAAATGACAACTTACTGCCACAGATGGCAGAAATCTGGCAGCAGACTCTCAACTGGCAACCAACTGTCCAACAGCAGGAGCAATTTCAGCGGCTTTATGAATTAATTTTGGAAGGCAACCTTCAACTGAATTTAACTCGCATAACCGACCCTTTAGAGTTTTGGGAAAAACATCTCTGGGATTCTCTGCGGGGAATTACCACACAAATGCAATTTATACCCTCTCTACAAGCAGGTGCATCTGTGATTGATATTGGCACGGGTGCGGGTTTTCCAGGTATTCCGGTAGCACTGGCTGTACCGAATTGCACAGTTACTCTTCTGGATTCTACTCGCAAGAAAATTACTTTTCTTGACAAAGTTTTGACAGAACTTACTCTGACTAATACCAAAACTCTTATTGGCAGAGCTGAAGAAATTGGTCAGCAACTCCAGCAACGACAAACCTATGATATTGCCTTAATCCGTGCTGTGGGGACAGCATCTGTCTGTGCAGAATATGCCTTACCATTACTCAAACAAAGTGGTTTAGCGATAATTTATCGTGGTAATTGGACAGAGAATGAAACAACAGCTTTAGAAAATGCTGTTAACCAACTGGGTGGCGTCATTGAATCAATAGAAGCATTTACCACACCCCTAAGTGAAAGCATTCGTCATTGCCTGTACTTGCGAAAAGTAGCACCCACATCAGCTAGCTTTCCTCGTACTGTTGGTTTACCCAGCCAAAAGCCACTCTAACCCTCCTTCTGTCACTTTCTGGAGTAAGCAAGTAGTAAATAAACTAAACTATCCCGAAGCAGAAGAGGGTTTAAATTGATTCATTGCACTAAATTAAATGATTAAATTCCAGTAATAAATCGGAGTTGGGAAAAATATCTCGTCGGGGATAAGTCAACCAAAATAATAAGAGCGGTTGGAGAATTAGAGGAAGATTATTTAAAGTATTCTTCCATCCATCTTCATGGATCAATTGTTTATGATTAGAAAAATTAACAGAACTATTTTCTTTTACCTCTATTTCAATTTAACGAGATTGGTTTAAAGATAAACAACTCTTTATACTCTGCACAATATGCATCTATGATTGCAACTGTTGAGTGTGCATCTCTTGCCAATGCTTCAGGATTTGTAATTTGACCTCCATTGCTCTACTTACCTTGTAGAGTTTTATCTTTTGATTCTTTTATTCTTAATATCCGCAAAGTAACAGAAGAGGGATTTTCCAGGTAAATATAATGATACTGTATCTCTGATATAATTAATTTCCAGTGGTTTTACTGCGCTCAAAGTATCTTGAACTAAGTATAAACAGAATATACAGTTTCACTTGTTTAATACTTTATGTTTATGAAGAGCTTTGGTAGCGTAGTAGCAGTGTTTGCATTTTCGTTTAGCGGTACAGCGATAGCTGAGACGATGAATAACTTTATTTATGTTCAAGTAGGAGCGGATACCAGCGGAAATCCGATTGCACTTGATTTATCATCTATTAAAGGAACCGAGTATAACCTCTTACACAAACATGGCGGCGACACATTACAAACAACTCTTCATGCTTCCTGTGGTGAAGGTAGGTTATTTTCAACAAGAGTTTCTCTTTACACGTTAACTGGGCAATTAACTAGTGATGATAAAACAGTACGGGAGATTTTTCCTAAACCTGGAACTGCTGAACATGATGCTATGGAGATTGTTTGCCAAGGAGCAGGTATAAACCCTAATTACTTAAGTCAAGACCCAGGATCTAAGTCAATTCTAAATCATTAAGTGTATATACTAAGTGAAGAAAGAGAAAATTATCTCTAAGGGATAGTACCAGAATAATAGAATATTTGAATTACAAACATTTGTACTAACTCAAGAAAAATCTAAAAATTCCCCTAGCAAAAGCCAGGGGAATTTTTGTTTTTGAGTTTTTTATTTTAAAAAGCACACTTACCATGTAAGCGTTGCTATCTTCCCTTGACTCCTTTTTTTAAGTGGTCGTGAGTGGATGAATCAAGCCTGAGTAAACTACGCATAGCTAGCTCTAAATCCTCTTCTTTAACTAAGGACTCTCCCATTAGAACTGCATGTGTACCAACCTCAGCGACAAGAGATAAATCAGCAGGTGTATACAATCCACATTCACTGACAACGAGAATACCTAAGCTTTGCAGTTGCGATCGCCTAGCTGTAAGTAGTTCCTGAGTAGTGCTAATATCAATACTAAAATCTTCTAAACTGCGGTTATTAATTCCTATTAAACGTATGTCGTCAAATTTTAGCACTCGATCCAGTTCAGCTAAACTATGAACTTCTATTAAAGCATTCATCCCCAAGTAGTGGATAACTCGCAAAAAGTTTTGGAGTTCTCGATCTGAAAGTATTGCTGCTATCAAAAGTACCGCATCTGCACCAGCCGCGCGTGCTAAATAAATTTGGCAGGGGTCTAAAATGAAGTCTTTGCACAGTAAAGGCAATGGTATGCGGTAGCGAATAGCACGCAGATGATCAAAACCGCCTTGGAAAAACTTTTTGTCGGTGACAACCGAGATACAAGTTGCGCCACCTCGTTCATAGGCTTTGGCGATCGCTATTGGCTCAAAGTCTGCTTTGATAAGTCCATGAGTTAGAGAGGCTTTCTTCACCTCTGCAATGATGCACGGTCGGTAAGGACTTTGTTGCAAAGCAGTTAAAAAATCGCGCACGGTTGGAGCAGCAGTTAACTGGCGTTGCAAAGAAGCAAAAGACATCTCTTGCTGGATTTGGGCAACTTCATACTTTTTGTGCCACACTATCTCTCTGATAATGGGTTGCAAACGACTATTAGGAGTAGTGGCTGAGTAAGTCATAAGCTGCTAAAGATGGAGAGATGGGATGACAAAAAGAGGAGCGGGGGAGTGAAAGAGTCAGAGAGTGGGGGAAAAGAAATAACTACTGTCTTCTGAATTCTGAAATCTGCTGTAATTACAGCGAGTTTCAAGGAAGGTGAAGTACACAAACTAGGTCTCAAAGCCAGGGATAAAGACAGTTTTACTTCGGAATTTTGCTGTATTCTTATACCGTTTCTCTAAAATATGACCACAAATTAAATCAGGCTTATAATTGCGCTTAAGCGCTACTACGTAACTTGCTTCCACGTTCCGCAGCGTAGTGGTACGATGTATTTCTTTCCTACAAGAGAATTAGTATTAGTCTCCCCCTTCCCTATTCTTCTTTCTTCATGTTTTGTGTATTCAGAGCTGAATCCAGGTTGATTTCAGGTTAAACGCTTCTACAGTCTCATTATCAGTTTGATTTGGCTTTGAGTTTGCAACCAAACAGTTGTTTTTAAGCAATCGGATATAAGTGCGGTAGGGTATGTAATCTATCGGGTTGTAGCCAGCAAATCGCAGGATTAAAACACAAGCCCAGGAATACTTACCGACGATAATTGCTTTGATAATTTGCTCAATTTGTTCGGTATTGATTTTGCTACCTGTTTGTGATTGATAACCAGTAATGTTTTGAGTCATAATATGCACCCTTTTGTGTAAATTAAAACTGGTCTATGCTTGGCAAGGTTTCTACTTTCTTTCCCGAATTGAGTATAGCCAAGTGTCTTAAAAACCTGCGAATGACTCTACCTTTTGCGTGTATGTTTGTATGACATTCCGAATGATTTTTAGACCGACGTCACCTGATAAGGTCATAATTGATTCTGGATGAAACTGAACGGCAGCAATCGGAAGTGTCTGATGTTCAACCGCCATAATCACATCGTCTTCCGAAATTGCGGTCACTTTGAGTTTTTTGGGCAAGCGTTGCCGTAGGGCAAACAATGAATGGTATCTACCTACTGCAAAGGATTCTGGTAAACCTTGGAATAGAACAGAATCTGAAGCTGTGACAAAAATTCGTGAGGATTTTCCATGCTGAGGATAGCTGAGAATTCCTAGTTCTCCGCCAAATGCTTCAACAATGCCTTGTAATCCTAAACAAACTCCAAACAGGGGAATTTGGCGGCTAATACAAGCTGTTACTGTTTCTTTGATGTGAAAGTCACTAGGTCTACCAGGGCCTGGAGACAACACCACTAGGTCAGGAGATTCTGTGTCAAATAGAGATTCTGGGAAACCATGACGTAGTGTTGTGACACTTGCACCAGTAGAACGGATGTAATTAGCTAATGTATGAACAAATGAGTCTTCATAGTCAATTAGTAAGATACGCTTACTTTGAGCAACATTGAGGATCGCTCGACTCTGCGGTGTTTGAATGTTATTACCAATTTTTTCGCCTGTTTGTTTGGCACGACGAATCGTCTCAAATAAAGCAGCTGCCTTGGTAATTGTTTCTTGTTCTTCTACTGCTGCTACGGAGTCGTACAGTAGGGTTGCACCAACTCGCACTTCAGCAATGGAATCTTTTAATCGGATTGTTCGCAGAATTAATCCAGTATTTAAACTGCCATTAAAATTTAAATAGCCAACAGCTCCACCATACCAACGTCGAGCGGTACGTTCATGCTGTTCGATAAACTGGATTGCTGCTCTTTTCGGTGCGCCAGTTACTGTGACTGCCCAAGTATGGCTCAAAAATGCATCTAAAGCATCAAATTCCGGTCTGAGTAAGCCCTCTACATGGTCTACTGTATGGATTAGATGACTGTATAATTCGATTTGCCGACGACCAATGACTCGTACTGAACCTGGCTCACAGATTCGGGACTTGTCATTTCGATCTACGTCAGTACACATCGTCAACTCAGCTTCATCTTTGTGTGAATTGAGTAAATGACGAATTTGAGCGGCATCGTCTAAAGCATCCTCTCCACGGCTAATAGTGCCACTAATTGGACAGGTTTCTACACGCTTACCTTCAACGCGCACAAACATTTCTGGTGATGCGCCAATCAGATACTCTCCACCAAGATTGAACATAAACCCGTAAGGGCTGGGATTGATTTGCTTTAAAGTTTGGAATAGCTGACTAGGCGGTTGTTCACAGGCTGTAAAAAAGTTTTGGCTGGGAACTACTTCAAATAAATCACCCCGACGGAAGTAATCGAGTGCTTTTTCTACTAGGTTTGCATATTCTCCTTTCTGATGATCAGCAGTTTGGGTCGGCAGAAGACGCTCACCGCCATAATCTGTAGACTGACCTATTCGTGGAAGATTCTCGGTGCTACCATCTGCTGTTTCAAATTCATACTTGAGACGAAATGCTTGTTGCTGATAATAATCCACTAATACCAGTTCATCAGGCAGATAAAGTACCATATCCTGCTGATCTGCACTTCGCGATATCTGCTTGGGGATTGGCTCAAACTGAAATACTAAATCGTAACCAAATGCACCGTACAGCCCTAAATGCTCATCTTGATCGCTAGAGAATACATGGAGAATATTGCGGATGACTGTAAATACTGAAGGTTGTTTACTGCGCTCTTCTTCTGCAAAGAACTGTTTTGCAGTGTTGACAAAACCTGTGATCTTATCGATGTCTAAAGTGATTTCTTGGAGTTGTGGGTGAGCAGATAAATGCTCGAAAAGTATTGGTAAAAGTAACCGCCCACGCTCATTAAGAGAAGATAATTTAAAAGAATTTTCCCTGCTTGTCAACTCCAATGGTGGATTAATAAATCCAATTGCCCATCTTTTATAACGCCCTGGATATTCGTAACTACTAGTTAGCAAGCCTCCACGTTGATAGTTCAGGTGGAAGAGAATTTCTTCTAGAGCATTGTCTGCTTTGACTTCAGTGAGAGAGCGAGATACACGAATACCACCAAGGGTTATGTAAGAATGGGAATCACTATTCATAAGACATTTTTTCACAATGCTGGGAGGGAGTAGAACGCGATCGCTTGAGGTTCAAGTCAGTTTCACTACCCGAAAATGCAAAGCTTGAGGCGACAGTACAAGTTAAAAAGTATATAAAACTCCTTAGCTAAACATCTACTTATACATCGATAAAATTAAGAATTATTGCAAATTGATATTTTAAGTAGGGGCGGGTTAAACCAGCTAATAAGTAACTAGTTGAACCCGCTCTGACAGATAAACCGTATTGCAGAAGCTGCTTCTTGACTAAGCTTACTCAATTTCTGCAACAGATATATAAACGATCTTTTGATAGATATGTCTGTTTTTTCGTTCTTCAATATGTATTTGTTTTTCTGATTGGTAGACTAACTTTTACCTGGTAATTTGGATATACCTATCATCGAGTTACAACTTTTAATGCAACTTGCTTTGTAAAATTTGTTAGTGATCGCGCTTTTCTGACATTAAAACTTATAACAGTTATATTCCAATGGTAGTAAACTACTACGTCAACCATAAAACAAAGATTTGAGTTAGTTACATAGGATAAAGATACAGAAACATTTGTAATTAATGATGTTTTATTTAACTAGTGTATTTTCTTGTTTTCTTATGCCTGGAATACACAATTGTTTAAATTAACAAATCTAGCTAATTAATAAGTACTAGTTATACATGAGAATTAATCTATTAATATTACTGAAGAATTAATCATGGATTCTCGGTAACAAAATGGATGAAGCGAAAATAGTAGCAAGGTTAGAAAAACAACATTTTTTCATCAAAGTCGAGTAAAACGATAGCAGTAAAGGTGATTGTTGGCGGTCTTTGTATTCTGACTCAAGGCTGTTTAAGTGAACTTGTTTGTATAAAAAGATACATGATTTTTGACTTTGACTATTACTTTTGATATAGGTTCAAACCTTATACACTTGGTGAGTGCAGAATAATGTATTCCTTATGAAGGATGACACGACATCTTAATATGTTGTTAGATCCCTAAGAGAGCAAATTAAGAAAAGTTAAATTAAACAGTAATAAAATTGCCCATTTTAGCTAAAACTCATAGTGTGAAAACATCTAAATTCAAGATGTGCTTTAGTTGGATACCAATTACAAATAACTGCTATAAGTCAGTCAAAGACGAAATTACTAGACGTCAACTATTTTATTTAGATTTAAATTTATAAAAATAAAATCATGTAAATATTAATTTGACTAAGTAGCTTAAAAGTTGTTTGAATTGACAAGTAGCAATAAAGAAGTATGTGTTGATCAGAAATATAAGCAGTAGTTAAATAAATATTACATACTCGCTTGTTTGAGGCTTCCTTCATGGTTCTCAAACGACTATTTCGATTACGTTAATTTATAAAAAACAATAAAAATGTTTTTATGCTAAATTAAAGAATAACTTAACTATATTATTGGTAAAATCAAATTTACTAACACAAATTTTAATTGACTTTTTGATCAGTTGATACAGTAATGGAAAGTGAAATTTGCATAAGCAATACGTTTACTGTCATACTGCTATCAGTGAAATAAAAATTCAGCAGTTGTGAGTGCGGAGTTATTAGTTAATAACTATGTTAAACTCAACACTCATCGGTTTTGTAAAGAGTATTCGGCACAGAGTTTGGTAATTATTCCCTGCCAAAAATCCTAGTGATGGAAATAATGATGCACGAATCATCGAAAACAATCTTGGTAATTGAAGATGAAGCTGATTACCGCAATCTCTTCTTAGACGTTCTTGAGGATAAAGGTTTTGACACAATAGGTGCTGAAAATGGTATTGCTGGTATTAAGCAAGCACAAAAGCATTTACCCGACTTAGTGATTTGCGATATTCAAATGCCAGATATGGATGGTTACAGTGTTTTGAGTACACTCCGCGAAGATCCTGCCACAGCCATTATTCCTTTCATTTTTCTGACTGGCAGTAATCATCAAGCAGCTCTACGCAAAGGTATGGAGTTGGGAGCAGATGACTATCTTACCAAGCCTTCTACTATAGAAGATTTGCTCAGAGCGATCGCTGTCCGATTAGAAAAGCAAGCCTCTCTTAAGTCGTGGTACAGCAATAACTCAGAGCAAATACCCAAACCACTACCCTCATCAGTAAGTTCTGAGTCAATCTTTCCATCAATTCCTCAACTACAAGCGGTTTTCGATTTTATTGAAGCTAACTATCGCCAAGGAATTACTTTGTCTGATGTGGCTGTTGCAGTTGGTTATTCGCCTGCTTACTTGACCAACCGAGTGGCAAAACAAACAGGAGAGACTGTGAACACTTGGATTGTTAAGCGTCGCATGGCAGCAGCACGCCCTTTACTTAAAGATACTAACCAGACAATAGACCAGATTGCTACTGCCCTGGGCTATCAAAATGCATCTCATTTCTCTCGCCAGTTTCGTCAACACCACGGGTTATCACCCAAAATATGGAGAAAAAAGCATCAACCTCTTCAGAATTCCAGAAGCACAAAGCTACGATTTCTCAATAACCCTAATTCTTTGGGCAATTTTGTATCTTTAGGTTGTGGATTAAAAGCAGCTAGTTTGTAGGGTTGAGGCTGACAGGGGAAGAGGTGACATGGAGAGTACTTATTGGCTTTGTCTCCCTTCCTCCATTTCGTATTACTCACGAGTGGTTTAGCTTAGTGTCTCAGTGTCTTGGTAGTTAATTAAATTGATACCAATTCAATTTGATTGCAACACATCCTTGACTGAAGACGCGATTCATCGCGTCTCTACAGATGGTCTATTTGTGACATTCTTTTTTCAAATTGGTATGATTTTTGAACCACGAAGGCACATAGACGCGATAGCGGCTTCCCGCAGGGTAGACACAAATAAAATTCGAGTTTGAAATTTTGAATTTAGCCAAATGGTACTAGTTTTCAGTACTTTTATGGTTTGTGAACTGCTGCACTAATAATTGCACTGCTAAAGCTAACAAACCAATTGCCACTAGACTAAATATCCCGCTTCCCAAGGCTACCACACCCACAACCAAGGTACGGACAGCAGAGGAAATCTTCAGGACTAACAGATTACTTGAATGGATGGGTTTGCTGGCAAAATTGGTAGCGATCGAAATCATTAGCGAATACATTGCATATCCCATCCCTCCGGAAATCACCGCGCCAGTTACACAGCGTAACGGACTTGATGGAACTTTTGCTTGAGATTCGGTTGGTTGCGTTAGATTTGGGTCACTCATACAATTTTAGATTTTAAATTTTAGATTAGGGTATTGGTAAGAAGCAGGAGAGCAGGGAGCAGAAAAAAAATTATTCATTCTCCCTTTTGCACCCTCTGCCCCTCTACCTCTTTATAGTCCTCAGTCCCTATAATGACGATGCTATTTGAATTCCATGTGAAGTTGTCCGAGTCACAAACAATTCTAAATCTTCGTCAGGAATTGCTTCTCGCACACGTAACTTAACTGTTTGTGCTTGTTGTTCAGATTCAAACAAAGCAAACACTGTTGGGCCTGAACCAGACATCATAGTTCCCAAAACCCCTTCTTGATTTGCAAATACTTCTCGCAATTGTAAGACTTGGGGATAAGTGGGCAAGACTACACGTTCTAAATCATTGTGCAGTTTTTGGGCAATTTCTCCGGCGTTTTGATCAAAGATTGCTTTTACAATTCCTCCAGAGTGAACTGCACTAGCACGCGCTGCCAAACTGTTGGTATCCCTGATATAAGAATTGCCAAATTGTTGTCGATAAGTTTTATAAGCCCAAGCTGTGGAAACTTCTAGGCTACGGTATTTAGCCAATACTACATATAAATTATCCAAACTTGGTAGGGGAGAAAGTTGCTCGCCTCTACCTGTAGCGATCGCTGTTCCACCCGCTACACAAAATGGGACATCAGAACCGAGAGTAGCTCCCAATTCTTCTAATTCTGACTGAGTTAACCCCAGGTTCCATAGTAAATCGATTCCTACTAACACCGCTGCGGCATTTGTCGAACCTCCAGCTAACCCAGCAGCTACAGGAATCTGCTTCTTGACGGTAATTTCTACACCGCCATATTTAGCAAAGGTGTCAGGAAATTGCATCGCCATTAAATCTGCTGCCCGGTATGCCAGATTACTTTTATCTGTCGGTACTTGTGGGTGGTCGCAGTGAACTCGGATGGCTTGTGTGTCAGCAGAACGCACATCAATTTGATCTGCAAGTTCAATGCTTTGCAGTATCATTGATAACTCATGATAACCATCAGGGCGATCGCCGATGATTTCTAAATACAAATTAATTTTTGCAGGTGCAATTAAGGTTAGAGAACGCATTTTGAAAGTTAGGAGTTACGAGAAGCCGCTCTTCGAGCGTCTGTGCGTCTGTACAGGAGTTAGGAATTGGGAGTTGGGAATTGGTAGTACATAGATTTTGAGTTTTGACTCTCAGCAATCATCGAGCAGTTAGTTTACTCTTAACTCCTCATTCCTCACTCTTAACTCTTAACTCATTAGCTAATGCTACCCATTGCTGAACACTGATGTCTTCCGCACGGGCTTGGGGATTTATTTCTAATTGTTCCAGCAATTGGGTCAGGCGATCGCGTTCTACAACCGATTGCAAATTATTTCGTAACATTTTGCGTTTAGCACCGAACCCTAACTTTACCAAAGTTTCTAACCGTCTTGGCTCAAGTGCTGGTGTTTCTATGTTTCGGGGATGTAACCGCACAACTGCTGAATCTACTTTTGGCGGTGGATGAAATGCTGCGGCTGGGACTGTGCAAATTAACTCACACTCAGCCAAGTACTGCACCCGCACACTCAACGCACCGAAAGCTCTTGACCCTGGTTTAGCATACAACCTCTCTGCTACTTCTTTTTGTACCAGTAGCACTATCAAGTCAAATGGTTCGGGGTTGGGGTTGGCAATAGTACCCAGCAGTTTCTCGATAATTGGCCCAGTAATGTTATAGGGGATATTCGCTACTACTTTATTCAGCTTTTGGAAATTGGGGAATGCTCCCAACTGGGATAGTAAATCTAAGGTGAGAAAATCTCCTTGCAAGAGTAAAAAATTTTCCCTTTTTCCTAGTTGTTTAGCTAATAGTTCGCACAAATCGCGGTCAATCTCCACTGCTACCAGAGATTCTACTAGGGGTAGTAAACGCCGCGTTAGAATACCTGTACCTGGGCCGATTTCTAAGATGCTATCGCCCTTGGCGTTGGTGGAGCGATCGCTTGATTTACATTCTGCTGCCCGAATAATAGAGTCGAGTGCTTTTTCACTTTTAAGCCAATGCTGAGCAAATAGCTTGCGCGGTCGGATCATTTACATTTTTCTTCCAGTCTAGTATCCAGCTTTTTCCCAAAAATCAGTTTCTTGTTTTTAACTGTTTTTGCTAATTCTCTCTCTACTTATGATGTTAAACACGAGATGTAAAATATGAAAATGCGCCTGTATTAAGGGAGGTTAGGAGATTAAAGTAGCTTCATTGGCATCTTGTCTGCCCTAAATAAGTTAAAAATACATTACCTTACTCGAAGGGCTTTCGTCAGAATCGCAAATACAAAAATTAGATTTTGGAACCTCAAAAGCATCATTAGACTTACATTTTAGAACATACTACAATTATTAAGTTAACAAGCAAAATGTGATGTTAATTATAAGTAAAACAATTAACCTACTTATGCTACGTATGTAATTATGTTTACAAATTTTATCCTAACATAATCAATTTAGCAATTCCCTGCTAATAGCTTATTGCATCAATAGTTACAGGATAAACTAATAGCTTTAGTACTTCAGTAAGTCTACAATTGCAGTAATTTAATGCGACTTTTCATACACGTCTCAGCGCTGAGACTTTATTGTTTGAGATGGGTTTACACTGGTGATAATGTAACCTTAGTTTGTAGGCTTTTAGCAAAAGTGATACAATCAAGCCAACAACATCCTGCGGGGTAAAACGGATGCTGATCGATAGAGTTCTCCGCAAACGCTACAAAATCGTAGGGCTTTTGGGAAGCGGTGGGTTTGGTGACACCTATTTAGCTGAAGATTTAGATTTGCCTAACAAACCTAAATGTGTCGTCAAACACTTCAGACCAAAAACATCGAATGCAACTGTTTTACCTATCGCTAGACGGCTGTTCGAGAACGAAGCAGAAGTTCTATACCGTTTAGGTAACTTAAGCAATCAAATCCCTAAGCTATTCGCTCATTTCGAAGAAAATGGCGAATTCTATCTAGTGCAAGAGTTTATAGATGGGCATGATCTATCTAAAGAGATAATTCCTGATCAGCTGTGGAGTGAGATTGAGGTCGTTAAACTGTTACAGGAAATTCTAGAAGTTTTAGTAGTGGTTCATCAGCAAAATATTATCCATCGAGATATTAAGCCGCAAAACTTAATGCGTCGCCGAGAAGATGGCAAGATTATGCTGATTGACTTTGGAGCGGTTAAAGAAATTAAAGGCTTGGCGGAAAACACTCAAGGTCAAGTTACTTCAACTATTATTATTGGCTCCAATGGTTATATGCCAAGTGAACAAGCTAGTTCCAAGCCCAGGCTATGTAGCGATATTTTTGCCGTGGGGATGATTGGTATACAAGCATTGACAGGCAAAATTCCCCAAGATCTGCCAGAAGACCCAAATGGAGAAGTGATTTGGCAAAATTTGACAAATGTCAGCGAAAGGCTAACTAATGTCTTAACAACAATGGTGCGTTACAACTTTAGCCAGCGCTACCAATCAGCAGCAGAGGCGTTGCAAGCAATAAATCTCACAATAGCGTATCCAGTCAAACCACAACCGACTAACTGGTGGAAATTTCCCTTTCATGGGAAAGTTTTAGTTGGAACTGGAATCGGAGCAGGAGTGCTGGCAATGCTTGTAGTAGGTTCTTTTACACAAGTGCCTTCCAAAATGAGTGAAAATCCTGCTCAACCACCTGCCGACTTGCCCACCAAAATGACTGAAACGCCTGTTCGACTAACTTGCACTGCTGTAATATCCTCAGCTCCTTTAACAAAAAAACCAGACAAACAATTTGGAGATGGCACTAAATATTATGGGCCTTTAAATAAGAATAAACAATTAAATGGCGAAGGAGTGATGGTTTTCAAGAATGGTAGCCGCTATGACGGAGAATTCAAAAATGATAAACGCAATGGTTGTGGAATATATTCTTATCCTCCCAACATTAGTTCTTATGACTATTATGTAGGTCAGTTTGTAAACGATAGATTTGATGGTATAGGAAAAATCAAATGGAAAGATGGGAGTGAATATACAGGCACTTTCAAAGAAGGTAGATGTGAAGGGCAAGGAACATTTAAATTTGCAAATGGCTCTTCTAAGGCTGGAGTTTGGGAAAAGGGAGAATTGCGAGGCAGTAATCTCTCATGCAATCGATAGATATTATTTATGTAGTATTTGTATTATTAACCCAGAGTGGTAAATATTAATATTGAATGTTAATTAGCTTGTATCAACTAAAAATGAATCGAAAACCAGCTAAAAAGTTTAAATTGATATTTCCTGCTGCCTCTTTACTCTTTCTCACCAATGTTGGCATTACTGTTAACCCCCAAACAACTCTGGCGCAGGTACAACCTCCCGAAACTCCATCAACACCGACACCAAGCCCAACTCCAGAGCCACCTACAACACCAACACCAACACCAAGCCCAACTCCAGAGCCAACGCCAAGCCCCAGCCCAACGCCAAGCCCAACTCCAGAGCCAACGCCAAGCCCCAGCCCAACACCAAGCCCAACTCCAGAGCCAACGCCAAGCCCCAGCCCAACGCCAAGCCCAACTCCAGAGCCAACGCCAAGCCCCAGCCCAACGCCAAGCCCTAGCCCAGCACCTAGCCCCAGTCCAACACGAATTAGGACAACTCCAACACCTAGTCCAACACGAATTAGAACAACTCCAACACCTAGTCCAACACGAATTAGGACAACTCCAACACCTAGTCCAACACGAACTAGAACAACACCTGACGAAGATGTAACCCCAACCTCAGAACCCCCTTCAAACCCAACTCGTGGGCCAGTTCGAGGACGAGGGTAAAACTTTTTTGATTCACAAGATTTAGCAAACTTAAAATTGAAAATTCAGAATTCAGGCTTCAATTTAGTTGATAGCTGAATTCTGAATTATTTCTAGTGATTAAAATCAATATTAAGAGTTAAATAGTTAATGCAAAAGACAATGATGAGTAGTCTTTACTTTCGTAGTGCTTTTAAATTTAGTTTGGCAACAATAGTACTACTTCTCTCGTTTCAATCACACGCAACTGCCCAAGTCAATAATAGCCAGCAACTTTTTCCTCAAGTTCAGCCAGACTCTTTAAGATTACAGCCGCCCCTGCCAAACTTTTCTGAACGCAAGATTCGTTTACTACGCAGACTCAAGCTTCCGGTAGAACCAGTTATTCCTAACACTTCTGAGCAAGAAATCAGTTTGCTGCTCAAACTTGGAGACCGAAAAGTTTATGTCTATCGAGGCGGCAGTTTACAAGCCAGCTACCCAGTAGCTATTGGTCAACCGAGGCCAGATAAACAAACGCCCACTGGTAAATTTAAAGTTATTAATATGATTAAAGACCCAGCTTGGGAAAATCCATTTGTTTCACATAAAGAAGTTATTCCTCCAGGTTTAAATAATCCTTTAGGAGAACGTTGGATTGGTTTCTGGACTGATGGAAAAGACGAAATCGGATTTCATGGCACTTACAGAAGAGACTCTGTAGGGAAGGCAGTTTCTAATGGTTGTGTTCGGATGTATAACGAGGATGTGCGTAAACTATATGAATTGGTAAAAATAGGAACTCCCGTAACTGTAATACCTTAACAAGACTAAAACAATTATAAAAAACCACTTAGCCCGTTTTAACGAGTCGCTTTCATTACTCTCAACTTTTTAACAGCTACCTGAAAAACTGTCCCACTTATCAACGGTACAGCAAGAAAATTTTATGCAATCAAATTCGCAGCAGCCTGATGCTAAAGAAATTAAAGTACAAATCCTTCTGGCTGGAGGACACCAGCACACAGTTTATTTAAAATCAAATGCACCTTTACTACATAGTCTTTTAACTAATATTGCAGCGCGTGCATATAAGCAAGATATTGATTGTAATTATTTATTTCAAGTCCCAGTAAATGAAGGGCATTCTATTCTATGTTTCCCCAGCGAAAACCTGATTGGGATTATAACAGAACCACCAATTTTTGTAGAAGAAGAAGTAGAATTAAGACCTGAAGCAGAGGAGATACTACCATCTATTTGTATACAAATAGATAACTTTCTAACATCTAATGAACACCTGAATTTGATTGAATATGCTATAAACACGGAATATAATTTTGTTCCTACTAGCACTTCAACCAATGAAACTAATTATCGTTCTTCAAAAGTTCTCTACTCATTTACTGAGTTTTCTGAGTTAATTGCAACTCGGATTCAAGATGTATTACCTGATGTTATCAACAAGCTGAACATACCATTGTTTTTCCCATCGCAAATAGAAGCTCAAATGACAGCGCATAATGATGGTAACTACTATAGAATTCATAACGATAATGGTAGCCCAGATACGCATTCAAGAGAACTGACATTTGTCTATTACTTTTATAGAGAACCAAAAGCGTTTTCTGGGGGAGAATTGCTAATTTACGATAGCAAAATTGAAAATAACTTTTATGTAAATGCAGAAACGTTCAAGACAGTTGAACCCCGTAACAATAGTATTGTGTTTTTTTTGAGTCGCTACTTACACGAAGTCAAACCTGTGCTTTGCTCGTCTCAGGCATTTGCAGATAGCCGTTTCACAATCAATGGTTGGATTCATCGAACTGCAAATTTAGCAGCGTCTTCTGATTAATCTTGCTTCACCTCCTAAAAGCTTTTTGTAGCATAAAATTACAAAAACTGCATCTTGGTGGAATCCACTACCAAAATGCAGTCAACTACTGCTTGAATTGCTCAACTGATGAGGACAATTATAGATATATCATCCATTGATAAAGCTTCCAAGCCTTGTGCAACGCCACGTTTAAAATTTTCGTTACTTTCCGGTAGCTGCCAAAAAAAAGTTGTATATGATTACATACCCAATTTATTACACCGCAAGCAGCGTGTAATATTAATTCGTAATTAGTAATTTAAACAAACTCAAAAAAACTTGATAAGGGCGGTTTCTATTAACTTACCCTGCTCTTAAAATAATACATACCTCTACCAGTTTGGTATAAGCGCTCTTATACAACTCTAGTGTTTACTATTCCTTTTTAGGGTGAGATTAATTTTCATTAGAAAATCTGTAACCTAATATGCAAGAAGCTTTAAAACAGAGGTATAATTTTTATTTATGGAGAGTAATATAACAAAAATTAAAAATAAACTATGAACAAAAAATGGGCTGTTAAGCGACTCACGGTCAATCTCACGTCAGAAGAGACGGAAAAACTGGAACGTTACTGTGACATAACAGGAAGACCAGCAACTGATGTAATTCGGGAATTGCTCAGAACTCTTGCGGTTGAGAAGGAAGAACAGTCACATAGTCAGCATAGATAATAAGCTTGACTATCTTAAAATTCTGCTTTCTCAAGCTGTTGAATAATACCTAGCCTGTCTTGATGGTGCAAAATAACACCTAAAAAGATCAGGCAAAATAATTCTTTGAAGGTGCAATTCTAAACATATACTACTGCTGTGCTAGCACGTAGGCTTAAAAGCAGAAATCGCAGGCAGTAACTACTTAGCTAGAATATTATTGCTTAGAAACTGCGTGAATTGGATTTCATTCTAATGGGAAGCTACCCACACCGTGGCTCTAAGCTAATAATTAAGCCAAGCAATAACCTTAACTCTTGAGTTACAGCAGAATTCAACCTCCCGAATTCTGAGGGAAAACAGGCTTTCTGCTGAACTTTGAGAGCTAGTTTGTGTACTTCACCAAATCTAAATCAACTGTATGTTTCACAAACGGCTCAAGTGAAACTATATTCGCTATGTATAAAAAGTTTGCAATCTTACCCAGAAATTGGGTAAGTTTAGGGTTTTTTATTTCTTTTTTAGTAGTACAATTGTTCTAGTAACAAGTTTATTGTTCCACTTCCACTAATTTTAGCCCGATCGCCTTGGAGAAATACCTCCATGTTATTGAGTTGTAATCAAAGGCGATGGATTTGTTGTGCATCCCAGTTTTTATGAGGTCAGCATTATGATGACACGAGTGCAGAGTGTAATTGCAGCTCCCGTTGACTCTAAAGCAATTGCAAACTCTGAGTTTGAGCAATATGTTGAAGGAAAAGCCGCTAATATCTCTAATAGCGTTGGTGTCGAACATTCTTCCTTGCTTTCGCTTGCTGATGTTACTAAAACAATTTTGCGTCATGCTTTTTGGTTAGCAGAACAAAAACAGCATCTCTCACTCAAACAGTACAGAAAGCTACTTGTTGACCTGGGTTGGAGAGGTGAGGAAAAAAGATATCTGAAGATTGCTGCGGTTTTTGGTAAGTTTTTGCCTCAAGATTTAGCACAAATCGAACCTTTGACTGTATATCAGCTAGCAAACAACAGTAATAAGTATAAACCAGTTATAGATGCGCTTCTGGACTTAAGCGCCATTACTCAAGAGGCTGTGCGTTCTCTAGTCAAAGAACAACGCACTTCTAAAGAACCAAAACCTGAAAAACCAAGTATTTGGCGGCGGACAAAGAATGGAGGCAGGTATTGCCAAATTCCACCCATTCACGAAAAAGATGAGCGGACTGGGGTAACTCTGCAAAAAATGATGGACACAGAAGGCTTGAGTAGCCAACAAATTGTGGCAGAGGCTATAGCTCTGCGGCAAGCATATCAGGAAGGACACCTACTAGTAGTGGAAGAAAACAATTGACATATTCAAAATTCAATTGATGATTGCAACACATCCTTGGGTGAAGACGCGATGAATCGCGTCTCTACAGATGGCCTATTTGGCCTATTTGTCATATTCTTTTTTCAAAGTGGTATTAATTGTAGTTTTACTCTTGTGGCTTTAGGTGTTGTCCTTGAAGAGATTTTAGAGAATTATAAAACAAAAGCGATCGCCTCAACTAGAAGATACCAGAGAAGCGATCGCAACAATAAATTTGCACAATAAAAGCATTTTATACTCTATTAAAAAATTGACTTAGGTACTTATGGCAGATTAAACATACATATCATTAGACTGATATTTATAGTCTTTGCCTCATCGTAATGCTGAGTCAAGAATGAGAAAGTATCCTCTGATAAAATGAAAAGATATAGAGAAGCCAGGTATAACCTGGCACGAAAACCGAGACTAATTCTTAAACAGAATAGTAACAGATACGTATTTGAAGACCAATAGATATGCAACAATCTCTATTGTAGATTTCGCCTTTTGATATTGTGTGTGAAACCTACATTAATAGAAAGATTTTGCCATGTTTATCAAATCAACTCAAGCTAATTAACAACTTATTTTAGAATTCAGAAGCGGAGCCGGAGACGCTCCGCCTCCGGTTAGTAGTCAGAAGTAAAATTGGCTCTATATCTGACTTTTAAATTTAAAAAGTGTATTTGATTAACTTGCAAACTGCTGTAAATTACTATTTCATTAGACAGCGCTGTTAAAAGAACCAATTTCTCTCATTTCCATAGAACTGAAACCTGCCAAAGCCAAGAAATTGACCATGAGATTTTTCACCTACTGGAAATGCCGTAACGCCCAATAAGTAGACACCAGAAAAACTGGGATTCTTCACTGGACGCAGGGCAATTGTGACTGTTTGCCCCGGAGTTACAGGTGGGTCAAAATTCACAGAAACTGTGCGTGTCTCGCGTGTTCTCGTCACTGCACCCAATGTCAGTTGAGATCCTTTGCGAGCGCTTGTGCCTACAAATGCGCGAGTATTATCAAGGTCATAGCGGATATTCTCTGCTCCCTCTCGCTGGGTAATAGTTACTCTTTGCAGCGGTTCTCCTGCATTCTCCGGCAAGCTGATGGTGAAATAGTAAGTTGCACCCCAAACATTTACCCCTTTATAGGTAGTTGTTGCACTAACTAAGCTTGGTGGTTGGACAAAGTATACTGTACCATCTCTAAGCTGCACTGCTTGAGTTACCTGAGTGGCAACTCCTTCGATACCTATTGTTAAAGAAAGCGCTATTAAAAACCAAGTTGCAGCACGCATCATTAAATTTAGAAGTACTGATTGAAAAAACCCCGCTTATTCTAATTGTAGTTCCTTGTAAATGAGTGACTTGGGGATTTTAATTTAAACTAGGAATGTTACGCCTAAAAAAGCGATTACCACTATTGAAATCCCAGCTAGCCATCTGACTTGAGAGCGCAGATTTTTAATCTCTTGGGTTAGAGTTTCTGTTTGTAATGAGTTATATGATGGTTGAAGTTGTTCAACTTTAACAGCGACTTCTTTTGGTTTATCTTCTGTATTTTTAAAAGTAACCTGTGTGTGTAACCAGTTAGTAATTAGTTGCGGGCAGTTTTTCTTAAACCAGTTTAAGGCTATAGCTCTAAAAACTGGTTTAGACATTCGTGCTATTGCTTTCATCACCCTGTTTAAAGGGCGCAAACGAAGCTTTTGGTTGATTAGGTTGACTGAGCCGACATCATAGAGACAATCTAGAATTAGTTTTACAGTGGCTTCTTCACTATTAATTAAATTCTGTAGCAAAAGCAGAACATCATGCATACGTTCCGCTTCAATATATTTCTCTGTTAATGTTTCTGGCGGCTGTACTGATGTTTTTAGGGTGTTCTGTCTAACTATTGTCATATTGGTAACATAACAGTCACGTTACTTTAAGTACACCTATCTATCGAGAGAAATAGGTTTTATCTAGAGAAAGAATTCAAAAATTGAGTGAAAACAAGTAAATTTACGATAAAAAGGTGAATTAAATCAATATTCTTATTCTAATTCTAAAAAGTTCACTCTTTGGATATGGTAGGCAATTTATGTGACTGAATGATTTGCGTCACACTTATTTATGTTTTAATGCTGAAATAGAGGATATCCCAGAAGATGCGATCGCCCAACGAGCAGTGGCAAAGCCAATGGCGTCTCTACTATTTCCTGCCCAACCGTAGTCTATTCCGGTGAAAATGGCTGCAAATGGTTATTGCTGTGCCAATGTCAACAGCTTCTGCTAACAATTAATGATAAATAAGCTATTTTATGAACAATAGCTCTTGTCAATAGAGATAAACCAATCTCATTAATCCCTTTCCCGGAAAAGGAATGGAGAAAAAACGGTTTTACGTCTCTGGTAGGAGATAACAGCCTATATTGGATCTAAGTGCAAACCATTGTATTTGCTTGGCTAGCTCCCAACAATTTAAATTGTTGAATAGCTAGCGCATTTTAGTAATTGGCTGAGCATATATGCTAACTCATACTAAGACCTTGCCCAAACCTACCTTGCAAGATATCGAAATACAGTTGCTATTGGAAGGTATATACCAATACTACGGTTATGACTTTCGTAATTATGCTCTCTCTTCACTTAAGCGCCGGATTCAAAATTTTGTGCAACTAGAAGGGTTAGCGAATATTTCTGCATTACAAGAGAAGTTACTCCATAATCATGCCTATCTAGAACGATTTTTGCTAGGTATGACAGTGAATGTAACATCAATGTTTCGCGATCCTAGCTTTTATCAAACATTTAGAAAACAAGTTATCCCCTTTTTGCAAACTTATCCATTTATTCGCATCTGGCACGCAGGATGCTCTACAGGAGAAGAAGTCTATTCAATGGCAATCCTGCTGCAAGAAGAAGGGCTTTACCACCGTTGTCGCTTGTATGCTACAGACACTAACGAGAGAGTACTACAAACCGCCAAGAGCGGTATTTTCTCTTTAAAATTAATGCAGGAATATACTCAGCTTTATCTAAAAGCAGGTGGTAAACGCTCTTTTTCAGAATATTATACAGCGGCTTATGATAATGCTATTTTTCGAGCATCCTTAAGAGAAAACGTTGTCTTCGCTCAGCATAATTTGGCAACTGACGGTTCATTTAACGAGTTTAATGTCATTCTTTGTCGTAACGTTCTAATATATTTCAATCAGGTACTTCAAAAACGGGTACACGAACTTTTTTATAATAGCCTTTGTAATTTTGGGGTTTTGGGGTTAGGACGACAAGAATCTATTAGATTCACTCCTTATGAGCCATATTATGAAGAGATAGCTAAGAGTGAAAAGCTATACAAAAAAATTACAGGCGGGTAAAATAAACGAGATTTTAGCTTTTAGATGAAATCTAAATATATGTTAAAGAAACGATAAAAATGCTTCTTCCAAAACCTGAAGCTATTTTACAAAATTTTGATTTGTGGCTCTCCTATAGAAGCTTCTACTTCACAACTGTATTTGTAGACGAAATTATTGATTAAAGCTAATAATAGCAGTTTTTTATAAAAGAACTGCGTGTATATTAAAATATCCTACTTTTCCTACTTTATAAAACTTATTGATAAGCCCATTTAGCAAATTATTCATTTTCTAAAAACATATTAATATAACTGCATTTTAGCATTTTATTACCTGTATTTTAAGCTTGACACTTGAAGAATAATTCAGAATTTAGGAGCGGATGTTACACATATTCATTGCCAATTTTAGATCCAGCCTTATATAATTCAATTCAACGAATTTCTTTTAATAGAAATTTCCAAATATAGCAATCCTATAATGAGTTGTAAAAAAATTCACCCCCCGGCTAATGCCGTCCCCCCTTAGTAAGGGGAGCCACTGCGTTGGGCGGGTTTCCCGACTTGTAGCAAGTGGCGTGGGACTACAGGGGGATCGCAACAATCTCAAATTTTCACGAATGATTTAGGACTGCTATATATATGCAAAACAACTCAAAAACTGAGCGCAGAGAGTTCCAAAACTAGTGTCAGACATAACTAATGTTTTCTCAATTGCGATAGGTGCAGTTCCTGGTGCGCTATCGCGGTTTTATATCACAGAATGGACAAAAACTAAATTGGGGACAAAATTTCCCTATGCAACATTTGCTATTAATCTGACTGGATGCTTAGCAATGGGTTTCTTTTTCACGATTTCTAAAGGAATTACAAGCTATCCATCAGAATTAGATTTACTAATTAGAACTGGATTTTTAGGTTCTTACACCACATTTTCAACCTATGGCTTTGATGCTCTGACTCTATGGCGTAGTAAACAAAAGACTGCGACAATGTTTTATTGGGCTGGGAGTGCAGTGATAGGATTGGGAGCAGTGATTTTAGGAA
The DNA here is from genome assembly GCF_038096175.1 of Nostoc sp. UHCC 0302. Taxonomy (NCBI): domain Bacteria; kingdom Bacillati; phylum Cyanobacteriota; class Cyanophyceae; order Nostocales; family Nostocaceae; genus Nostoc; species Nostoc sp. UHCC 0302. The sequence goes on from NZ_CP151099.1 coordinate 3,837,680, forward strand.
TAGCGATCGCCAAGCTTTTCGTGAATTAATTTCCTCAAGTCATAAAAAAGGTTGGGATACACCTTAAAGCAAGTTTGAAAAAAGTCTTTACAACAAAGCACAAATATTTTTAGATAAAAAACAATGAATTTTTTGAGAGGACGTTATTCCCTAGCTGTGGCGATCGGGGCAATTTTTGGAGCATTAAGTCGTTTTTATGTAACCGAATTTGCAAAATCTGTTTTTGGAAAAGATTTTGGCTTTTACGGCACATTCTTTATTAATGTGAGCGGCTGTTTAGTGATTGCTTATATTTTGACTCTAGCGGTTGAGAGTATTCGCATCATCTCACCTGAACTACGCCTGATGACGACAACGGGTTTCTGTGGTGCATATACTACTTTTTCAACCTATGGCTTGGAATCAAGGAATTTCTTAGATAAGGGCGATATCACAGTACTATTGATTTATTTTGTTGGTAGTGCGATCGCTGGAATGATTGGCATTCAAATCGGTGTTTTATTGGCAAGATCAAGCGTTCAGAGGTCTTAAATTATAGTTGTTTTTTTTAATCGCAAAGTAGACTGATTATATTATTTAGGGAAAAGTTAAAGGTAAAAAGAAAAATTTTTTCCTTTAGCCTTTAACACTTTTCCTCTTTTTTACAAAAGGTCTAGCTTTTACTGCCAAACGTAAATGAGGATAAACAAAATAATCCAGATGACATCGACAAAATGCCAGAACAACGAGGTAGCATTGACGCCAAAGTGACCTGTATCGTAGTTGCCTGGAATGAGCGATCGCACTAAAATAATCAACTGTAACAGGATACCCGTAAAAACGTGCAACCCGTGAAAACCTGTTAACAGGTAAAACGTCCCTCCGAATGTCCCCGACGTGAAGCCAAAAGTGAGGTGACTCCATTCAACGGCTTGTCCAAATAAAAAGTAGCTTCCCATCGCCATAGTTGCCAAAAGATACAGGCGGAAACCCATTAAGTTGTGGCGTTGAAGGGCGCGTTCTGCTAAGTAGATGACAAAGCTACTAGCGACAAGAATTACTGTGTTGATTGCCGGTTCCTTAACTTCTAGTCCAGAAACACCAGCTGGGAGCCAGTTAGGAGTTGTTGTTTTGTAAATAATATATCCTGCAAAAAAACTCAGGAAAATCACACTTTCAGATAGTAAGAACACAATGAAGCCAAACATTTTGTTGCCTTCTTCATCGTGGCTATGCTCACTACTTACCTGGTGCAACTCATCTGAATTAATATAACTGTCCATTGCTGAAATTCTCCTTTAACTTACAGACTGAAAAGGCTTTAAATTGAAACGCGAAGGGAAGCGCAGAGGGCTTCTGCGTCTTCCCGATTCTCTGCGTTAATGTATGCCTGTCAGAGTCGAGTGGCCAGTAGCTTCTGCTGTCAACGGTTCCGATTTACCGTAGCCGTAGGGTTCACTAATGACAATCGGAATTTCTTCAAAGTTCTCTACTGGAGGAGGTGAAGAAACCATCCACTCCAGTCCAATAGCCCGCCAAGGATTATCAGGTGCTTTCTCACCTTGCATCCAAGAAACCACCATATTGAAAATGAAGGGTAAGGTGGACACTCCTAACAAAAATCCACCAAGACTAGCAATAACATTCCAGAATGTATACTCTGGTGCGTAAGACGCGACTCGGCGTAACATTCCTTGCAATCCTAATGGATGCATGGGTAAAAAGTTGAGGTTAGTACCGATGAATGCCAACCAGAAATGCAATTTACCCCAACCTTCGTAGTACATCCGCCCAGTCATCTTGGGGAACCAGTGATAGATGGCCGCATACAAGCCCATCGTTACTGTACCGTAGAGAACATAGTGGAAGTGACCGACTACAAAGTAGGTGTTGTTAACGTGAACATCAACAGGCACAGAAGAAAGCATGATGCCTGTGATGCCAGCGAAAACAAACATTACCAATCCACCCAAGGCAAATAGCATTGGTGTATTTAGCCGCAACTTCCCGCCCCAAATGGTTGCTACCCAAGCAAATACCTTAATGCCCGTAGGTACAGATACACACATCGTCGTCAGCATAAAAATCATCCGCATCCACCCAGGAGTGCCGCTGACATACATATGGTGTACCCAAACAATACCGCTGACTACAGCAATCAAAATCGATGAAATAGCAACTACTTTGTAACCAAATAAAGGTTTACGTGAATAAACCGGGAATATTTCCGAGAATATGCCGAATATAGGCAAAATAATCACGTAAACGGCGGGATGGGAGTAGAACCAGAAGTAATGCTGAAACATTACCGGATTCCCACCTTTGGCGGGGTCAAAAAAGGCAGTGCCAGCTGTAAGGTCGAGTAACAGCATTACTGCGCCTGCTGTTAGTGCAGGTAATCCAAACAGTTGGATAATTTGGGCGCTAAAGACTGCCCAAACAAATAGGGGCATCCGAAAGAAACCCATACCTGGCGCTCGCATCTTCACGATGGTAGTCACAAAGTTCACCGCCCCCATAATTGAGGAGACGCCTGATACTGCCACTGCTAGTAGCCAGAGAACTTGACCATTAATTAAGTTACCTGTCGGATTCTGAAGACTGACCGGTGGGTAAGCCCACCAGCCTGCTTGAGCTGGGCCACCAGGAACAAAGAAGCTGCTCATCAAGAGAATGCCGACTACTGGAACCATCCAGAAGGCAACCGCATTGAGGCGAGGAAATGCCATATCTCGCGCCCCAATCATTAGAGGTACTAAATAGTTAGCAAGACCAACTAATGAGGGAAATGTCCACAAAAACAGCATCACAGTGCCGTGCATGGTGAACATACCGTTGTAGACAGTGCGATCGACTAAATCTGATTCGGGTGTCAGCAGTTCTCCGCGAATCACCATCGCGAAGATGCCACCAACTAGAAAGAAGAGGAATGAGGTAACAAGATACTGGATACCAATAACCTTGTGGTCAACGCTAAAGCTGAAGTATTGCTTCCAGCCGCCTGGATTTTCGTGGTGAGGGTGTTCCCCAGCAATACTGATACTATCAATAGGAATATTTGTCATCGCTTAGTTTCCTTTTAATGCGGAGTCAAGAGTCAAGGGTAAAAATCAAATACTATAGATTTTGGACTATTAACCTTTTGACTCTGGACTCACCGCAGGGACATTGACCAGAGGAGGTGCAGCAGGTGCAACTGTCGCCCAACCAGTTTTGACTGATTGATTGGAGGCTGCGGCATATTCAGAAGCTGCTTGATTTTTTGCCACTGATGGTTTGTGAGTTGCTGCTTGCGCTAGCCACTGGTGATAAGCTTCAGGAGATTCAACAATCACATTTGCTTGCATGGTTGCAAAGTATGTGCCGCTATATTGAGAATCGGTCAATCGGTACTCACCGCTGCGGACGGGAGTAAATTCAAAGTCGATCGCGTGGTTAGGAATAATGTCTTGCTTGAGTCGGAACGCGGGAATGTAAAAGCCGTGCAGAACATCTTCTGATTTCAGGGCCAAACGCACTCGGCGATCGCTTGGTAAATGCAATTCAGTACTGGTAATATCTTTTTCTGGGTAATGGAATACCCAAGCCCATTGTTTGGCTACGACATCAATTTTTTCTACAGGTTCAGCTAAGGCACTAATTGGCGCGTCTTTCGGTGCTGCATAAGCTGATTCCATTCCCATTGGATTATGTAAATGTACAATTTCCATTGGGCCTTGAATTCCCATTTGCTCATAGGTTTGGTAGCTGTAGCCAGCAATCCAAAACACTAGGAGAATTGGGATGGCTGTCCAAACAACTTCTAGGGTGATATTACCCTCAATTGCTGGGCCATCACTATAATCATCCTTTTCTGCCCGATGGAAAAGCACAGAATACATCAGAGTGCTAGTCACTCCTAAGAAGATGAATGCACCCAGTGTTACCAAAAAGCTAATCAAATCATCAACTAGTCGAGATTCGGCTGCCGCTTGTGGAGGAAGCCAGGAGTAAGCCTGCTTGCCGATCCAGAGACTGGTAGCAGTCACAGCGATCGCGCCTGTAAGCAAGGTCAATATGTTTAAAATCTTCTGGATTTTCATTGGTCATTCGTTATTGGGCATTGGTCATTGAGCATTGGGCATTGGTCATTGGTCATTGGTCATTAACAAGTGACAAAGGACAAAGGACTAATGACAAAAAACAAATTACTTAAGTGTTGTGTTTAGGTCTTGACCTAATCGCAGCAAACTATCAGCAGTATTGTGTATGCCAAACTCGGTAGCCATTTGCGCCCCTAGTGTTCCGTGGACGAACATAATCAACATCACTACTATCCCTGTGAGCAAATAACTCCACTGCACCTGTTTATCTGCGTTTTTGCCCCAAACGTAACGCTGCCATCCTCTCCAAATGGTTAAGCCAACAAACACTGCTAATAAGAAAACACCACCAATGCCGTGCCAAAGCATGGTTTCCATTGCGTGTAATCCCCAGGCGCTTTTCACATTGGCTGGTGGTGTTGCCAGCATAATTTCGTAAAAGCCTGCTGCTACTGTGAAAAAGGTGATGATGCTGGAAGCTACCATGTTGTACCAGCCAACATCAAAAAAGTTGTCGCGTTCTACAGTAATTGCCAAAAATTTGAACACCCATTTTTGGAAGGGGAACAAAACACCGACAATATCAAAGGTCATCCCAATGATGAACAAACCAATGGTGAGATGTACTAAATTGGGATGAATAGGAATGCTGTAAGGCAGTCCGTTAGCACCAATTTGAGTGCTTAATTGGTCAATCAGTTCCGATTTCATCGCAAAATACCATCCTTTACTGCTTCCACCACTGGCACTGTATGCAGTCCATACACCCACACAAGTTGATCTCCGAGATATACCTGGAAGCCAACTATTAGCATCAAAATTAGCCCGGCTCCCAGATAATAAATTGGTACTTTTTGAGGGTTGCGGCTACGAATTACATAGCGCCACGCTGTAATTGCCGCGATGATTCCAGACAGTGACCAACCGACTAGCGTATGTAAACTTAATACTGATTTAGTTAGGCTGTAAGGCTGTGCTAAGCCTGCTTCAAACTGACCAAAAATGATAGCTACGAAAATAGCGATCGTAGCAACAAACATATTCCACCAACTCACCTCAAAGAGACGAGTTTTACCAGTAAAATAGCCAATTACATCGCAAAAAAAGGCAAACAATACCATCGCAATTACGAAGTGGACAACGATGGGATGAATGGTATCGGGATAAGGTAAATTGTGATCGTTCAAAGACGTAAAATACTCAAACATGGTGTTCTCCTGGGCTTATCTACTGCACCTGAGCCAAATTTCAATGATTCATGGATACTTACTAACATCACCATAAGCATCCATCGATAGATAACCGAGGAAAGGATAAAAGACAGAACGGGGCAATGTAATTTGTTACGTCACAAGGTATCAAGCACTAATTTCATTCATGGAGATTCCCTTCTGCTTCAAGAAACCTATAAGCGGTAAAAGCGACGCTCTACAGTTCTCTCTACTTTTATAGTGAATGATTGTGAGTGCGATTCATTTCCTCGTGTCGGTAGTCTGCAACAGCAATTTTTGATGTAGCTAAAATCAAATTGCTGTCACTTGGTTGATTTACTTTATCTATCTTTTAGCTTAAGTAAATTTTTATGAATTGTCAAAAAATAAAAAGTTAAAATTTTAAAATTAGCTAGCTATCAAAAAAATAGTTTTTATGATGTATCTATTTTTGCACTAATTAAAATATTATTAAGTTGCAGATAAAATATTTTATATTTGTAAATGATTGCACATTTGTCAAATATTTGTTTGTACTCCAAATAACAGCAATATCTACTTTACAGTAGTTGGTATAGTGGCAAAATCAAGGTAAGTTAGTAATTGTGCTGGATTTGGAGAATCCTGAAACTATGTTAGGAAAATGGGTACTAGAGGTGAGGGGCTAGGGATGAGGAGGATAAGGGAGATGAAGGAGAATAACTAATGCTCAATGCCCCATACTTCGACAAAGCTACCTCGGCTCCGCTCGGCACAAGTCAGTACAAGTGCCCCATGCACGATCCCCAATCCCACATTCCCCAATGAGGGTTAAACTAGTGACTTTTAAAATTGTGGTCATTGGTACTTCATTAGGTGGATTGTCTGCACTGAAAATCGTCTTGGAAAACTTACCAGCAGATTTTCCTGTGCCGATCGCAATCGTACAACACCGCCATAAGGAGTCTGACAACACACTCAAGCAATTCTTACAAGAACACTCTTTGTTACCAATTCAAGAAGTAGAAGACAAAGATGAAATACTACCGAGCCATGTCTACCTAGCTCCAGCAGATTACCACTTACTGGTAGAACAAGGGTACTTTGCTCTATCTACTGATGAGCCTGTTTCTTATGCCCGACCATCTATCGATGTACTGTTTGAGTCGGCTGCTGATATCTACGGCGAGCAAGTCATTGCTGTCATATTGACAGGAGCAAACCAAGATGGTAAGCAAGGTCTTATCAAAGTCAAAGCGCGGGGAGGACTTACCATTGTTCAGAAACCTGCCACAGCTGAAAGCTCAATTATGCCAGAAGCAGCAATATCTGCTGTTGCAGTAGACTGGATTTTGTCCCTCTCTGACATTGCTGCCCAAATGGTTAAGCTTTGTCACTCTATACGGAAATAACCCATGCAAATGGAACCCAAAGTAAACATCCTCCTAGTGGATGATAAACTAGAAAATTTGCTGGCGCTAGAGGCAATCCTAGAAAAACTAGGAGAAAATTTAGTGAGAGCTACTTCTGGGGAAGAAGCTTTGAGGTGCATCCTGCATCAGGACTTTGCAGTAATTTTGCTGGATGTGCAAATGCCAGGGATAGATGGCTTTGAAACTGCTACCTTAATTCGGAATCGGGGGCGATCGCGCCAAACTCCTATTATCTTTCTCACGGCCTTTAGTACTAGCGACCAAATGCTGTTTAAAGGTTATTCCTTGGGTGCAGTTGATTATCTGCTCAAACCAATAGACCCGAATATCTTGACTTCTAAAGTCATAGTCTTCGTTGAACTATTTAAGAAAACAGAAGCAGTTAAGCAACAGGCGGCGCAGCTAGTAGCAATAAATGCTGAACTCAGGCAAAGTGAAGAACGTTTCCGTTCACTGAGTACCTGTTCACCCGTAGGGATTTTTGAGACTGATACGGAAGGTCACTGTAAGTACACTAATCCTCGCTATCAGTCGATTTGTGGCTTGAGGGCAACAGAGAGTTTAGAAAAGAGGTGGTTAGAATCAGTTCATCCAGAAGATAGAGAGCAAGCGATCACCACTTGGTCTGAGTACATTCGCCAAGGTCGTAACTACTCTGAAGAGTTTCGGTTTCAAACTGCTCATGGTAGCGTTCGCTGGGTTCAGGTTCGCTCATCACCAATGCTTTCCGGTCAAGGTGAACTACTGGGATATGTAGGAACCCTTGAAGATATTACCGAACGCAAGCAAGCAGAAGAAGTCCGCGCTCAAGTAATTCGCGAACAGACAGCAAGGCAGGAAGCTGAAGCTGCAAATCGGATGAAAGATGAGTTTCTCGCTGTTCTCTCCCACGAACTCCGCACACCTTTGACCTCGATGTTAGGTTGGGCAAAAATACTCCGTGCTAAGAAACTGGACGAAAAAGCCACTGCCCGCGCCTTGGAAGCAATTGAACGCAATGCTACCTCTCAGGTGCAACTGATTGAAGATATCTTGGATGTATCACGGATTATCCGTGGTCAATTGCGGTTAAATGTATGCGCTGTGAATCTGCTCCCTGTAATGGAGGCAGCATTAGAGGCAGTGCGTCCCTTGGCAGAGACAAAAGGTATTCAATTAAACACCGCCTTGGATACTTGCGTAGGCTCAGTTTATGGTGATCCAGCTCGGTTACAGCAAATTGTCTGGAATTTACTAACTAACGCTATTAAATTTACGCCCAAGGGTGGTAGGGCAGACGTTATCTTATCAGTGGTTAGTGGTCATGAAATACAAATAATAACTGAAAACCAACACTACGAGCCAGAAAACGGCGTACCTGTACCAACTAATAAATATGCTCAAATTCAAGTTATAGATACAGGTATTGGCATCACACCAGAGTTTTTACCCAAAGTTTTTGAGCGGTTTCGGCAGGCAGACAGTACCACAACGCGATCGCACAATGGGCTAGGATTAGGACTGGCGATTGTCCGTCATTTGGTGGAACTGCACAAAGGCATGATCTTTGCAGAGAGTGCGGGAACAGGAGAAGGAGCAACCTTTACCGTCAGACTGCCACTGTTGCAAGATAATCGGGGTAACAGAAACAAGTCAGAGGGCCGGCTTTCTGCAATCGGAACTTTAGAAGAGAGTAAAGAAACAAAGGAAGAAATTTCCTCGCCTACGGTCTCTACCCCTCTAGCTGGATTAAAAGTTTTAGTTGTAGATGATGAAGCAGATACCCGTAACTTTCTCAGCTTTATGTTTGAGGAATATGGCGCAGTTGCAACGGCGGTAGCATCAGTTGATGAAGCGCTAGCAGTATTTGAACAATCACAACCAGATATTTTAATTAGCGATATTGGAATGTCTGAGCAAGATGGTTACACCCTAATTCGTCAACTGCGCTCTTTAGAAACCCAAAAAGGTGGACATATTCCGGCGATCGCCTTAACAGCATACACGCGAGAAGAAGACCGATTACAAGCACTTTCGGCAGGGTTTCAGCAGCATTTAGCTAAGCCAATTGACCCTAATGAACTGATTGCTGTGGTTACCAGTCTTTTAGAACTACCTCTGCAAGTTCACTCTAGTAAATTAGGACGAGTTTAAAAAATCCCAGTAACTACAGAAAATGAATTGTTAATAATTAGTTATCAAACAATAGTAAATAATCATGCTCTTTTACCAGAGCATCAATTCATACTATATTGAACTTGTCAAGTATTCCATATTTAAAAGCTTCTACTATGTTTACCTTGTGGGTCTTATGCTATTATGGTTTAGCTGAGACCCCAATGGCTCGTAACCAACAAGTGTTTTTGGGTAGTCTAAGGTAAAAAGAAGTGCGGCGGCATAGCCAAGTGGTAAGGCAGAGGTCTGCAAAACCTCCACCCCCGGTTCAAATCCGGGTGCCGCCTTCAAGGGTTCCAGGGTTTTCAGGATAACCTAAACAGATAAACTGGGGTAAATGATAGCCATGCCGATAGCCAAAGGGTAACTTAGGGGGTAAGTCTGGGTATAACTTGACTAACTACTGCCCAAATTCCGGCTGATAGGAGTTGTTTGCAGATAATTGTATTTGTCTGCCACTATTGGTAATTTCTCGATTTGTAGAATAAAAAATCCCCAGCAATTTGTTTGGGCAATCATTCTTCTGCACGAAACGAAAATCATACTCTTGATCAGCAACACCTATTTTACGAATAATTTGGCTCCAGAACCAGTGATTTGCTTGGCGATCGCATTAATTTTTTGAGTCCATGAATGATCTGGATACCGTAAACAGAAAATGCCACCACTCCCTAAATCGAACATCTCTTCACAAACAGGCAGTATTCCAGCCACAGGAGTTTTGTAGGTCTTCTCCACTCGTTGCTGTAACTCTTTGAAATTCAAAGATGGCAGCGCTTTGTTGATTACTAGCAACATTTTAGGCACTTCTAATTTACGGGCAACATCTATAGCAACTGCTGTACCTTGATAATCCTGTTTGTCTGGACGGAGAATCAGCACAAGGACATCAGAAAGAATAATCGATAGCAACGTTTCTTCGTTAATGCCAGGATGAGTATCGATTAACAGATAGTCCAGTTTTAAACGACGCACTAGATTACGTAAACCATCATTAAGCAAGCGTGCGTCATAGCCTTCGCGCAAGATTCGAGAAATGTCACTCATTTTAATGCTAGAAGGAATCAGATGAACACTCCCCTGGCGACCAAAAAATGTTTGTTTTTGTTTGAGAACTGCGCTAACGTCATAGACTGCTTCTTCAATCTGACAACGACCCCATAGATAATCATTTAGGGTGTAGCGGATTTTCTCTTCTTCAAGACCAAATAGAACGTGGATTCCTGGAGATTGAATATCAGTATCAACTATCCCAACTCGCTTTCCAGAGCGAGCGATTAGAGTTGCAAGATTACTCGTAAGGTTTGATTTACCAGTTCCGCCACGGAATGAGTGAATTGAAATAATTTCAGACATAATAAATCCTCAATATTAATTTTTAATCCGTAATGGGCTATGCTAACGCCTTAGTAGCGTTAAGTAGGTAGGCACCGAAATTTTCTACTATGTAACAAAATCTTAAGTTGATAATCTAGAGCTAAATTTTACACGATGTGTGTTGTGATTGTTTTTTTTTCCTCTAGCTTGAACACCATTGATGACGGCGTAAGCGAGATCTAGCTCATCATCAAATGCTTGCCCGGATAACTCATCTTTCTTGAGATGTTGCCATTCCAATTCAATTGGATTCATTTCTGAGCAATATTTCGGGAGAAAAAAGATGTACAAACCCTGACTTTCCCATTTTTTCCACAATTGTTGAACTTCTTGGCAGCGATGTATTGGCCCGTTATCTTGCACAATCACGCTGATACGTCCAGTTTCTTGGGCTTGTTTGGCTTCTTTCTCCATCATTTCTATATAAGATTTACGGTCAACACCACCGATAACTAAACCGTAAACAAAACTGATTAAAGGTTGGAGAAGCCCGATAATACTTAATCTGCGACCACGGCGTTTAGTCTGTTCTAACCGTTTTTGCTCACCTCTAAAGTAATATGTATAACTAGGTTCGCTCCACATACAGAACCCTGACTCGTCTAGGTATTTCAGGTCTATTTCACCAGTGGCAGCAGCTAATTCCAACATGTCTAGGTCTGCTTGCTTGTTTGCTCGTGCTACTGGGTCTTGTTTTCCTTTATGGCTTTTCCTTGTCCGTTTCCAATCGACCCCCTTTTTTTGAGTACCCGTCTTAATCTGTCGGCACTCATCTCAACGTTGCGTTCTGTTTTCAACTTCAAAGCTAACTGAGAACTATTGTATGTGCGTGGCTCGTTTCTGAGGCATTCTTCTAAAAATATCATGTCATCCTCAAGCCACTTTGGTTTCCCCCCTCGCCCAGGAGATTCCCAAAGCCCTTCTGTGCCCAGTTTTTGCCATTGATGCAAAACTTTTGTGACTGTTTTTTTGTGACAATCAAAGTGATCTGCTATCTTCTCTACATACCAACCATGTGCATTTAGCCTGATTATTTCCGCCCTGTCTTTGACTTTCTGTGGTACATCCTGTTTTCTCAGATTTAGTAAAGTTTGGTCTTGCTCAGGAGTCAGAAATACCCTTAAACGCGCACCCATACACCAACTACCTTGTAGATGCATTATCAGTCTTTACATATCTTAACATAGCTGACTTTTTTGGCACCTACCTACTTACCCGGAGGGTAATTATTAAGTTGGAGCATTCCGTTTGTTTCTCATTATTTTTGCCTCCTCCTGCAACTTTTGGAATGTTTTTGATTCAGCAATTTCCGCAACTTCACGCGCACGTTTGGCTTCATCAACCTCGATACGCAATGTTTGCAGTTGTTTCTTAAATTGTTGTTCACGAGCATAAATTTCATGCACCAGGCGTTGAAAAACTCGTCCCATTTGTCCTAATTCATCATTACGCTTGACAATTGATGTTAGCTTTTGGCGATCAAACTCTTCCGCTTCTTCAGCACTAATTTCATTCATACTAATTTTCTGAGCGAGTTGCGCCATTGGTTTAAGCGGTTGCAATACATTTCGCTTCAACAAATAGTTAATTAGTAAAATCACTAGGGCGAAGATAACAATAAATAAGCTAATGAATAAAACAAATGCACGATGGGCATCATCAAAGACTTGCTTAGCAGGAAGATAAATAATTTGTGTGCCTAAAATTTTATTGAGTTCCCATCCAAAGCCATTTTCTGAGCCATAACTAACGATATGGCTTTTTGGAGCAACTTCAGGAGTACTATGGCAGCGTAGACACGTCGGATTTTTAATGGAAAATGGACGAGCGCTATAAAATAATTTCTCGTCATAAGAGTCACGAAAACCGGATATGTTTTTCAGCTCTGGTTCTTTGCGAAACCGTTCAATAAGTTGTGTTTCAAATACATCTGCTTGATCTCGTAAGTTAGTCGGATTTAGGTTGGCGTCTTTATATAAAAAGTCTTTATACTCTTGATTTTTACGAAGATTCTCAAATACTTCTCTGACTGCAAAGCTAGGAATACTTTCAGGGACAAACGTTGATTGAGTGTCCACCAGCGGCGCTAGGAGAGGGTTGATATGCGTGTTAGTGTAGTTTCTGACTGAGTTCATCGTTTCTGCAATAATTTGGCTGCGATAACCGATTTCGGCTTCTGCTTTTTGCTCAAGTGCATGAGATAAGGCAAAACCACTAACTGCGATCGCACCGATGAACACCAGCAATAGAAGTAATGTAAATTTAGTTGCTAATTTGAATCTATTAAACATTATTGTTTCCATTTTTATTTACAACATTGCTAGAGATTTATAAAGTTAATTTATTAGATTTAGTTTATTTAGTGATGGATGCAGAATGCTGTTTTTTATTGGGATTAACTATAATTTTGCATTCATGCTTCCACGTTTAGTCATACTACGATACTGCCGTGAAATGCCACATTTAAGAGCAAAATTATGACTTTTGTGGGAACAAGCTTTGTCACCCTATAACGAAAGTCTTAGGCATGACTTGACAGATATAGCGAAAGTTAGACCGCATATACTTACTTCGCTTAGGTAAAATCCTAGACGTTTTTCAGATGCGGATAACTGAGTTGAAATCCTATTCTAGAGACATCAAGCGAGGAAAGCGCTGAGCAACCAACTAGTAAATCGCGCTCTCTGCTTGATAAATAACACACATTACACATTAAGGAGAAAACATCATGTCTGACAACATCAAGCCCGTAGAATTATCTGCTGAAGAATTGGACAACGTTGCTGGTGGTGCTTTTAGCTTTGTCGATGCTACCAACGACAACAAATTAGATCAACAAATTAGTGAAACTGTTCTTGGCCCTCATGGCGGGATTGGCTCTTCTACCGCTCAACAAACTACTACATCTCATCAAAGTTTATACGAAGTCAAAGCAACTGGCTTCTTTCCTACCACTATTGAAAAGTAGTAACTAATTACACAAAGCAGAACTCAATAAAGCGTTCTGCTTGATAAATAACACACATTACACATTAAGGAGAAAACATCATGTCTGACAACATCAAGCCCGTAGAATTATCTGCTGAAGAATTGGACAACGTTGCTGGTGGTGCTTTTAGCTTTGTCGATGCTACCAACGACAACAAATTAGATCAACAAATTAGTGAAACTGTTCTTGGCCCTCATGGCGGAATTGGCTCTTCCACCGCTCAACAAACTACTACATCTCATCAAAGTTTATACGAAGTCAAAGCAACTGGCTTCTTTCCTACCACTATTGAAAAGTAGTAACTAATTACACAAAGCAGAACTCAATAAAGCGTTCTGCTTGATAAATAACACACATTACACATTAAGGAGAAAACATCATGTCTGACAACATCAAGCCCGTAGAATTATCTGCTGAAGAATTGGACAACGTTGCTGGTGGTGCTTTTAGCTTTGTCGATGCTACCAACGACAACAAATTAGATCAACAAATTAGTGAAACTGTTCTTGGCCCTCATGGCGGAATTGGCTCTTCCACCGCTCAACAAACTACTACATCTCATCAAAGTTTATACGAAGTCAAAGCAACTGGCTTCTTTCCTACCACTATTGAAAAGTAGTAACTAATTACACAAAGCAGAACTCAATAAAGCGTTCTGCTTGATAAATAACACACATTACACATTAAGGAGAAAACATCATGTCTGACAACATTAAGCCCGTAGAATTATCTGCTGAAGAATTGGACAACGTTGCTGGTGGTGCTTTTAGCTTTGTCGATGCTGACAACGACAACAAATTAGATCAACAAATTAGTGAAACTGTTCTTGGCCCTCATGGCGGGATTGGCTCTTCCACTGCTCAACAAACTACTACATCTCATCAAAGTTTGTATGAAGTCAAAGCAACTGGCTTCTTTTCTCCTACTGTTGAAAGTTACTAACTAGAACTCAATTAACACACATCACAAATTGAGGATAAAACATTATGTCTGACAACATTCAGCCCGTAGAACTATCTGCTGAAGAATTGGACAACGTTGCTGGTGGTGCTTTTAGCTTTGTTGATGCTCACAACTTCAACTTTTCGGATAAGCAAACTAGTGCAGTGATTATAGGTGCTGATGGCGGCATTGCATCCTTCAACAGTCAGGAAACTACTATATCTCAACAAGATTTGCACGAAATCAAATTCACTGGAGAAGAATTTCCTAGCGGAATTCCTAGTAATTTTCTAGGCTCATAATCAACACCACAAGGAGAACGACAACGATCATGGAAAATGTGCAGCCTAATGAAATGCTGGAACTATCCAATCAAGAACTTGATTATATTGCCGGTGGCGCAACTAGCGATGTCTTGGGAACAAACGCAAACGCCGAAGATTTTCAGTTTGGTTTTGTGGAAATTCCTAAAGAAGGCGGCATTAAGAGCGTTACCTTTCAAGTAAGCGTTTTCTCTGAGCAAGACCTTAGAGAGTTTAAGGAAGCTGGTATTTCTAGCCCTGAAGCTTGAGCTGGATTTCTCAGTTTGACAAGTTTCAGGAGTAGGAGGGGTTGTTAACCATGAGCCTAGCAGCCACTCGGTTAACTCCCTCCGCCTTATTTAACTTTAACACGTGGGGTCAAGGAGCTTCTATGTCAGATGACGAAATTACTCCGAATGATGAAGCGATCGAACTATCAGATGAAGAGTTAGATGATGTAGCTGGTGGTTTCAATTTGCAGTTTACATCCATACGATCTCACAGATCGACAAGGGGATTTACCCGACAAACATCACGAGGACGAGGGTTTCACTCAACACGGTCGGCTTTTCATGCAGAGACAACAGACTCTTCTGTGTTCCACCTCTCCATCACCGACGCGACAACAGAGGATTTAAAGGTTCTTGGTGAGTTGTTTGGAGATATATCTGCGATCGAAGGTTCTACATAAACGGAGTTTCTCAAATCAATCAATTGCAGTTGGACAAGTTTTGCTCAACTGCTTTCTGAAATTATTCTTGTGTGATTAATAATTTCACTTTCATAAAATTAGGTCAATTTAGTAATAAATGAAATGACAAGGAAAAAAATGGCAATGGAAAACGAAAAGCAAAATGAATCACAAGAACTATCGGCTCAAGAACTCGCAACTATTTCGGGTGGCATTGCCGAAGGTGAGCCTTATCCAACTGAGCCTTATCCAAGTGAGTATCCCATAGACGACAAATATAACAATCTATCTGAAGCGATCGCAAAAAAGCTTGAGAACATAAAGTTTCCTGAGTGGAAAAACAAGTACGGCAATTCGTCAAGCTAGTGAATACGCGATGGGGAGTATTGCTCAGTAGTTATTTCTCGCTCCCCATTTCTCTCCCGTTAGCAAAACACAAGGAAGTTAAATTATGACAGAAGTTCTACTGAAAGAACTGACAAATAGCGATATTGACTGGATCTTGGCAACGGGTCAAAGAGAAGAAATTACTGCTGGCACGATCCTCATCCGCCAAGGAACACCTGTTGATGCTCTCTACATCCTACTTGATGGGGCATTAAGTGTTTCTGTCGCTCAGGCTGACGATAATCCTATTGGTCGAGCGTTTGCTGCCCTTGAAGGTGGCGAACTGTCAGGACGAGAGGTAGCGAGGCTGGCAAATGGAGAAGTTGTAGGAGAAATGCCTTTTTTAGCCTCCTACCAGTCTTCAACTACAGTCAAAGCCGCTAGAAAGTCGCTTGTGTTGATGATTCCTCAGCAGCAGTTGATTCAAAAATTGCAGGAAGATGTCACGTTTGCTGCCCATTTTTATCGAGCGATCGCAGTTCTACTTGCTCACCGATTAGAGCAGATGATCAGCCAAATTGGCCAAAGCACAGTCGTGCTTTTTCAGCCCCAAATTCGAGAAATTTTATTTACATTTGCAGAATTAAATGATAGCGATATTGGTTGGATGATTGTTGCAGGCAATGCTATGAGAATTCCTGCGGGAACGGTGTTGTTTCAGGCTGGAAGACCCGTTGACGCTCTCTATATTTTATTAGATGGCAAGATGGTGGCTTCGATTGCTGAAGATACAAGCAATCCTCTCACCCGCGCCTTTTCAACTTTAGAACAGACAGATTATATAGAACGGGAGTTTGCCAAATTATCGCGGGGTGACATAGTTGGCGAAACACCCTTTGTCGAAGCCAGTCCACCTGCGATGACGATTCGGGCGGTTGAAGATGCAACTGTGTTATCGATTCCCAGATGGCGACTTTCTGCCAAATTGCTACACGATGTGGGGTTTGCTGCCCGATTTTATCGAGTATTAGCGATTTTATTAGCAGATAAACAGCAAGGAATCATCAATAGTCTGGGTTACGGCAGAATCACCTATAGCTCAGGTAAACCTTTAGATGAACGCTTGACTTATGAGGATGAACTGAGTTCTAGCTTTTTGGCTCAAGTGACACTGGCAGGAACGCGATTTGACTGGATGCTGAAGCAGATTCGAGGGAATTGAACTATGTCAGGGCATTTGTCATTAGGCATTCTCCTCACCCATCTTCCCCATACCCTTTAACAGTGTAGGTTTTTCATAACAAGGCTCTTAACGGTACAAGGGAGAATTTGCTGTTCAGTTTAAAGACTCCTTAACGGAGTCCCAACATCATCTAAAAGGTTGCGGACATCATCTAAAAGCTTTGAACATCATCTAAAAGGTTTCGGACATCATCTAAAAGGTTTTGAACATCATCTAAAAGGTTGCGGACATCATCTAAAAGCTTTGAACATCATCTAAAAGGTTTCGGACATCATCTAAAAGGTTTCGGACATCATCTAAAAGGTTTTGAACATCATCTAAAAGGTTTCGGACATCATCTAAAAGGTTTTGAAAATTACAGCAGTTTGCAAGTAAATGCAGTAGAGTGTCCCAGTTTAAAAGCTATATATAAAGCCGGATTTACTTCTGACCGGAGGCGGAGCGTCTCCGGCTCCGCTCCTGACCCTTCGACAAGCTCAGGGCATCGCTTCTGGCTCACCTCGGCTACTTCGGCTACGCTCAGCACAAGTGCGCTCGGTGACCACCTGAATTCTGCTGTATTAACAGAGTCATTTGCGCCACCCTTCAAGTTTACTAGTTGCCCCAAGTCTTTGCCGCAAAGCATCTCAGCCCAAGGCGCTGGTTTACCGCGTCCCCTTGTCTCTCTTATCCTGTTAAGAACGTTAAAACCTACACTTTTCAAATGCTTCATCCTTCATGCCTTATATCCCTTTTATAAAAATTTCTATAACTAGAATGGAGTCAGTATAATGACGACCCACAAAAGCAACTTATTCCGCAAAGAAGCACTTGATCGTTTATCCTCTCCGGAGCGGCTCGATCAACTGATGCAGGTGGTTCAACCAAAAAAATGGATTCCGTTAGCCGCGATGGGATCTCTAATTGCCGTTGGACTTGTTTGGAGTGTTTTTGGTCGCATTCCCATTACCGTAGCCGGACAAGGCGTAGTGGTTTTTCCTAGCAAAGTCGTTGGATTCCAGTCTCCTAGTTCCGGGCAGATTCTCATGCTCTTTGTTCGTACAGGCGATGAAGTGAAGAAAGGACAGGTGCTAGCGACAATCGACCAAACTGAACTTCAAGATAAGTTGAAACTTGCACGAGTCAAGCTTGCTCAACTTCAAGAACAAGACCAAAATGCCAATTCTCTGCAACTTCAGCGAACGGTTTTAGATAAAGGTGCAATTGGGCAACAACGTCAAGCACTCCTGCAAACTCTCAAAACAACCCAATCCCTAACGCCAATTCTCAGAAGTAAAGGTCTGGAGTCGATTCGGCAAGAGCGTCAGAACTTACAGGAACAGTTGCAGACAACGCGAGATTTGATGCCCACGTTCAAAGAACGATTTGACATTCGCCAAAAGCTACGTGAAGAAGGAGCAGTTTCGAGCGATACCGTCCTTCAGGCGCAACAGGAATTTCTCAATAGTAAAACCAAAATCAATGAAATCGAATCGCAACTCAAACAACTTAATGTTAAAGAAGCTGATGCAGAACGAGAATTCTTAGCAAATATCAATTCAACTAAAGAACTGCAAGCACAGTTAGCAGTACTAGACAGTAAGTTTGCTGGGCAAGCAGAACAAGATTTAGCTATTGCTACTAATCGAAGAAAAGAAATTCAAGACACCCAGCGAGCGATCGCAGAATTAAAATTAGAAATCAAAGCAAACAGCCAGGTTACTAGCAATTTCAATGGACGAATTCTAGAACTTTCTGCTGTTCCTGGACAAACTCTGGAAAAGGGCGCTCGGATTGGCACAATCGAAGCTAGAGATTCCGGGAACAAGTTAGTTGGGGTGGCATTCTTCCCGGTCAGCGAAGGCAAAAAGATTCAAAAAGGGATGGAGTTGCAAGTCACTCCTTCGACTGTTAAACGAGAACGTTTTGGTGGCATTCTCGGGAAAGTCACAAGTATTTCTGCATTTCCGGTTAGTAAAGAAAGCGCATCAAGTGTTGTCGGCGGTCTGGAAGTTTTGCAAGGGTTAACCACAGAAGGCGCACAAATTCAAGTTTTTGCTGAACTTCAGCCAGATCCTTCGACTAAAAGCCGTTTTCGGTGGTCGTCGTCTAAAGGGCCAGACAGCCAAATTACATCTGGAACCACCGCCTCAGTGCGCGTGAAAGTGGATGAACAATCCCCAATTTCTTTTGTGTTTCCGATTCTGCGATCGTGGAGTGGAATGTATTGATTATGCGGCAAATTCAATCACAAATTGGGCGTCGATTCCAAAAAATTCAACGGCTCATCAGCCGTCCCGATCGCCGTCGTCGGACTCCCACCCTCTTACAAATGGAAGCAGTGGAATGCGGTGCAGCGGCACTGGGGATTATTTTAGGATACTACGATCGCATTGTGCCGCTTGCAGAACTCCGTCAAGCTTGTGGTGTTTCACGAGATGGTAGTAAAGCATCTAATATTCTCAATGCTGCTCGCAGCTACGGATTGCAGGCGAAAGGCTTTAAGGTCGATTTGGCTGGGTTACGCAAACTTGAATGTCCTTATATTGTCTTTTGGAATTTCAACCATTTTCTAATAGTTGAAGGATTTGCCAAAGACAAAGTTTATCTTAATGATCCTGCCACCGGGCCGCGTGCAGTTTCGCTTTCAGAATTTGATCAGTCCTTTACTGGGGTAGTGCTAGTTGGTGAACCGGGTGCAGACTTCCAGCCAGGAGGACATAAACCAAGCCTGACATTATCCTTATGGGATCGATTGCAGAGTTCCCTGGGAGCGCTGGTTTATTGTGTAATCGCCGGATTGCTATTAGTGATTCCCGGATTAGCCATCCCTGCATTCTCACAAGCCTTTGTTGATAATGTTTTGATTGAAGGCAGAAATGATTGGTTGCGTCCCTTAATTGTCGGGATGATCTTCACAGCCATATTGAATGGTTTTCTCACATTGCTTCAGCTGCAATTTCTGCGACGCATGAAAATTAAGCTGGCAGTGGGGATGTCTAGTCGATTCTTGTGGCATATTCTGCGGCTACCAGTTAGTTTTTACGATCAGCGATTTGCCGGAGAAATTAGCAGCCGTGTCCGCCTCAACGATAGCTTGGCAAATCTGCTTTCAGGACGATTAGCGACTACAGTTATTTCAGCCTTCACCGTTGTCTTTTATGCTGTAGTGATGCTGCAATATGACGTCGTTCTGACTGCGATCGGCATTGCTTTTGTAATCGTGAATGTCAGCGTGTGGCGATGGGTTTCACGGCAGCGCATTGATGCCAATCTGCGATTAATGCAAGAACAAGGCAAAGTCAGTGGCGTAGCGATTTCTGGACTGCAAAGTATGGAAACACTCAAAGCATCCGGGCTAGAGTCGGAATTCTTTTCGCGGTGGGCAGGTTATTACGCTAAAGCAATTAATGCCCGCCAAGAAATGGATACGACTAATCAAAACCTGGGTGTGTTGCCGTCATTTCTCACCTCAATTACATCCATGCTTTTGCTGGCAGTAGGAGGGCTACGGGTAATGGATGGCGTACTGAGTATAGGTATGCTCATTGCCTTTCAAGCCTTGATGCAAAGATTTCTAGAGCCTGTAAATAATTTGGTGAGTTTAGCAGGTGAACTCCAGGAAATGGAAGGCAATTTGGGTCGGTTGGATGATGTGTTACGCAATGCGATCGACCCTGCTGTAGAGCAAGACATTAGTATATCGCCAACTCAACTACCTGCTGCAAACGTTCGGCTTCAGGGTTATGTTGAACTCCGTAACATCACCTTTGGCTATAACCGCTCTGCGTCTCCCTTGATTGAAAATTTCAGTCTTTCACTGAAACCCGGTCAACGAGTCGCTTTAGTGGGTGGCAGTGGTTCGGGTAAGTCAACCGTTGCCAAGCTGGTGTGTGGATTGTACCAACCTTGGGCGGGAGAGATTCTATTTGATGGTCAACCCAGAAAACACATTCCGCGATCAATTCTCACTAATTCAATTGCCTTAGTTGAGCAAGATATCTCGCTATTTGCAGGCAGTGTGCGCGACAATCTCACGCTTTGGGATTCGACTGTGCCTTTTAGTAACCTAGTTCGCGCTTGTAAAGACGCTGCCATTCAGGATGTAGTGCTTTCAATGCCTGGAGGCTACAACGCTGACCTTGCAGAAGGGGCATCTAATTTGAGTGGTGGGCAGCGACAGCGATTAGAAATTGCCCGCACTTTAGTGAATAATCCGGCGATTTTAGTGATGGATGAAGCGACCAGTGCGCTCGATTCCGAGGCAGAAAAAATGATCGATCAGAGACTCCGGGAGCGTGGCTGTACTTGTGTAATTGTGGCGCATCGGTTAAGCACAATTCGCGATTGTGACGAAATTATTGTTTTCGATCGCGGCAAAGTGGTGCAACGGGGTAGCCATGAAGAATTACAGCAGGTTGAAGGCAAGTATTTGCAATTGATTCGCAGTGAAGGCGAAGCACTCCAAGAGGAGTGAGTCACATCACAATAAAGTTCAGTTAAGCATTTCTTTCTTGGCGTTCTTGGCGTTCTTGGCGGTTCGTTATTTTATACTATCGGGACTTACGCAAAAATTTTTAAAATACATGATTTATCGAACCGCCAAGCCGCCAAGAGCGCCAAGGTTTTGGATTAATTTTATGGAGTAAGAATATGTTAGATCAAATTCGCAGCGCTACCCTGCCGGGAGAGTACTATCACTTCAAAGGTAATGAGCCAATTATTCTCAATGACCCGAAGACGATTTGGATCGTCAAATCGGGTTCATTGGCGGTGTTTGCGATTCCGGTGAAGGAGGGAATTGCTGAGGGAAGTCGCCGCTATTTATTTACTACCCGAACTAGACAGGCAATGTTTGGCATCATTAGTGATTCTCAGCCGATACCGTATCAACTACTGGCGGTGTCGATTGAAGAAACGGAACTTATGAAAGTTTCAAGGAAAGATTTTCGGGAATTTATTGCTCATAGCAATGGCGAAGCTGTAACTTTAATAGAGGGGTGGATTGAGCAACTAGGATTGGCGCTGTCTTCTATTACTCCACCTGGACTGCCGTTTCAAGAAGAAGGAGTTCGCTACTTCTCACTCAGCAATGGTCAGATTTTCCAACCACAGCGAGAACTTGTATCCTGGGTACAAATTCAGCGTGGTTATGCGGTTTGGATGGGGTTTGAGCAATTGTTAGTCATGCCTCAATCAGGATTGTTACCGTTGAGCGCAGATATGTGGTTTCAAGCTGAAGATACAACCGAGCTAGAAATCTTAACTACGTCTGAAATTGAGGATGCTAATACTCTGTTCAGGGGGATTTTCCAAATTCAAGTCTACTTTCTTCAGAGCCTTTTTCTTCTGGAACAGCAGGAAAAAGCGGTAGAATTAAACCGATTTCAAGAACGGCAACACCTCAATGATCATGTAATGAAGGAGACGCTGGGCGAGTTAGCCTCGTTGCTGCAATCTCCGCAAATTGCCGCTTCTGCTCAAATTGAAGCTAATGATTTTGACCAAGCCTTACTGATCGCTGCTGGTGCAGTCGGGCGAACTTTAGGTGTGACGATTCGACCACCGGCAAAGTCTGAAGACCTCAAACGAGTTCAAGATCCGCTACAAGCGATCGCTCGTGCTTCGCGTTTACGAACCCGAACGATCGCTTTACAAGGTCAATGGTGGAAGAAAGATTGCGGTGCAATGCTGGCTTACACGCTAGAAGATAACAATCCTGTGGCGCTGTTACCTGTATCTGATACCCGCTATGAAATTTTTGATCCAATTAAGCGATCGCGCACTCCGGTTAATGCTAAAAGTGCAATTAAACTGGCGCTAACGGGATATACCTTCTATCGCCCATTACCTGATAAAGTCCTCACCACCATCGATTTACTGAAATTTGCTCTCCAAGGACACTACAAGGAATTGTTGATTGTCTTGGCTGCGGGTATGGCGACAAGTTTATTAGGAATGATCGTCCCCCAAGCTATGGCCATCTTAATTGACAGTGCCATTCCTGATGCCAATCGCGGTTTATTAGTGCAAATTGCCTTAGCGCTGCTAGCAACTGCATTTGGTAGTACCTTGTTTCAACTTGCCCAAGGCTTTGCAATCATGCGCGTGGAAACTTTTGCCGATGCTTCCACCCAAGCAGCAGTCTGGGATCGGTTGTTGAATCTAAAAGCATCATTCTTCCGCCAGTACTCAACTGGAGACTTGAATTCACGGGTGAGCGCCATTAGCCAAATCCGCCAAAAACTTAGTAGCACGGTTCTCAGAAGTATTTTCACCAGTTTGTTCGCGTTTCTGAACTTAGGACTGCTTTTTTACTACAATGGTTCGCTAGCGTTAATTGCCACTCTTGTTGCTTTTGTCAACATTACTATTACCCTGGTTTCAGGAATTTACACTCTGCGGAAGGTTCGTCCTTTACTAGAGTTACAAGGACAACTCTCAGGGGTGATGGTGCAGTTAATCAACGGCGTCAGCAAACTGCGAGTTGCAGGAGCAGAAGCCCGCGCCTTTGCTTTTTGGGGAAAACAGTACAGTCAGCAAATCAAATGGATGCTGAGTACTCAAGGCATTGAAGATGCTCTGGCTGTGATTAATAAAATCTTGCCTGTATTAACTACAGCAATACTTTTCTGGTTTGCCAGTAGTTTACTTCAGCAAGCTAATTCTCAAGAAAGTGGTTTATCTACAGGTGTATTTTTAGCATTTAATGCGGCATTTGGCACATTTATCGGTGGAGCTACCAGTCTCAGCGGCACGATTATAGATGTCTTACAAGTGGTTCCTTTGTGGGAACGAGCGCAGCCGATTCTCGAATCCAAACCGGAAGTAGACTCAGAAAAAACCGATCCAGGTCGGCTTTCTGGACGATTGGTTGTGGATCATGTGATTTTCCGGTATCGAGATGACGGGCCTTTGACATTGGATGATGTTAGCATCCATGCTGAACCTGGCGAGTTTATCGCTTTTGTCGGAGCTTCGGGGAGTGGAAAATCAACGCTGTTCCGATTATTACTGGGGTTTGATGTCCCGGAATCTGGCACGATTTATTACGACGGACAAGATTTAGCGGGGCTGGATATTCATGCAGTGCGTCGGCAACTAGGAGTTGTGATGCAAAATAGCCGATTGACATCTGCATCCATCTTTGAAAATATCGCCAGTGGAGCGATGATCTCAATGGATGAAGCGTGGGAAGCCTCGCGGATGGCTGGCTTTGCTGAAGATGTCGAATCGATGCCAATGGGAATGCACACGGTAATTAGTGAAGGAGGAACTAATATTTCTGGAGGGCAACGGCAGCGATTATTGATTGCGCGATCGCTAGTATTAAAACCCAAAATCTTGTTATTTGATGAAGCCACCAGTGCCTTAGATAACCGCACCCAAGCGATCGTCAGTCAAAGTTTAGAGCGTTTGAAGGTAACACGGATTGCGATCGCTCACCGTCTGAGTACCATTCGTAACGCCAATCGCATCTATGTATTCGAGAATGGTCGCGTGGTGCAAGAAGGTAGTTTTAATCAACTCGCCAATCAACCAGGACTGTTTGCCCAACTGATGGCGCGACAGAAACTTTAAACGAGAGCAAGTAAGGCTATAGCAGTCCTAAATCATTTGTGAAAATTTGAGGTTGTTGCGACCCCCCTGTAGTCCCCCCTTACCAAGGGGGGACGGCGTTAGCCGGGGGGTGAATTTTTTTACAACTCATTTAGGATTGCTATATATTCGTTTTAGTTACAGCAGTTTGCAAGTAAATGAAGTACAGGATCTGAGTTAAAAAGCTAGATATCAAGACGGATTTACTTCTGACTCACCTCGGCTGCGCTCGGCGACCATCGAGCGCAGCCGAGGTGCGACCACTTGAATTCTGCTGTATTATGACAAAAGTCATAGGCAATGCTAGTTTTAGAACATCGAAAGTTATAGATAAATTCCCTATTTCGTTGAGATCAATCTCTGATATTCTTCAGAAGTTTATCCTATTTTAAAACTCTACAATGAGATTATTATAATTGAGGATAAATAGATGAATAGTCTTATTAAATTTAATAAAATTGACCTTTTTTCTCCTATTAAACAATGGCTTGAATCATTAGAAATTAGTCAACCAAAAATTGCAAGATTATTATGCAGAATCATTCCTGCCAGTTGTCCCTTTGAGCGCGAAATTAAGCTTCTTAATCACACAATTGCTTACATTCCGCCACTCTGTAAACTGAATCCTTTTTATGACCAAATTGTTGAAATTCGTTTTAAATGTCTCTCTTACTTAGCTAACGAATGTGGTGAGTCAGCGCTGTAGGAAGGTTTCCAACGCCAGTCGCTCATAGAGAACCACTCCGCCCTTGCGCTCTGCCGACTCGTACCCCTCCGGGGAAGCAAGCTACGCCTTGGTCTTGTAGAGAAGGCGCTAGCCTCTCCCTTTGGAAAAATACCAGTAATCAGTGGCTTGCACAAAAACCTGACTTTATAGTCTTTGTTTTGAGATAAGCTCTAAGTAGCGATTCAGACACGATGGATAGAATATCTGATGAGGTTATGAAAAATGAAACCTATTTTAGATGCTCAGATGTCCGAGTCTATATGTCAAGGTTCGTAGTATTTAGCGCCTACATTGTGATTACTGCTGCGGCTTTCTCGCAATCTGGTTGTGTGCGCGAGAAAACGAAAAAGATTGTTGGATTTTCGCAGACGGAGAACATCGGCCCGTGGCGCATAGCCGAAACAAACAGCATTAAGGAAGAGGCTGCCAAGCGTAAAAAGACTTACGATTTCCTGATGACGGATGCCCAGGGACAAACATCGAAGCAATTTGCCGACATTGAGGATTTAATCGCCCGACAAGTCGACTCCATATTTCTCGCGCCACGCGAATATGAAGGGCTTACGCCCGCCCTGGAAGCGGCGAGAGCGGCAAAAATACCAGTGTTTCTCATCGACCGTGAAGCAGCGGGAAAACCGGGCGAAGATTTCGTCAGCTTTCTTGGGTCAGATTTCATCGCCCAAGGTCATCGCGTTGGAAAATGGCTGGCTCAGGTGACTGATGGCAAGGCGTCTATCGTGGAACTCACCGGAACAGCTGGGTCATCGGTAGCAATTGATCGGGCAAAGGGGTTTCGCGGCGCCATTGCTAGTTATCCCAACATGAAGATTATTGCCACGCAGACGGCAGATTTTTCGCGGGCTGCGGCTGTACGTGTAATGGAGAACATCATCCAGGCCCATCAGTGAGAGGTTAGAGTGATTGCACTTTTGTCAAGAGGGTGCGGGAAAAGGCGATAAATCCAGCTTGGAGACTGGTTTTCGCAGGGCTTTAACTACTCCTAAATCTTGATTTTCTTTGGCAGCGAAGTACTTAATTGGGTCATCCGCCTTACCTTTATCATAGGCGACACTAAAATGATATAAACCACGAAAAATCATCTCTAAAGAAATGCGGTCAAATGGCAAAGATAATTCGTCTGCAACCGCATCTCCCAAGTCAACCAATACTGCATAAAAGAGCCAAGTTGCCCACACTTGTAACTTCACACCATTAATAGAACCAGTCCATAAATATGACAGTCCCAATAAACGCTTGACCACGTAAAAAGCTTCTTCAACTCTCCATCTTCGGCGATATAAATCTGCGACAACGTAAGGAGGTAAGATTTGTGGGTCGAGGACAGAAGTAATATAAGAATAGCTAGTTTTACCAACCTTAATTTCTATTAAACGTAAAGTAAGCACTGGTGCACCACGACGAACAGTTCCAAGTTGAATCAATCGGTCTTTAACTGAATGGTCATAGCTGAAAATTTTTAAGTACTTAATAGATGCTTTGGCTTTTAAACGAGTAATAAAATGAACTTCTTGGTTAATGAGTTGTTGTAAAAAGTGGAAATGATAAAAACCTCTATCAAGTAAGATCAGAGTTTTAGCAGGTAGTAGTTTCAGCAATGGAGCTTCAAAGTTAGTTTCTGATGCAGCAGGATTAGTGTGAAACCAAACTTCAATAGGTAAGCGATTGACTAAATCAATAACTGTACAAATCTTTCCTGCTAATTGACCTGTTTTCAAGTCTTCTAGGCTTTTTAGCTTTCGGAATAAGGCTTCTAATGTAGACCCGTCAGCTATCCAAATTCGTTCAAAATTAAGAAGTGCAAATTTAACACTATCAGGAAGTGGTCGCTTCAGCCGTCGTTGCCAATTAAGTTGTAACTGAGGTAGTAAATCTTTAAATACTCGCTCAAATAATTCAGATGGGAATACTAAAAATCTTTCAGAAAGAGATTGTTGAGCAATTATTCTAGAACGACACCACAATAAATCTTCTCTTGCTAAAAGCCTTGTTAATTCTTGAACTCCAGGAACTTGTCGCCACAATAAAGTTAATACTGCTGCTACCATGAAGGATAGGTTGATAATTCTATCTCGTAAACCTAACTGCTTATAGTATTTTTGTTGAGCAAAGATAGCTGGAGTTAGTAACTCTTCTAAATGCGACGCAATCGCTTCATTATCTATGGTAGGAGTATTATGCTTTTGCGCGTGGTCGGAGTTTCGTTTTGCAGCTTTGGGCATAGTAGTCAACAAGCACTTTTCATTACCGCATTTGATTACTGAATTTACAATAATAATGAAACTCACTTTTGAAAAATTTATTCTCTCGTTACAATACTTTTTTGCCTCACATTTTAGCCGTTAAAAACTTATAGATAATGATAATCAAATAGAGAGGAAGGAGGCGAGTGTCGCTCGCCTCCTTCCCCTCCCCCACGCACGATTATCATTTTCATTAAAGTTTTTTTGAGTATTTTAACTGATTGACAAAATTTACTTTATTCTAACCTCTCACCGATGATCCAGGCCAAGGGTTCCGATATCACCGCAGTGTATGCTCACAACGACGAAATGGCATTAGGTGCTATCCAGGCTCTCAAATCCGCAGGTATGAAGCCTGGAAAGAATGTAATGGTCGTTTCAATCGATGGTCAGAAAGCTGCACTTGAGGCGATTATCCGCGGCGAACTTGGAGTGAGTGTCGAGTCGAATCCACGTTTTGGGCCACTTGTTTTCGCCACGATGGAGAAGTATTTTGCTGGCAAGAAGATTCCTACTAGGATAATTCTTAAAGACAGACTTTTTGACATCACAAACGCCAAGGATTTTGTGTATGAAGCTTACTAAGTATTTCCTGTCTTAAAATAAAGAAAAGATAGCCAGGAAATATTTTGAGCCTCGACAATGAACAAATAGGATGGCTATAGTGCCAGCTAAAGGATCTTTGACTATAGGCTATCAGGACAAAAACTAGGTAAGGCCGATGACTCAGGCGACTCGAAGTGTTCTGTGCATGACGGACATCAAGAAAAGTTTTTCCGGCGTGCCAGCGCTCCGGGGCGTCGATTTCGAGCTGAAGGCGGGCGAGATCCATGCGTTGGTCGGAGAAAACGGCGCTGGTAAATCGACTCTCATCAAGATCATCACGGGGGCATATCGACGGGACTCAGGTGTTATAGAGTACAACCATAACCCTTCGGGTGACGCTCCTAACGTCGCTACCGCTTCTCTACGAGACGCTACGCGAAGACTAACGCCAGCCCCCCATCTTGGCGGTCTTTGTCAGGCTGAGGGCTGGACTCACCCCGTTGCATTCCAGAATCCGACCGAAGCCCAGGCGGCAGGCATAGTAGCTGTCTACCAAGAGATCCAGCTTGTGGGTTTCCGAACTGTTGCTGAGAATATTTTTCTTGGCAGGGAACCGCATCGCTTCGGCATCATTGATAGACGGACGATGAACTCTGGGGCGACCGATATCCTGGAGCGCCTGGGTTTGCATATTGACCCGCGCTCAGTGGTTGGTTCGCTCAATATTGCCCATCGCCAGATGGTGGCGATCGCACGCGCTATATCCTTTGGGGCGAAGGTACTCATCCTCGATGAACCCACAAGTTCGCTGACGGAAACTGAAGTTTCTGTTCTTTTTGATGTTATGCGTCGGCTAAAGTCGCAAGGAACATCCATCGTTTACATCAGCCACCGTTTTGAAGAACTTTACGCTGTGTGCGATCGCGTGACGGTACTCCGTGATGGGCGCAACATCGTGACGCAATCCCTGGCAACCCTCAATCGTCTGGAACTCGTTTGTCATATGCTAGGTCGCCAACCCGATGAGGTGAGCAAAGGAGTCACGGCGTTCGCCGGACGACCGGAAAATGCCACAGGTCGGCCAGTGCTGCTGTATGCGGAAGCTCTCAAATATAAGCAACGGCTCGATGGTGTCTCAATTGAAATCCGACATGGGGAAATCGTCGGACTTGCGGGTTTGCTTGGCTCTGGTCGAAGTGAAACGGCACGCGCCCTGTTCGGGGCCGAACCCCTTGAAAGTGGAACCGTAAAACTCGAAGGTAGTATTTTGTCTCTGCGTGATCCTCATGATGCCATCGATGCTGGGATAGCTTTCCTTTCAGAGGATCGTAAGGCGGATGGCATCATCCCCGAGCTTTCGGTGCGAGAAAACCTCACACTAGCTGCACTCCCGAAGCTTACGCAATGGGGCATTGTTTCAAGAAAACGACAGAGCGAGCTTGTCGACCGTTTCATGCAGCGTCTTGATATCAAGGCGGCCAGCACCGAGCAGAAGATCCACGAACTTTCTGGTGGCAATCAGCAGAAAGTTCTTCTGGCGCGATGGCTGTGCAAGAATACAAAACTTCTTCTTCTCGACGAGCCGACTCGTGGTATTGATGTTGGTGCAAAGCGCGAGATCCAGCGGCTAATCGCCGAATTAGCAGAGCAAGGGCTGGGGGTTCTGATGATTTCATCGGAAGTGGAAGAGCTAGTTGAAGGCTCGGAACGTGTAGTCGTCCTCCGTGACGGACGGTCAATTGCGGAACTCAGTGGCGAACAGAAGAACATAAAGGCAATTCTGCACGTAATGGCGGAAGGTATAGATCGTAAGCAAGCCGTTGGTAAATAGTTTGAAACAGAGCAGGACAGATAATGAAGAGCAAGAAGCCTGATCTGAGTTGGAGAACTCTGTGGAACCCAAACTTCGGCGCACCTGCGGCGCTCCTAATTCTCTATGTTGCGAACGCCGTCTTCACTCCGCGTTTCGCTACAGTTAGCAACACTTTGAATATGTTGCTCCAAGTATCCACGACAATGTTTGTTGCCGTTGGGATGACTTTTGTTATTGCCTCGCGCGGCATCGACCTCACAGTCGGCTCTACTATGGCATTGGTTTCCGTGATTGTGGCATTGCTTATTAAGTATGGGATAGCTGTTGCCATCTCGTTCGCCTTGTGTGCTGCTCTGTTGGTTGGTCTTTTCAATGGCTTTCTCATCTCACATCTGAAACTTGACGCCCTAATCACTACCTTGGCGGCTCTGATCATGTGGCGTGGGGTGGCTCAGGTCATCGGGGACGGTAAACTCGTTCCCTTCGCCCATCCCACATTTGAAGCGCTCGGAAAGGGCTATCTCGGTTCTATACCAATTCAGGTTGTGATTGCGGGAGTCGTCATTGCAGGAGCTTTCTTCTGTATTCACTCTACGCTTTTTGGGCGTCAGATCGTTGCAGTTGGCGGCAACGAGGAGGCCGCACGGCTTGCGGGTATCCGTGCAGGGCGCGTGAAATATATAGTTTATGTGATTAGCGCCCTGCTTGCCGGTTTTGCCGGACTTGTCGAGACAGCAAGGCTTGGCATGGGCGATCCCAGCAAGGTCGGTGTCAACGCGGAATTTGATGCGATCGCAGCCGTTGTTGTTGGCGGTACGCCCTTCTCTGGTGGTCGTGCGAATATACTTGGCACTGTTGTAGGAGCTTTGATTATGCAGGTGATCTCCACGAGTTTCAATATGCTCCTGATTCCGTTTACCTGGTCATTAGTTTTGAAATCCGTAATCATTCTTTTCGCCATTTTTTTGCAGCGTACTCAGGAGGTTTAAAGCATCATGGCTGCCACCAGGTCTCTTGCACTTGCGGGAATGCGGCTCTCGAAGCGTCTCGCTAGGCTTTTCACCTCGCAAGGTGTACTGCTTATGCTCCTCGGTTTAGCTGTTTTCGCATCGTTTCGTTATGAAACCTTCCTGACACCTCTTAATCTCATGAATATCATGCGGCAGAACAGTATGCTTGCGATCGTGGCGCTGGGCATGACCATTGTGATCGTCAGCGGAGGAATTGATCTGTCCGTGGGCGCACTCGTTGCTCTAAGCGGTGTCGTCGCAGCAATGCTTGCCGGACAAGGCAGCTTCGTGGCTATCGGCGGCGGCATTGCCAGCACCACGTTGCTCGGTGTGGTCAATGGTCTTCTTGTGTCTCGCGCACGGCTCCAGCCGTTCGTTGTTACGTTATTCACTGCGAGTGCTGCACGTGGGCTGGCGTTGAGCATCACTCAGGAGAGGTCGATTGCCGTACCATCGGCAGCATCAGGACTTGTTTGGCTGGGCAGGGGGTTCATTGGTTCCGTCCCTGTCCCTGTGATTATAGTTGCGCTCTTATATTTTGCAACTTGGTTTATGCTACACAGAAGCCGATTAGGGCTGCATATATTTGCTATCGGCGACAACGAAGAGGCTTCCCGCCTCATGGGTGTGAATCCAAACCGAGTTAAGCTTGCGGTGTACACATTCAGTGGTCTGCTTTCAGGGCTTGCCGGTGTTGTTCTCGCGGGTCGTCTAGGAGCAGGTCAGCCAGTGGCTGCCTTTGGCTGGGAAACAGATGCGATCGCTGCAACCGTCATGGGAGGAACGTTTCTCACAGGAGGGCAAGGGAGCGTGTTTCCAACCCTCATCGGTGTACTTTTGCTAGGAATGATGTACAACCTTTTAAATCTTGAGGGAACTATTACTCCTTGGTGGCAGCTCGTACTCCGTGGTACTTTCTTACTTTTGGTCGTGCTTTTTCAGCAGCGTATTGTGCAGAGGGGCTGATTGGACATCCTCCAATACGTTTCGGTTAAGGGAAGAGACGCGATAAATCGCCGTCTCTACAAAGGACTGATTATTGTAAAGACAGCGATTTGTCGCGTCTTTGTGATCTATAACTTTCATTGAAAAACCTTATCCGAACCGTATTGGGACATCCTCTTCATGCTTTTAGGCATGAGGATGTCTAATCTATTCAAACAGGCTGAACTGTATAATTTCTAGCGGGTTGACGCCTCACGGGACGCTGCTACCTTTGCGCGAAAGTGACCCTGGGGAGACTTCCTCCAGCAGGATTGCCTACACAACAAATCGTACCTGAATTCTTCTTCAACGCACATATAAATTAGCAGTAAGCTATTTTAGGGCGTCTTTCATATATCTACTATGGCAACAATTAACGACAATTACCTGAAGCTGAAAGCAGGTTACCTGTTTCCAGAAATTGCTCGTCGGGTCAATGTTTTTGCAGAAGCTAACCCTGATGCTAAGATTATCCGGCTGGGCATTGGCGATGTCACAGAACCTTTACCAGAAGCTTGTCGCACAGCTATGATTAAGGCTGTGGAAGAAATGGGCGATCGCACCACCTTCAAAGGCTATGGCCCAGAGCAAGGCTATGCTTGGTTACGAGAAAAAATTGCTGCTCAAGATTTCCAAGCGCGAGGAGCTGATATAGATGCTTCGGAAATCTTTATTTCCGACGGTTCCAAATGCGATAGTGGCAATATTCTAGAAATCTTTGGACATGATAATGCGATCGCCGTCACTGACCCTGTTTATCCCGTATATGTCGACACAAATGTCATGGCGGGAAATACAGGCAATATCAACGGTAAAGGCGAGTTTGAAGGCTTAGTTTATCTCCCAGTTACTGCTGAAAACAACTTCACTGCTGAGATTCCTTCTCAGAAAGTCGATTTAATTTATCTCTGTTTCCCCAATAACCCCACCGGTGCAACCGCTACTAAGGAACACCTCAAGGCTTGGGTAGATTATGCCAAAGCTAATAACTCGATTATTTTCTTTGATGCCGCCTACGAATCTTACATTACCGATTCCGAGATTCCTCACTCTATATATGAGATTGAGGGAGCAAGAGAAGTTGCGATCGAGTTTCGGTCTTTTTCCAAGAATGCAGGCTTTACCGGAACCCGTTGCGCGTTAACTGTAGTGCCAAAAACGTTGACAGCCAAAGCAGCAGATGGTTCTGAGGTGGAACTGTGGAAACTGTGGAATCGCCGCCAGTCTACTAAGTTCAATGGAGTTTCCTACATTGTACAACGGGGAGCTGAGGCAGTTTACTCCCAAGAAGGGCAGGCACAAGTTAAGGCGCTAGTTAGTTTCTATTTGGAAAACGCCAAAATTATTCGCGAAAAACTGACATCTGCCGGATTAGCAGTGTATGGTGGCGTGAATGCACCTTATGTTTGGGTGAAAACTCCTAATGGTTTATCCAGTTGGGAATTTTTTGATAAGTTGCTGCACACAGTAAATGTTGTGGGAACTCCTGGTTCTGGGTTTGGTGCTGCTGGCGAAGGTTACTTCCGCATTTCCGCATTTAATAGCCGCGAGAATGTCGAAGAAGCAATGAAGCGAATTACTGAAAAGTTTAAGGTGTAAAACTACGGTTATCAGGCGCTTTTGTTAAACTCAATCTATCAGGGACGCTGGGTAATTTTGCTCTGCGACCTTGATAGATAATTGCTTAAACTCAGCTTATTTATATTCTGGTTATGACTGCTGCCATACCCGTTTTCAAACCTGTTAGCCAGATGCAGCTAGCACCTGGTAGCACCGTTACCATTCCAGATGTTAGCTGGGAAGAATTTGAATCTATTTTGCAAAAATTGGAAGAAAAACGCGCTACCAGAATTGCTTGTAGCCAAGATGCTTTAGAAATCATGGTTCCCTTACCCGAACATGAAATTGCCAAAGATTTGTCACACTTAAAATCTGTTCATCCTCATAGGTTACTATAAATAAATTTCAATTGAAATTTACTAGGTGTGACACAGGGCAATCGTATTAAAGGTAAAATTTTCTAACAAAGAGTAAGTGTAATTGCACTCATTTATTCATTTTCTAATATGCTATCAAAAAGCGATCGCTTAATTTTAAAATTAATGCGATTAACACTTGATACAGTATAGCTTAAATCAATAGTTGATATTTTTCCTGCGCCAACTTGTAAAGCGGACGCCAAACTAAACGATTGGTCATTACTACTAACAAAGACATCACTGTTGTTCCAGCTAAGAGTAACGAGAAATTACCTGTAGCTGTAGCATGAGAAATTGTTGATCCAAGTCCAGATGTACTAACCACTCGGCCTTGAAATGTAACATACTCACTGACGATGCTGGCATTCCAAGCGCCGCCAACAGCGGTAATAATGCCTGTTATTAAATAAGGGAAAATTGCAGGTAAAATTAAGGTTCGCCAGCGTTCTACAAGAGAAAGTTTATATACCGCAGCAGCTTCTATTAAGTCTGAGGGAATCGACTGCGCCCCAGCAATGACGTTGAACAAGATATACCACATTGTCCCTAACATCATGAGCGCGATCGCACCAATCTGTAAACCGCCAGCAATGTGAGTTAACCACAGCAACAACACCGGAAACAAAGCTGTTGCAGGTACAGAGGCGGCAATTTGTACCAATGGTTGCAATACTTGTGCCAGTTTCCGATTGCGACCAATGGCTACTCCCACAGGTACAGTCCACAAAAGCGATAAAATCAAAGCAATGATGACTCGCAAAGCTGTTAAAACTGCACCTTTAATCACTAGTTGCCAATCAGCCCAGCCCAAAGTTCGTAGTAATAAAACAGCTTCCCAAGTACCCCACAAAACAATTAAAGTGAACCCACTAACAAATACCCAATTTAGTAACCCTGACCAGCGCAACTCTCCTTGAGCATTTACGGGTAGAGAACGCACCGGAAACGACCGAATTAAACCGTAGTCTAGGGCTGTTTGTAACGGCTGAAAAATGCGATCGCTGATTGCGCGTAAAGTAGGCGATCGCCTTAAAATATCTAATACTGATGATTGCGGTGCATTTTGTGTTTCAATCATCTCTAACTTAAATTTTTCTGCCCAGGCAATCAGCGGTCGCCATATAAAATAATCAATTGCCACAATGACCCCAATCAGCACCGCCAGACCCCAAAATATAGCTTTAAAATCTCCGTTATTGGCTGCTGTTCCTAAATAAGAGCCTAATCCTGGTAAGCGAAAATCTTTATTCCCTAGCGTAAATGACTCAATTGCAATTAAGAAAAACCAGCCTCCTGCCACTGACATCACACTATTCCAGACTAAACCTATGACACCAGAAGGTAACTCCAAAGTCCAAAATCGTTGCCATGAATTCAAGCGATAAACACGAGATGCTTCTAACAGTTCTTGGGGAATGCTAGACAGAGACTGATAAAAACTAAAAGTCATATTCCAGGTCATACCTGTGAAAATCAGCAGAATTGAAGCAAGTTCTACCCCAATCCGTTGACCCGGAAATATTGCAATCAAGGCTAATACCACCCCTGGTAAAAATGACAATACTGGAATCGATTGCAGAATATCAAGTAGAGGAATTAAAATCCTAGATGCAATACGGGAACGATAGGCACTATAAGCATAAATCAGAGTAAACACCAGAGAGAGGAAGTAAGCCAGCGTCATACGGATCAATGTTTGGGCTGTATACCCTGGCAAAGCCCTAATATTTGTGGAAACTGTGAGTTCGGCGTGAAAAGCACCATTAAACTGCGAAGCTGTTCTGACAATTACCACAATCAAGCTGACAATTGTCAAAATCAGTAATCCATCTTGCCAAGTCCAATTCAGGCGTCCCAGAGTTTGATTTGCAGGAGTCAGGGGGCGAGTCATAATAATTCGTAATTTGTAATTCGTAATTCGTAATTCGTAATTAAAGGTTGAAGATTTCCTAAAATGATTTATGACAAAGCAAAAACTTATGCGTCTGTTGAAGCATTATCTATCCGATAATTAGGAATTAGGAATTATATTGACAGCTTGCTCTAAAAAGATTTGTCCTGATGGCTCGTTGTAACCGTAGATTTCAGCATAGCGACCCCATTCAATGGCAGTTTTTAATTGCTGCTGGGCTTCTTCTGGACTAAAGTGAGTTTCTAAGATATCTAATACTAATTCTTCGGGAACCCTTTGATTGGTTTTCGCTTCTAAAAGACGATAAATTTGCTGTACTAAACGAATATTTCCTAGCAGTTGAGCGCGGACAATTTGTTTGCGCTCATCAATGCTACCTTCAATAAATTGCAGACCAATTCCGGTTAGGCTAATATCCCCTTGCGCTAGTTCCACAAAATCCATGAATTTTGCAGCATCTACAATCGGTAGAATATCATCTACTTCCAATTGCAGTTCTTGGGCGAGACGGTAGAGGTCTTTTTCTGGACGATCTTCTAAAATTTCTAAAAGACCAGCAATGGAGCCAATCCGAACTGCTGGTAAAAACTGATACTTAGGTTCCGGTTTTGCTGTCTGTACAGAAGTGGTGGCTGGTGGCTCAATTGTCTCCAGTTCAGGGTTGGTGATGATTGTATAAACTTGATCTACTAGGGCTTGAAAGCTGGGATGTTTGCGATCGCGGTAATGAGGTAAAGTTACAGTTAAGTCCGCTCGAATTCTCCCAGGATTGCGCCCTAAAACAATAATCCGGTCTGCCAGAATCACTGCTTCTTCAATGCCGTGGGTGACGATTAAAACGGCTTGAGTAGGTATACGCTTCTCTAACCACAAATCTAATAATTCAAAACGCAAGTTTTCTGCCGTCAGTACATCTAATGCAGAGAACGGCTCATCCATACATAATAATTCTGGTTCTACAGCTAAGGCTCTGGCAAATCCAACTCGTTGGCGCATTCCCCCAGAAAGCTCTTTGGGATAGGCATTCTCAAACCCATCTAAACCAATAATGTCAATCATCCGCAGTGCTTTTTGTCGCCGAGAGTCTAGGGGTTCACCTTTAGCTTTTAAACCCAGTTCTACATTCTCTAGAACCGTTAACCAGGGGTAAAGAGCGAAACTTTGAAAAACGATCGCAACTCCTGGATTTAACCCAACTAAAGGAGAGTTATGATAGATAACCTCGCCTGCACTAGGGCTAATTAACCCTGCAATTATCCGCATTAACGTAGATTTCCCGGAACCCGAAGGCCCCAGCAAAGCTACTATTTCTCCCGAACGCAACTCCAGATTGATATTTTCCAGGATGACTATTTCCTGACCGTTGGGTTGCCGATAAGATTTCCTGACATTTTTTAGAGCAATGATATGTTCAGTTACTGTTTTTGCTACCACGGCTCCCCTCTCTAAAGCTTAGATTAATTTAGAATCTCATGCTTAGGTTATCTTACAGTTAAATTTCACTATCGCTTAATACTATTGAATTGATGCATAGATAAAAATTTTAATTTTCTATAAAACAACTAATTTCTTAGTCAGAATAACAGTTTTTTTTATAAAACCATTTATAAAAACTGCTTTTTTGTCATCAATGAATTAAATTTATAGCTGAAGTTTTATCTGTTTATTAATTACCCAAAATTAGCCCTTTTCCCAGATAAAGAACGCATTGACAGAGAAGATTACACCTACAATTATCACAGAAATTAGCCCCCAAATTATGATTGTCCGTATAGATGGGGATTGTTGGTTTGCAGCATGATGCAAACCAAATAATAAAGTTACTTGATTCCCTGCGATCGCTGCTATTAAAGAGGGAAAAAGAGCATCATAATTAATTTTTCCAATCGATAAAACCTCCAATCCAAAGACGGTTCCAGCTAAGGGAGTTCCGAAAACTGAAGCAAAGCCAGCGCTGATACCTGCCGTTAATAAAATTCGCCGATTTGCTCCTTGAAAGTGCAGTATTTTAGTTAACTGGTCTGCTAAAGAAGTACCCATTTGTAATGCTGTACCTTCACGTCCGGCGGAACCACCAAATAAATGTGTGAGGTCTGTTCCTAATAGAACAAGAGGAGCCATGCGAAAAGGAATAATATCTTTGGGATTATGTATTTCTTCGAGTAAAAGATTATTTCCAGCTTCTACATCCTGCCCAAACTGATGATAAATCCAACCACTTAAAAAACCGCCTAGCGGTAGTAAGTAAATAATCCACCGATGTGATTCCCGCCAATCAGTTGCCCATTCTAGTGAGGACAAAAGTGCCGCAGAAGCCGTGCCAGCAAGAACACCAACTAAAAAGGAAATAGGCAACCACTTGATTATGTAACGTAATGCAATAAACGTTTCAAATTGACGAAACTGTTTCATATAAAAACCTAGAAACTCATAAGCTTATGGTTCCTAACGATAAACTTCTTTAAAAGAGTTATTATTGCAAAGTATTTTAAATGCTAAAAAAATTAACCACCCCTCTTAAAAATATCGGCTCATACCTCATCCCTCCTGTTATGGAAAGTCTGCTACATTTACACGCAGTCAGTTTAGATTTGAGGTAGAAACTATCAGCCGAGGGGCGGTTTTCTAGATTTTCTAGAAGGTGAGTCTCATCACCTGATCAACATATATTTTACAGAAGTTTTGGCAACTTGCAAGCTAGTGGTGAAAAATCTCATTTTACTTTTGCTCGATATCTTGGAAAAGGTCTACTGAATTATGATTTAATATTTATTTCTCTGCGTTATCAGTAGCAACACAGCTGCGATCGCAAACAAGCTCCCAGCAATAAATGTTGCTTCTGCTCCTAAAGTCTGCCACAACCCACCGGCTAGCAAACTGGCAGGTAACAGCGCTAATCCTATAGCCAAGTTGAAAAATCCAAAAGCCGTGCCGCGCAGATTTGCAGGTATATTATTGGCCACTAGCGCCAACAGCAACCCTTGACTCATACCCAAATGCAAACCATAAAGGGCAAACAATCCCCAGACTTGCCAAGGTGCTTGTACGAAGGCGAAGCCCAGATACACTAAAGCATATAGAATAAATCCGCCTACCAATAGCCCAAATCTGCCGAAGCGATCAGAAAGTATTCCTAATGGGTAGGCACTTAATGAGTAGGCCATGTTCATCACCACTAATGTCAACGGGATGAGTGAGGCAGAAATACCTATTTGCTCGGCTCGCAGCAATAAAAAGGCATCGCTAGAGTTTCCTAAATTGAATAGCAGCGCCACTGCTACAATTACCCAATATTTTTGACCCAAACTGCGTAAAGTTTGCCATTGCAGAGGGTTGCTTCGGCTTCCTTGAGTTTTCTTTGCTCTTGGTTCTCGCACTCCTACTGTTAATAAAGCCACCGCCAAGAAACCAGGGATGAGTGCTAGCCAAAAGACAAGGCGGAAGTTGTTTTTGGAAGCAGTCATTAAGGCAAATGCTGCCAAAGGCCCCAGGAATGCTCCGATAGTATCAAGAGATTGACGCAATCCGTAGGCTGCACCAAGCGCCTCTGGATTAGTGGAATCGGCAACTAAAGCATCGCGCGGTGCAACTCGGATACCCTTACCAATGCGATCGCCAAATCGAGCTATTAACACCCCAGTTGAACTGGTAGCTACAGCGAATAAAGGTTTGATAAAGGTCGATAGCCCATATCCAAACACCGCCAACCCTTTGCGATGTCCCAAGTAATCACTTAAGACTCCAGAAAAGACTTTTAAAATTGAAGCTGTAGCCTCCGCAATCCCTTCAATCATGCCGACAGTAAACACATTCGTCCCTAACACTGAGACTAGAAACAAGGGCAATAGAGAATGAATCATTTCGGAGCTAATATCTGTCAGCAGGCTGACAAACCCCAATACCCAAACAGTACCGGGAATTTTCTGCATCAATTTCTTTTGCAGTTGCATATTCTCTATTTACCTAACTAAAGTTAGTACATTTACAAACAACTACAGCTTTTGAGTCCTGTGAGCAAGATTTTCAGCGTTTTATAGAACAGGTATATGAAGCACAAGGCATAGAGACAGATTTATAATACCGTTTTTCTTTAGTTCTTATCTGGCTGCAAATTATACCAACTATACCAGTGACGAACTGCTAGCCAAACAGCAGAAAGCAAACCTGCAAGGCTCAGGGTAAGACCACTCAACGGTACTAATAATCCAAAGACGGGTAGTATTGCTCCAGCAATGGTGCAGATAATCGCAGCTAGAGAAGCACGACGGTTTAATCCCAATCCCCATGTCAAGAAAAGTAAGACAAAAGAAATCAGAGTCCAAGCTAATTGAGCATTCATCAAACGAGCCAGATAGGTCAAACTCAGCAGACAAGCAAAGAAAATGCCAGCAGCGATCGCCACATTTTTCAGGCTCATTGGTAGCGACCAATACAACAATAATATCCACCAGAGAAATAATGCTGGTGCTAGCAATAAAAGCCGGGGAATTATCCCAGTGTGGCGAATGGGGTCAGTATTAGTAAACACTCCAAACGGGTTTTTGACAGAAACATTATCATCAAATATCCAAGTAAATTGGGTGCTTTTTCCATCACTCTTAATTTCATTCGGTACAATACCACTGGCAAAATCAGCAGGAGCGAAGTTTGCGATCGCCGTCAGGCGAAAATTAGAAAGCAACTGTGTCCCTGCACTATAAACCCAGCGTGGCCCTCCTTGAGCCTGATAGGTGACTCGAAAGTTGGCTTCTTCTCCTGGTTGCAAGCGAAAAGGAAAGCTATATTCTCCCGGATTAGTTGGTTGTACCCTAGTTCCAGTACGTTCTACTTTGTAGCTAGCAAGCAGCGTGTAACCATTGGGCGGGGGTGCTTCAAAAAAGAAATTATTAATATCTTTAAGCTGGTTTACAACTTTGTAATCAGCAATATAGTCTGCACGATAAACTGAGCTACGACCTCGAACATCTATGCTTTGGTCAAGCTTGACCTGAATTTGTGAACTAGCCAGCGTCAAAAAGCGGTTGACTTCTCGTGTCTGATTTACATTGACTATCTTGCCATTGACTTGGGTGGTATATGTATATGGTTCTTGCGTAACGTAGCGGACTTGGGGCGCAAATTGTTCGAGCTTTTCACCTGCAACACTTTGAGTCACTTGCTCTACCCTTGCTTGTTCCCAGTTGTGGTAGCGATTACTCAAAGTTGAACAGAGAAAAAATCCAGTCACTAGCAGAATTAATACCAGAGTTAAATGCTGCAATCCCCGCAATAGTTGGGAATAACCCACAGCCCAGTCACCAAAGAACATCACTTGTTCCGGCTGGCTTCGACGCAAAGAAAAACTCATCAAAGCGATCGCAACTCCCAAAGCTACGACCAAAAAGACTAACAACAGTGAACCTTTGAGTACTTGGCTGCCAAATTCGACTAGTTCCGTTGGATGTGTCAAATCGGGCAATCCGGGAAGGCCTTGAGTAGAAGATGACATTGGTGAATTTTTACATAATTTGAAAAAACAGACCGATAAAATCCCTTAAAAGTTTCTAGATAAATGTTTTATATGATACGTAAAATTTCCTATAGGTGCATCCAAACGAGAGTCGCCATAAACATCAAAAGCCCAGCCTTTACGACTGAGCTTTTGAACAAATGGGACTATATGCCCCGAAGGTTACTTATAGAAGTTCGCTATATAATTGATAGTCTGATAATGGATACCACCCCGCTCTGAGCTATTCCGGAAAATTAGCTAAGAAATTTTGACTAATTTTTGTCCTTTACCTGATGAGCAAAATATACCAAGCAAGTGACAGCATGAACGTGTAGGATTTAGAGACAAGGAAAGTTACCTTTATCAATTTTCT
This sequence comes from Nostoc sp. UHCC 0302, assembly GCF_038096175.1. Lineage (NCBI taxonomy): Bacteria > Bacillati > Cyanobacteriota > Cyanophyceae > Nostocales > Nostocaceae > Nostoc > Nostoc sp. UHCC 0302. Next base: position 3,879,063 of record NZ_CP151099.1, read on the forward strand.
GGCTTTTGCAAATGAACGATACATTTACTAGCTGGCAAGAATGGATCATCGTCTTCATATATCTAAGTTTCATGGTCTTCATCATCTGGCGCGTATTTACCGCCCAGAAGAATTAAAAAAGCTGCATATCAGTCTCCCAGGGTCTTTTTGCTCAAATGGTAAAATAGTGCCGTCCTGTTTAACCTTGACTTGCTCCCGACAGTTGTAAACCTCGATAGGTCGTTTAACTCCATTTACACTCACGGCTGCTCTGTATTCCCAATAATTTTTGGCGCTTCGATTGATATTGAGAATGCAAATCTGTTGACCATCATAATTGCGGCATACAGATGCAAAAGCTAGCGGTGCTACTGTGAAGAAAGGTATTAATAGCAGCACAAGGACAATATATTTCATCATGCTTGTATTTAAAAACTAACCACAACTACTTATAAGGAAAGCAATAAATGCATCTATTCTTGCACTATGCCCTAACATAATTGCAAAAAGTCAGTCTTAAAGGGATCAAATTGCAACCCAAAAGAAATTTCGAGCAATCCTCGACTACACGCTGTTTTGCGGCAGTGCTGCTTTTCGGCCAGGTATGGCTACATTTACTCCTTGGAAAAACTTACCACCGCAAGATTCTGGAACATATGGTGAGTGCTGGCCCAGCTGCCATTTCTCCAGTTCTCCTTGTCAGTGGTTTTGCTGGTATGATTTTTACCATTCAAACGGCGAGAGAATTAGTACAATTTGGTGCGCTCAATGCTGTAGGAGGTGCTTTTGCATTAGCTTTTTGCAGAGAATTAGCTCCTATATTGACCGCTAGTATTATTGCAGGACAAGTAGGATCTGCTTTTGCAGCAGAATTAGGTGCAATGCAAGTGACAGAGCAAATTGATGCACTTTATATGCTCAAAACTGATCCAATTGATTATCTAGTACTTCCGAGAGTAATAGGCTGCTGTCTAATGATGCCCTTTATGACAATTTTTGCTTTAGTTATGGGCGTTATTGGTGGAGCTTTTGCCGGATTTCAATTTTATCGAATTGAACCAGAAACATTTTTAGAGTCAGTCAGAGATTTTTTAGAACCAACAGATTTGTTGATTATTTTGCTCAAAGGGTTTATTTTTGGAGTTTTGATTGGTGTAATTGGTTGTAGCTGGGGGCTAACTACCAAAGGAGGAGCTAAGGAAGTAGGAGAATCAGCAACAAAAGCTGTTGTTACCACTTGGGTGTCAATTTTTATCATGGATTTTTTCCTCTCTTTGTTGCTATTTGAGAAGCCCACATTTTGAATCTAAGTACTGAATAAGAATTTTTGGTAAGGCTCGCAAAAATTAAATCTTGGAATATTAAATTTTTGTTTCAGAAAGAATAAAGTAATGAATTCTGTGAGGGTACTGGCTGAATAAATAGCCTTTAAAACTCCGACAAAATTGGTAAGAGGCGTACAATAACAATTAATAGTGGATCTGAATCCCCTAACTAATTGCATTGTGGCTTCTTATTGAATACACAAAAATCAAAAATTGTAACCCCTAAAAGCTTTAATAAACGAGCTTAATTTAAGATATGTCGTCTCCGGCGAGAGGGCTTTGCGTCTGTGCAAGGCTCTTAATAGCTTTAACTGTGTCGCCTGATAGAAACTTTCAGAAACTGGGAATAATGACTTTGGTCTACTAAAGTTAGTTTTCTCAGGTTTTTTGTTTACTGTACTGAGGTTTTAGCTTTAGTATAAGTTAAATATATTGCTTCACTTCTCTAGTTAAATTACTTATAAAGGGGATGTTATCAATGAATCAAATGAGTAGAGAAGATGTACGTGAACGCCTTGGTAATATTGATCAGATCCGCGATATTATTATTGGCGCACAGTTAAGAGAGTACGAAAATCGATTTAGCAAGGTGGAGTCGGATCTGTCACTATTACAGCAGGAAATGCGATCGCATCTTGAGCAACTTAAAACTAACTTTACAGCAGAGTTAAAGGGGATGGCTGAAGTCCTTGAGAAAAAGCTGAAGTTACTCAGCCTTAATACCCAAGAAGAAACTGCTGATTTGGGACAACAAGTTGATCGCCTCAATAGAAAATTCTCCATCAGCGTTCAGTCACTTGATGAAGCTTTAGATAGCCAAACTACCTCGATTCGAGAAGAACTGTCTCAGAATAAAGCCCAACTTCAAGACGATATGACCGCATTGCGAGACCTAATATTAGAAGAACTGGATCGACGCTTCTCGCAATTGAGAGAAACTAAGGTTTCTAAAGATGATATCGCTGAAACTTTTTTTGCTTTGGGAATGCGACTGAAGGAAACTGAATTCATTCCTAAGTTGCGAGAAGCAGTGGACGAAAGCAGTAACTATAGTGCTGTACCGCTTATTGAAACCACAAAGTTGTCAAAAGTGTTCACTCACTCTAATGGTTCTGCTGAAATGCACTAACAATTTAAATACTCAATTAGTATCGCTATATTTCAACTTTGACACTCGAAGCGAGACATACTGACATGATTCAGGTGGAAGATTCTAATTCTCAGTCTGTTGAGCTAAACCAACAAGAAGCTGTACAGCTTGAGAATTTTTTGAGTTTGCTTGTTGAACTCGATATTATTGCTCCACCTGAAGAAATGTTTAGTAAATTACCTATTGATAACAGTGAAAAATATGATTTTTCTCAAGAAGAAATAGAATTTAAAAGCCAATTATTTGAAGCAAATTTAGAATCTGCTTCTCCTGTTGATTTAGATGCAACACTTGAATATCCTCAAACTTTATTGCAAAGCTCTCAAGAACAACAGTTGCAAATTCCTCAGCCGACCGAGCTAGCCGACCAAAATTTAAAAAAGCCAAATCCCAAGAACGAAGAAGATAAGTTAGCTGCTTTCCAAAAATTACAAGAGCTTTTAGTAGGTTCGGAATTAGTAGAGTTACAGGATTTTGCAAACAGTATTAAACAAAATGTAACTAAACTAGAGCATCAAATTTACAATTCTCAAGAGTTAATCACCTTAATACTACCGTCGGTTACTGAACTAATAAGGTTGAAAATAACTGAGTCAAAAACAGACTTGATAGAAGTAATTGCTCCTATTGTTGATGAAGTTATCCAGAGTCGGGTTGAGCAGGATAAAACTAGCATGGCTTCAGCTTTAGCTCCTGCTGTTCCTCTAGCCATTTCTCAACAAATTCATATTGCTCCAGAAGAAGTTTCTGAAGCGATCGCGCCGACGATGGGACGAGCCATAAAAAAACAAATTGAACTTGAAAAGGATGTGGTGGTGGATGCACTCTATCCAATCATTGGCAGTACAATTGCCAAATATATGGCAGAAACCATCCGCGCAATTAACCAACAAGTTGAGCAAACGCTCAGTTTTGAAGGAATTCAACGTAAAATTCGTGCTAAGTTACAGGGTATTTCTGAGGCAGAGTTAATCTTCAAATCCTCGCTAAAGTTTACTGTACAAGCCATTTTTTTGATTCATAAAGCATCTGGTTTAGTTATCTCTGATATTCAACAATCTGATGCACAGCCACTAGAGTCTGATATGGTAGCAGGAATGCTAACAGCTATTCGTGCCTTTGCAAATGATTGTATTATCCAGTCTGGAAGTATTTCCGAACTAGACGCTATTGATTACGGTACATCTAAAATTATTTTAGAAGTTGCAGGATATTGTTATTTGGCAATTGTAGTGCAAGGAGAACCAACCAAAGCATTCACTTGGAAAATGCGGGAAACTCTCGGTACTATTGTCAAGGATTATGGTGAGTTAATCGAAAAATTTGATGGTGATTTGACTACAATCCCTAACGAAGTTCATACACTTTTAGCAGTCCAGCAGGATGATGAAGTTCAGACGAACAAAAGAAAAAATCAACCCTCTTTGCTACTGAAATTAAGCTTGGCAGTATTCGGCATTATTTTACTTCCTTGGGGTATTTGGCAATATCACAGTCAATTAATTCATGAGGTTGAGAACAAAACCGCACTTGCTTTAGCTTCTGCACCTGAATTAGCCGTCTATCGTCTAACCGTGAAGGAAGAAGGAGGGAAATTAAAGCTAACAGGAAGAGTACCTAATCAACTTCTGCGTTGGAAAGCCGAAGAAATTGTTAAATCAACTGCCCCTAAATGGTTGATTGACAATCAAATTTTATCAGTTGAAGTACCAGCAGATCCGGTATTGGCGGCTGCTGAAGTCAAACGAGTTACCGCAATTTTAAATCAAATGGCTGGGACAAAAATTTCAGCTAAATATATTGGTGGTAAGGTTTCTGTCGAGGGTACTGTCAGCCGAATCGCAGATTCTAAGACAATTACTCAAGCATTTGAGCAAATCCCAGGGGTAAAGTCGTTATCTAGTGCAGTGCAGATACAACCGCTTCGGATTAAAATTCAGTTTTATTTTCAATCCAACTCAGCAACTTTACAACCTACCGATTTAAAATACAAGATTGGGCAGACTAAGGTTTTTTTAAATCAGCATCCGATGCAACATTTAAAAATTATTGGTTATAGTTATTCCGATAGTAGTGGAATAGAAGCCCGACAGTTATCACTTAAACGTGCAGAAGCTGTCAAACAAGCACTGATTAATCAAGATATTGATCCATCTCGTCTACATATTATTGGAACAACAAATTTACCTCCAGGAATTAATGCCGCTCAACCTTCATGGTTAAGGCGGTGTGTCGTATTAGAACTGATTTCTAATTTATAAATGTTAGTTTTTAAATGATTTTTCATAATTACAACCTACTGTTATTATTTATATAAATCATGCCGACAATCTCTAAAAAAATTTGCTTGCTTGGTGATTTTGGAGTAGGTAAAACTAGCCTGATCCGTCAATTTGTAGATAAACAATTTAGTGATGAATATCTTTCGACTGTAGGAGTAAAAATTTCTCGTAAATTAGTGAGTTGGTCTAGCAAAGAACCACAGAATGTGCAAGAACTACAGCTTCTTATTTGGGATATAGAAGGTAGTAATAAGTTTAGGGCAATTGCTCCTACCTATTTTCAAGGAGCTAAAGGAGCCGTGATAGTTGGTGATGTTACACGAGAAGAAACACTAAATCATCTACTGGAGCATATCAATAGTTTTTTAGCTATTAATCCTCAAAGCTATATTATTATTGCATTGAATAAATCGGACTTAATTGAAGCAGAATATTTAGAAAAAATTCGCAAAATGTATGGTTTCCCTAAACAAGAAGCTGTGCTAAATACCTATTTAACCTCAGCTAAATGTGGTATTAATGTAGATGAAATTTTTCAAGTTTTAGCTAATTATTTAATTTAAACATATGAATCTATTAATACCAAAATTATTATCTCTGCGTTACGTAGAATACTTAATTATCGATAATAACTTGAAAATACTGGAAATGTCTCCGGGAGCGTACCGTCTTGCTGATGTTCCTGATGAAGTCAAACAAGACAACGATATTCGGTTGAGCTTCCCTGAATTATTTGGAGTGGAAGACGTAATTGATACAATTTTGCAAGGTAAAGAGAATAATTTTGAACTTAAGGGAATTATACGCACAGAATCTGTTTCCTCGCCTTTATATATTGATATCTGTATTACTAAAAATGTACAAGATAAGAATAGCAATAGTTTAATAGTTATTATAGCAGATGTAACTGAGAGGATGATTTTAGAGAAATCATTGATTCAGAGTGCAAATGAAGCAAATCTTTTACTACGTAATCTTAAAGCTGCTAAACAATATACTGATGAAATTATGAAATCGATGGCAGATGCGTTACTAGTAACAACACTGTCAGGTAAAATCAAAAAAATTAATCCATCTGCACAAGTTTTATTAGAATATGAAGAAGCCGAATTAATAGGTCAAGATATATCTATAATTATTCGTGAACTCGAAGATTTAAAGTTAGGAAAAGGTGAGAAAGAAAATATTTACAATCCACCTATTAAAGAGTTAGAAACTGTTTGTATAACTAAAAGTGGTAAAAAAATTCATGTTGCTTTTTCCTGTTCAATAGTTCAGACAGAAATTGAGAACTTTCAGGGTTATGTTTATACTCTGCGAGACATGAGCGATCGCAAACAAGCAGAGCTTGCTAAACAAGAGTTTTTAGCTATGATTAGCCACGAAATTCGGACACCAATCACATCAGTGAATGGTATGGCTAGTTTACTCCTAAATACTGAATTGACTGCCCAGCAGCAAGACTTTGCTCAAACGATTTACATGAGTAGTAATGCTTTACACAAAATCATCAACGATATTCTAGACTTCTCAAAGATTGAATCAGGCAAGCTAGAACTAGAAGAGCAATCTTTCGAGCTGCGGCGTTGTATAAATGAAGCTCTTTATTTAGTTTCGCCGATAGCGAAAGAAAAGAAGTTAATACTTATGTTCCTTGACACTCCTGATATTCCTACTACAGTTGTGGGCGATATTACCCGACTGCGGCAAATTTTAATCAATTTGCTGAGTAATGCGATTAAATTTACAGAAACTGGGAGTATTGAGGTTTCAGCGATCGCTCGTGAAATAATGAGCAATCAACATGGGAAAAATAGTTACGAAATTCACTTTGTAGTCAAAGATACAGGTATTGGGATTCCCAGCGATCGCCTTGAGCGTTTGTTTAAAGCTTTCAGTCAAGTCAACTCTTCAATCACTCGGCAATATGGTGGTACAGGCCTAGGTTTAGCTATTTGCAAGCAACTAACTGAGTTGATGGGCGGCAGAATTTGGGTTGACAGTGAGCCAGGTGTGGGTAGTGCATTTAACTTTACAATTACTACTCCTGTCATTTCTGAAGGATTGGGTCATGGGGACTGGAAAATAAATGATTTGGCTGCCGATGCTAAGATTAACCCGCGCATGGCTGAACAATATCCTTTAAAAATACTGTTAGTAGAAGACCATGTAATTAATCAAAGAATTATACGGCTGATGTTGCAGCAAATGGGCTATCAACCAGATGTGGCTAACAATGGCTTAGAAGCACTCTTGGCGCTGCGTCGTCAACTCTATGATGTGGTGTTGATGGATCTACAAATGCCAGTCATGGATGGTATCACAGCAACTCAACATATTTGCCAAGAGTGGACACCAGACGTTCGGCCGATGATTATTGCATTGACCGCAAATGCGATGTCCGGCGATCGTGATCGGTATTTAGCATCTGGGATGGACGACTACCTCGTTAAACCAATCCGTATTGCAGAACTGATGCAGTTGCTTAAAAGATGTCAAATCCAATCTCAGAAGAGCCAAAAAGCAGAGCAAGCCTCTGCTCAAAACATCCAAGAGAGCAAAGAGCAAGTTTCTACAAATCTTTCCCCCTCAGACTCTTGTTTGCCTACCGCAAATTCTTTCCCTATTGACCAAGCTATTTTGCAAAAAATTCTCCAAATGGCTGACTTGAATTCATCAGCTCATGCTGTGGAATTTCTCCTAGAAATTATTGATGACTACCTTAAAGATGCTCCTATATTATTACAAAATATTCACCTTTATTTCAGTCAAACTAATCTCAAGTCACTTCGACGAGCGGCTCATACATTGTCCTCTATTAGTGCGATACTGGGTGCAACCACTTTAGCAAGTCTCTGTGCAGAATTAGAGACAATGGTAGTAACAGAAGCTCTCTTTGGCGCAACAGAGAAAATTTTTCAAATTGAAGCTGAATATCAACAGGTTCAAATTGTTTTAGAACAAGAGCGTCAAAAGTATAAGGATTGAAACAAGGACGCTTCATACATCATTGCCGATAGAAGTTGTTAAGCGATCGCATCTGGGTCAATGTTTAGTTCGCGTAACTTAGCTGCTAATATATCAGCGCGTTGGCGTTCTTGTTCAGCGCGTTGGCGTTCTTGTTCAGCTTGTTCATTACTCCACAATAGTAAATTTCCTTCTTTATCCCACCATCTCAGCCAATTAGTAGTTTGGCAAAGTCTTTCACCCTGCCAAATTCCGATAAATAACTCTACTTCAGGAATCCAAAAGCGTCCATTAGCATCTGCTTGCTGCAAAGTATATTGTCCATTTTGCAAGCATCGTACTTCTAGATTTGGTTCGTAGGGGTCGTAGGTGACGTAGGTTGGAACTTTGAGAATTCGTTCGTAGAAATAAAGTTTACCGTAAGGTGGAGTTGAGCGGACTGATAATTCTCCACCTTCTGTATCTGATAAAAATTCCATTACTATAGCCACAGCAGCGCCTTCTAAATGCTGCGTATAACTACGACGAATCACACCAAATGCTACAGGTTGCACTTGAGGCACATAAAACCAGTCAGGCGCTTTGACGACTATTTTGTTGTTAACTGTGGCTACCAGTCCAAAATTAGAACCAATCAGCATTTGAGGTTGAATGCGTCCTGTGGCTCCCAAAGCGTCGGTAAGTGCTGCTGCAAGAGTAGGTTGCTGAATATTTTCCACTGGGTCGTCAGGTAAAATGAAGTCTGCTGGAAGCGCTTCCCAGATAATAGTTGGTTCTTTTTGGGTGGGGTGAACTTGTAGAACCACAGAATTACTCCTAATATCAATTCACGGTTATCAGTTATCAGGATTGTCTAAAATACTCTGTCTAAGCTTGAAACTTTTTATTTATCTCAAGATTAAATTAAATCGGAGGCTGTGGCGCAGAAGGCAGAAATAAAGAATTAGATTTCTCCCTCATCTCGCCAGTCCCCAGTCCCCAGTCCCCAGTCCCCAGTTCCCAGTCCCCAGTCCCCAGTCCCCATTATGGAAACTTCCGTTCTCGCACTTCCAGGGCATAATCTTGCACTGCTTTGATTATTGTCTGCCGTAAGTTTGTGTAAATCTTGGCAAATGGTGGTTGCTTTTCGGAAAGACCAAGTACATCTGAGGTCACTAAAACCTGTCCATCACAGTGAGTACCTGCGCCGATGCCGATTGTCGGTATACTAAGTTTTTGCGTAATCAAATTTGCCAAATCTGCGGTTATATGCTCTAAAACTATAGAAAAGACACCTGCTTGTTCAAGAGCGATCGCTTCGTTTAAAATTCTTTCTGCTGTTTCTTGAGTCTTACCCTGTTGTCGCAAACCAACTTGATGTACTGATTGCGGTGTCAAACCTACATGACCCATCACCGGAATTCCTGCTTGTACCAAACGCGCCACAGTGTCTACAATCGCAGGATAGCCACCCTCTAACTTTACTGCTTGTGCGCCTGTTTCTTTCAGTACTCGTCCCGCTGAGTGCATCGCTTGTTGCAGGCTTTCTTGATAAGTCAAAAACGGCAAATCAACGACTACTAATGCACGTTTAACACCACGGCGCACTGCTTTGGCATGATGCAGCATCTCTTCTAAAGTCAGAGGCAAGGTAGTTTCATACCCTAAAACTACCGACATAGAGTCGCCTACAAGGATTAAGTCTACACCAGCGGTGTCGAGGAGTTGGGCGATCGCATAATCCCAAGCAGTCAACGCCACAATTGGACGTCCTTGTTGTTTCCATTGAATTAATTGCTGGGTAGTAACGGCCATTTTTTTAGTGCTGAGTGCTGAGTGGGGGAGTAGGGGAGTGGGGGAGTGGGGGAGTGGGGGAGTGGGGGAGTGGGAGAATAATTAATAACCAGTCCCCTATGCCCACTTGCCCTGAGCGTATCGCTAAAGCGAAAGCTCCGCTAACGCTTTGGTCTCGCAGAGAAGCCGAAAGGATGCCCTATTCTCTACTTCACAGCGCGACTGAAAGCAAGATGGGGTTTTGCACTGCCCATTTTAGGCATTAACCAAGCCAGACCTTCACTAGTGCCAATCCATAATTTACTGCCGATGTCAGGTACAAGGGCAAGAACCCGGCTAGAAGGAAGTCCAGCAACTTGTTCGTCTAATACAGCTCCTGTATTTGGATTTAATCGTAACAAACCATTGCTAGTTCCTACCCAGACACTACCATCTTTGGCAAATCTCACTGCTGTCACATTACGCCCTCGTAAGCGGGTGACAGAACGCAACACCGCCCCAGTTTTCGGGTTAATTACTAACAAATTATTGGGCATTCCCGCCCAGATTAATCCTTCTGGACTGATAGCTAAGGTTTGTACGGTTGTTCCTGGTAAATCCTTAATCCGTTTCAAGATCAAAGCGTTAGCAGTATTCACTCGCACTAGTCCATCCAGCGTGCCAACCCACAGTTGACCTTCAGCATCTAGAGTGAGAGTGTTGGCGCTGACACCAGGCAGATTTTTTAATGTGGTCATAATCAAGCCTTGGTCAGGACTAATTAAGGCTAAACCATTATCGGTTCCAGTCCATAAATAACCTCGTTTATCAAGTAACAGTGATAAAACTCGTTTTGAAGGTAAAAATAAATTCTGGGCTGTAATTTCGTTAGTACGGGGATCTACCCGGATTAGCCCCTCATAACTTCCTACCCACAGACGTCCTACTTTGTCTTGGGCTAAAGCACCAATGGCAACATTTGGTAAACTCACACGAGCGATAATCTTACCAGTATTGGGGTCAATCCGCGATAATCCCCGCCAAGAACCTATCCAGAGATTACCCGTAAAATCTAACAGCAAGTTACTCACACGATAATCGATTTCTAGCGATCGCTCTTGCACTCCTCGCTGATTAGGCAGGGGATCTACTCGCGGAGGTGGTGGCGATAGTGGGTAAGCGGGGGTTAACTCAGATGGTTTAATATCAGGGGTTGTTTGTGGCTTTATGTTACTACCAGTGGTTTGAGCATAGGTACGCAACCTGCCGTTAGACATCGCTTGAATCTCCATACTGGAGAAAGCTGTAAACCCCAGTAACACAGAAGTAATTAAGAAACTAGTACGTTTGGGAAACAATACCATAGCGGAATTTCCTTTAAAGACAGTCACCGGAAAAATGGTGTAGGGGATAAAGAATTATTCCCTCATTGCACTACACTCATATACGGCTTCCTTGATTGGTTTTAAGTTAATTTCAGTGTTCCCGTGGCTTGGATTTTTTAAACGTCATCTGTAATTTTTCTTAAATCCAACAGGTTTAGCTCAAAGTTTTTTCCCAGTTCCCAGTCACCAGCCCCCAGTCCCCCATACAGTTATTGATGTCCTTTTGTAAATCACTCTTAACAAAATGTTTAAATCTTTATGTAATAAAAAATTTAAATCAATAAGTTAAAAATATTCAAAGAATAACTTATCGAATTCTTGATATATTGTGAAACAAGTTACAAATTACGTGGTGTGCGATTTTTTATCTTGAGGCTCATAACTCTGCTAAATCTCTGTCAAGTAGATTCTTTTCTGGTTTCTTTCCCGTCAGTGGGGAAGATAAAAGGAGTGCTGAGGCATGAATAACGTGGCCAGCCAGCCCGCTCCCCTGGATGCCCCAATGTATAGGGAGAATTATCTAAATACTGTCCGCAAAGCGCGGGAGTTTTGGTGGAATTGAGAAGGTTTAGTAGGGTGCGAGGAATAGATAAAAAAGAATTTTTATTCAAAGGAAGAGGGAAAAGTAGAAACATTAGCTTGTATGCCCATAGAAGGGGAAAACACTGGTGAGGAGGGTTTCCACCGCTACCAAAGTGTCCGCTGCGAAAAACTGCTACCCTTTGCCAAAGGCAACCCCTAATAAAAGTTTTCCTAGTTTTCTCTCTGCTGAAGGGGGAAAAAGTTGGGTGAGGGGAAATTGCACAGCACGTAATTTGATAAGTAAAAAGAATGACTTCTGGGAAGGATAAAATATGTCTTACGCTCAAACGAAGACTCAGTCAAAATCTGGGTATCAAGCCGGGGTAAAAGATTACAGACTAACTTATTACACACCCGATTACACACCAAAAGATACCGATCTTCTAGCGGCGTTCCGCGTGACACCACAGCCTGGAGTTCCCCCCGAAGAAGCAGGTGCGGCTGTGGCGGCTGAGTCTTCCACAGGTACTTGGACAACCGTGTGGACAGACTTGCTGACCGACCTGGATCGCTACAAAGGTCGTTGCTACGATATCGAACCAGTTCCCGGCGAAGACAACCAGTTTATTTGCTATGTTGCCTATCCCCTGGATTTGTTTGAAGAAGGTTCTGTAACCAACGTTTTGACCTCAATTGTAGGTAACGTATTTGGTTTTAAAGCTTTGCGGGCGCTGCGTTTAGAAGACATTCGCTTCCCTGTTGCTTACATCAAGACCTTCCAAGGCCCTCCCCACGGTATCCAAGTCGAGCGTGATAAGTTAAACAAATACGGTCGTCCTTTACTGGGTTGTACAATTAAGCCCAAATTAGGTCTGTCTGCTAAGAACTACGGTCGCGCTGTATACGAGTGCTTGCGCGGTGGTTTGGACTTCACCAAAGACGACGAAAACATTAACTCCGCACCATTCCAAAGATGGCGCGATCGCTTCTTGTTTGTATCTGAAGCTATTTCTAAAGCACAAGCAGAAACCGGTGAAATCAAAGGTCACTACCTGAACGTCACCGCCCCCACCTGTGAACAAATGTTGCAACGGGCTGAGTACGCTAAAGAACTCAAACAGCCCATCATCATGCACGATTACCTGACAGCAGGCTTCACTGCTAACACCACATTGGCTCGTTGGTGTCGTGATAACGGTATCTTGTTGCACATTCACCGTGCTATGCACGCTGTAATCGACCGTCAAAAGAACCACGGTATCCACTTCCGTGTATTGGCTAAAGCTTTGCGCTTGTCTGGTGGTGACCACATCCACACCGGAACCGTTGTTGGTAAGCTCGAAGGTGAACGCGGTATCACAATGGGCTTCGTTGACCTGTTGCGTGAAAACTACATTGAGCAAGACAAGTCTCGCGGTATTTACTTTACCCAAGACTGGGCTTCTCTACCTGGCGTAATGGCAGTTGCTTCCGGTGGTATTCACATTTGGCACATGCCTGCACTGGTAGAAATCTTCGGTGATGACTCCGTACTACAATTCGGTGGTGGTACACTTGGTCACCCCTGGGGTAACGCTCCTGGTGCTACAGCTAACCGTGTTGCTCTAGAAGCAGTTGTACAAGCTCGTAACGAAGGTCGCAACTTGGCTCGTGAAGGTAACGATATTATCCGCGAAGCTGCCAAGTGGTCTCCTGAATTAGCTGTTGCTTGCGAACTGTGGAAGGAAATCAAGTTTGAGTTTGAAGCTATGGATACCGTCTGATATCTAGTTAAGAGTTAGAAGTTAGGAGTTAAGAGTTACATTAATTCATAACTCATAACTTATAACTTATAACTCATAACTGTTAAGGGCTGGGGTCAAGCATGAATCTTAAGCAAATTGCGAAGGACACAGCCAAGACTCTCCAAAGCTACCTGACTTATCAGGCTCTGAGGACAGTACTGGCGCAGCTAGGCGAAACTAATCCTCCATTGGAACTATGGCTGCATAACTTCTCTGCTGGCAAAATTCAGAATGGTGAATCATTCCTTGAGCAACTATTCCGAGAAAAGCCAGATTTGGCGTTACGGATTATGACTGTCAGAGAACACATTGCGGAAGAAGTTACAGAATTCTTACCAGAAATGGTTCGTACTGGCATTCAGCAGGCCAATATGGAACAGCGTCGCCAGCATCTAGAACGCATCACACAAATAGATACATCAAACCCCAGTCTAAAACCGGAACAACAAGCAACTTCAGACCCAAATTTGGATAACTTATCCAATTGATCGGTCAACCTAGTAGTCAAAAATCGCAACCCATTATTAACAGCTATGCAAACTTTACCAAAAGAGCGTCGTTACGAAACCCTTTCCTACCTACCTCCCCTTTCTGATGCTCAAATTGCTAAACAAGTCCAGTACATCCTGAGTCAAGGTTACATTCCTGGAATCGAGTTCAACGAAACTTCTGAGCCAACAGAATTATATTGGACACTATGGAAGCTGCCTTTGTTCGGCGCTAAATCGACTCAAGAAGTACTGAACGAAGTTCAAAGCTGCCGTTCTCAGTATTCCAACCACTACATCCGCGTTGTGGGTTTTGATAACATCAAGCAATGCCAAATTCTTAGCTTTATCGTTCACAAACCTAACACCAGCAGATACTAAAAAAGCTAAAAGGTAAATTTGCCTTTGATCTTTTAAATTGACTTTTGATAGGAGAGGTAGAATTAACTGCCTCTCTTTTTTATTACGTCTTAGTGGTTCAAGATTTTTTAAACACAAAGGCACAAAGACACAAAGTATTTTTAACGTAATACCAATTTGAAAAAAGAATGCAACAAATAGACCATCTGTAAAGACGCGATTCATCGCGTCTTTACCCAAGGATGTGTTGCAATCATTAATTAAAATGGTATGAGTTCGATGAACCTCTCCCTCTCCAAAGCGGCTACGGTATATACACAAGTCTTGAAATTCCATCTAAAACTTGATTGCGTTGTCCTAGCCCTAAAATTAGTGGGATAAATAGAGTTTCCAGTTGCTCAAAATTTGGGTAGTTACGGGATTAAAAGAGTTGAAACCTTTGCGGTTTATACTTTTGTGTACACGGTAGCCTTTGAGTAGAGAGGTTTGGAGAGAAGTTAATACTTGCAGTATTTTTACTCTCTATTCCCTATTCCCTATTCCCTATTCCCCACTCCTGCAATGAGCCGTTTTTTCGTTGCTCTCTTACCGCCGCAAGACATACAAGAGTACGCTAACCAAATCAAGCAGTACTTTGCTGATAATTACGCCAGTCGAAGCGCTCAAAAGTCTCCGCCTCATGTTACGCTGCAACCGCCTTTTGAATGGGCAAATGGCAATGTGTCACGTTTGGAAGCATCTTTAAGGGAATTTGCTAGTCAGCAACAGCCATTTTCAGTAATACTCGACGGTTTTGCGGCTTTTCCACCCCGCGTTATATATATTGATGTGGTGAGAAGCCCAGAACTGTTAACTTTGCAAGCTGATTTAATGGCGCATATGGAAGCGAGTGTGGGAATTGTAGATAAGATTGGTAAAAAGCGTCCGTTTGCACCCCACATGACGGTTGCGTTTCGTGATTTAACAAAGCAGAACTTTAGAGCGGCTTGGCCGGAATTTGTACAGCGTCAATTACATTTTGAGTTTACGGCTGACAAGTTGACGTTATTAATTCACGATGGTAGACGGTGGAATATTAAATCTGAGTTTGGTTTTTTGTCTGCTGAACAATGAGCAGTAAGGCATAGTCTTGTAGGGTGTGTTATCGCGTTAGCGTAACGTACCATCCTAGATTTTTAATGCGTTAGGACTACCTAAATTAATAACAGGCGGTTAGAAACCCCGACTGGATAGGTTGAAGAGATTCACCAGTTATTGCGGGAGCTTTAGCGCTTCTCTGTTTTTAGCTTTAACTGAACTGTATTGGATACTATTCATCAATCCAACTACTTAGAAATTCTACCTGATTCTGCATTTCTTGTAATGACTTAGCTGCAATTAATCTCAAAATACCGCGCATTAGTTCCCCCACTGAGTAACGTTGCTGCTGTACCAAAATCATTCCTGCATGAGATTGTTCTTTGCTTAAAAAATCAGCGTGCAAACGATAAAAATCTCTGATATTAGAACTATATAAAACAAAACCTTGCTCAGTTGCCCATCTTAGCTGTTCTTCATCAGTATATCCCAGCCTATTTAAACTTAGACTTGTGATCACATCTACACCACGATTTTTTAGAGCCAAAACTAAAGAGCGTGCGGTAGAATCTTCATCCATGTACAGTCTAATTCGGCTCATGAGAGCTTTTGGGTTTTATGTAATGTCTCTAATCTGTCAGCTTCTGCCTCTTCTGCTGCAATGTCAGCATCAACTTTGTCGCGGTTAGCATGGTAATAAGCTAGAGCTGCATAAACCTGCGCTAAAGTCAGATGACTAATTTGATCTGCAATTTCTTCTGCGCTGTAACCTTGTTTATACCAAATAGCTATGCGCCGGACTGTCACCCCTGTACCAGCAATAATTGGACAACCGCCGTGTATTTCAGGATTATGGTTAATCAGTGTGCCGATATCGGTAATAGTTGTCAAAACTTGTTCTCCAAAATTTTTTACTTACATTATCTATAATTTAAGCGGTTAGCAAGATATTCATCTATAGTTATGGACTCACCATCTTTATACTCAGCGCGAACTGCTTGTGTTTCTGCATCATCCTCGTACAACGCTTCTTCGGCTTCAAAAATTTGTTGCTCAATTGGTTTACGATGTTAGTCATCAACATTACGGCATTGGTCACCAATATTACGATGTTGGTCACCAACATTACGATATTGGTCACCAACATTACGATATTAGTCATCAACATTACGATGTTGGTCATCAACATTACGATGTCAGTCATCAATATTACGGCATTGGTCACCAACATGAAAGCGATCGCCACGACACCAACTTTCATGAAAGTCCAACATCTTTTATTGATAAAATCAGCATTTAGTGATTATATCTCAGAGAAATCACTGGAAGAACATGAACAATTTATGAGTAAAAATTGTGAGTTCTGCTGAACCGTAATACTGCTTGAATGAGGCAATCTAGTTCTATAACCCTCTCTCAGGAGTAACTTTCATGCCTCGTACAAAACGTACATCCCGAATTCTCGAAAAAGCTAAGTTGAGAACCGTTGCCCTCAAGGCAATTGATCCAAATATGAAATTTGATGAGAATTACAATTTGCAAAATATGACTCAATCAATTGAAGAGTTACACTCTTTACTTGATGTTTATAATAGCGCTTTAGCTGTAATTGACACAACCAAAACTAAAATTGATGCGATGGAAAAAACTTTAAGCCATCTTTCAGACAAAATGCTAGTAGGGGTTGGTTTCAAGTACGGCAAAGACAGCGACGAATATGGGATAGCGGGCGGCGTTCGTGATAGCGAACGTATCCGCAAAGGCAGGCTAACTCGCTTGAAAGCTAGTGCAGAGGAAGCATTAGTTAAAATCAACAGTTAAAATCAAAAGTCAAAAGAATAAAATGCTACATTTACAAGGATTTTAGCTTTTTGGTTTAGGTATGCATCTACGCCTTTTAATAACAAGCTTTTGAGTTGCTTTGACGAACTGCCTGCAACTAGTATTATCGTAATAAACATAATACTCATGCATCTATGAAAAATGCGAGCGCCCCAGGGACGCAGGCAAAGCCAATCGCTCATCAAACGGCATTATTATTTATCTGCTCTTTGCTGCTGATAGCTTGTGGTAAAAGTGGCAGTACTGGTACAAATTCCATAAGTGCATCTAATGCTATTCCTATTGGTATCGCTTTTGCCCAAACAAGCAATGTGGCATTACTTGGTCAAGAGGGGACTGATGGCGTAAAAATTGCCGAAAAGTATTTTAATGACAAAGGCGGTATCAACGGTAGACCAATTAAATTAGTATATCAAGATACTGGCGGCGATGAAGTTGGGACAATTAATGCTTTTCAAACTTTAATTAATCAAAACAAAGTTGTTGGCATTGTTGGCCCTACTCTATCACAGCAAGCTTTTAGCGCTAACCCCATAGCAGAACGCAATCGAGTCCCAGTTATTGGAGCATCAAATACTGCTAAAGGTATTCCCGAAATTGGTGATTATGTAGCTCGTGTTTCTGCATCTGTTGCTGTCGTCGCTCCTTATTCGCTAAAAGCTGCACTCAAGCAAAATCCTCAACTCAAGAAAGTTGCAGTATTTTATGCTCAAAATGATGCTTTTAATAAGTCAGAAACAGAAATCTTTCAAAAAGCAGTTAAAGATTTAAAATTAGATTTAGTCACAGTCCAAAAGTTTCAAACTACAGATACTGACTTTCAAGCCCAAGCCAGCGACGCTATTGATTTAAAACCAGATTTAGTGATTATATCTGGTTTAGCTGTAGATGGTGGTAATTTAGTTAGACAACTACGAGAACTGGGCTATAAAGGCATAATTATTGGTGGCAATGGTTTTAATACATCGCATATATTTTCTGTGTGCAGAGCGCTTTGTGATGGTGTAATTGTTGCTCAAGCTTATAGCCCAGAATATAAAAGTGAAATTAACACTGCATTTCGCAAAGCATACGTAGCACAATATCGGAGAGAACCACCCCAAGTTAGCGCTCAAGCTTTTACGGCGATGCAAGTATATGTGGAAGCTCTACAATCTTTAGATAAAAAAAGTGCAATTAATAAGTTATCTCTGCCACAGTTGCGTACAGAATTGAATCAACAGTTACTAAAAGGAACATATCAAACTCCTTTAGGTGAAATCGCTTTTACACCAGTGGGGGATGTGATACAAAAAGAGTTTTATGTAGCACAACTCAAGATGGAACCAAATGGTGTTAATGGAAAATTTGCTTTCTTAAGCATAAAGTAGTTGCAATAGACTCAATATCGAAACTGTTAAGCTAAGAGTAGCTCAGAGAAACTCAAAAAAGCTAACTTTATTATGAATTGGAGTGCTGCATTACCTACGTTTTTCATTACCCTGCGGGAAGGTGTAGAAGCTGCTTTAGTAGTTGGGATAGTCTTTGCTTGTTTACAGCAAGCTCAGAAACAAGTGTTGAATCGCTGGGTTTACTTCGGAGTCCTGAGCGGTATTTTAGCAAGTTTTGGATTTGGTTTACTACTTCATCTAGGTTTACAGGGATTGCAGACATCTTCGCAACTCTATGCACCTGTGTTTCAGGAATTGTTTAAGGTGGGATTAGGCGTGGTTGCGATCGCCATGCTCAGCTGGATGCTAATCTGGATGACACGACAAGCGCGATTTCTCAAAGCAGAGATTCAAGGCTCTGTTAAAAGTGCCTTGGGTGAAGACAACCGTGCAGCTTCGGCTATTTTCAGCTTAGTTTTTATTGCTGTCTTTCGAGAAGGCTTAGAAACTGCTTTGTTCATAGTGGCTAAGTTTCAAGAAGGTTTGACACCTGTCTTAGGAGCGATAGGAGGACTCAGCATTGCGATTTTGATTGGGATGTTGCTCTTTAAATGGAGTATCCGCATCAATTTGAGTCAATTTTTCCAGGTGATGGGTGTATTTCTGCTGGTGATTGTGTCTGGATTAGTGATTTCTGCTTTGCGCCATGTCGATGCAGCTGCGATCGCTTTTAGCCAAATCAATCCTGAATTTGCTGGAATTTGCGTACAAGGTAACACTTCTTGTATTTTAGGGCCACAAATTTGGGATTTCTCAGCCATCTTACCCGATCGCCAGTTTCCTGGAATCTTGCTAAAAACTTTATTTGGCTATACGCAAAAACTTTATCTCGTGCAAGCTTTAGGGTATTTCTTATTTTGGATAACTGTAGGTAGCCTCTACTTCCGCAGTCTTAGCCAACCCACACAATTAAAGCCAGCAGCCAAACTCAATTGAATTAGCTACCGTGTATACACAAATTATATTAATACAAGGGTGCGTTATGAATGGAACGTCCTAACGCACCGAACATCAATGATGGTGCGTTGTGCTGCGCGACAACGCACCTTACTGGTTTGTGTGTACACCGTAGTCTTATAAGCTACGGCGTACACACAAGTCGGAAATAGTAGTCTGTGAAGGAATAATTGACGAGTATATTCTCTCTCAGGACGGCGATTTATCGCGTCTCTCTAACGTGTCAGTTTTTTAGACGCGATAAATCGCGTCTCTACATGAGGGCTTTCTCGCTTATCCCAAACGTAGCGTATTGGGATAAAACTGGATCTGACTTGTGTGTACACCGTAGCCCTTGATAAGGAGGGATTAAGGGGGGTAATTCGAGTTGTGTATACACCGTAGCTTAGGAGTCGTCGGCGGTGGGGTTGTTACTATACATCTTTATACCGAATTGGTATTAGCTGTTGGTTATACATTTAACTTATCCAATTCTGCTCAATTTATATTAAGAAAAGCAAATATAGTCAAATAAGTTTTTTGAGCTTAGATAAGCTGAATACATAAAAAGTGAATAAAAAGACTTAGACGCATAATAGTCTGCTGCTAACTATCTGCAAGCTTTCACAAAAACTTGTAGTTAAGTTTGACTGCGAGTCTAAATAACTATGTAAAACATTTAGTTATTGCAAAATCGCCATCATTGGCGATAAAAATCCTTACACCTTCTACCATAAATTCTTCTACCTGATTTTAATGTGGTAAAGACTGCAAAGCTAGGTGAAGAACCACTGAGAATTTTGGCATTTATCTAAGTAAAAATCGGTGCTAAAGACTAGATCACCGAAATAAAGCGAATCAAGATTGCCAGAGGAGGCTGAAATGGAAATCTTTGATTATGTGATTCTGGGAGCCGGACTAGGTGGACTGTCGGCCGCAGCTTGTTTAACCCGACAAGGCTACCGAGTAGCAGTATTAGAGCAACATTACTTAGCTGGTGGATGCTGTCACACATTTGATTATGGTGAATACAGCTTTTGTGCTGATGTACATTACATTTCTCAATGTAGTTCTGGTAAAACCATAGCCCAATTCCTCAATTATATTCAGCAGGATGTACCCTTTAATAGCCTAGATCCTGACTGCATTGATCGAGTCATCACACCTAAAGCAGATTTTAAAATTCCCTTGGGATGGGAAAATCTGCGATCGCGTTTACTTTCTACATTTCCAGAAGAAGCTGATGCAATTAACCGTTACTGCAACGAGATTAAGCAATTACATCAGGAAATACGTAACCTAGTGCGAGAAGTACGCTGGTTTGATCAGAAGTTATCTGACTGGTTGAAATTACCAAAATATTTAAATCTATTTCGTAAGCGGAATTGGACTCTGCAAGATTTATACAATCATGTCGGCTTGTCGCCGAAACTGCAAGCAGTGCTAGCAGGACAAAGTGGCGACTATGCCCTACCACCCGAAGAAATTGCCTTGCTTACCCACACTTCTCTTGTTTGGGACTACTCAGAAGGCGCTTACTATCCAAAACATCACTTCAAACATTTTGTTGACACCATTACAGAAGCAATTACCGCAGGTGGAGGCGTCATTAAATATTCAACGCCAGTCAATTACATTCAAGTTAATGACCACAATGTCCACAGCGTATCAGCTAATGATGTAATTTATCGCGCTACTAAAGCTTATATCAGTGACCTTGACCCCAAATTGACAGTAGAGTTGATGCATGATTCTGAAGCTTTGAGCCATAGAGAACATCAACGCCTCACCAGTTATGAATACTCAGCTAGTGCTTTCAATATCTACCTGGGTTTAGATAGTCGCTTCGATCCTCAACGCTACGGCATCGGTAACTGGAATATTTGGTACTATCCCACAGGTAATTTAAACAGAGAATATCAACAACAATTGCAGGATAACTTTAGTCAGCCGTGGATTTTCCTCTCTTGTCCGACGATGAAATCCAATGAACCAGGCATGGGGCCAGCAGGGCATCATGTCCTAGAGATTGCCACTGTCTGCCCTTATAAACCTTTTGAACATCTGCAAAAAACTGACCCAAAAGCGTATAAAGCCAAAAAACGGGAAGTCTATCAGCAGATTATGACTAGTGTTAGAAAGTTGATTCCAGATGTAGACAACTACACCCGCATGAAAGTTTACGGTACACCTACCACCAGCGAATTTTATTTGGGACAACCGCAGGGTAATATTTACGGTGCAAAATTAATACCCAAACAAGTTGGTTTAAATCGCCTGGGATATACAACGGAGTTGTCTAACCTGTTCTTTGTAGGCGCGAGTGCTGGGTATCCGAGTGTACCCGGTGTAATTGGCAATGGTATGGATGTAGTGGAGTTAATCACAGGGCAATCAGTGCGGTATACAGCAGAAACATCTGAGCCATTAGTGGCTGTAGGGTGAGTCAATTTAACGTGAGTTCGGCAAACCTCTCCCTGCCTTGAACTAAAGTTCAAATCTGTCCCTCTCCGAGTCGGAGAGGGACGGTTTTGCGTAGTCAATTATTGTAGGACACGGCAATGTCGTGTCCCTTAGAGGATGTTTGAAAAGTCATGATTGATGTATCAAATATTTTTTTACCCCACCCTAACCCTCCCCTTGGAAAGGGGAGGGAACTAGATTTTCTTGTTTCCCCCCTTTATAAGGGGGGATTAAGGGGGGTAATAATTCGATTAAAACCACAAGTTACCACTTTTCAAACATCCTCTTATGCGTGTATTCATTGAAATGAAATTTCCTATGTGTTTTAAATTCTCTTGAAAGATAAAAACATTGACCTCAAAATTTAATGCTTAGTAGCTTTTCTATCAAGTCTTTCACAAATCAATTGTAGAAATATTACTTAATTTAGTGTCGTTTCACCAGTAAACTGGGAAAATTGGCAACTAAGTAATCTATGGAGTCTAATTTTGCTGTTGAGTGAGCAGTACCAAAAGCGATCGCTACTTGATAACTCACCTATTATTGACAAAAATCGTATTGCTATTGATTTGTTACTTATCCCCTACGGGGGGAGATTATATCTCATTCTTGAACAATCAATTTTATTGATTTCATCCCAAATCAATTAATCAGACATCAATTATAGTAATCTATTGAGATAAGAGTTTATCTATTCCTGATTTGGCAATAAAATTAGTTTGACCACTACAAAATTCTATCCTCTTGCCAATTTAGATACTAAAGTTAGGCTATAGCCCTTTCAGCATACTGTTTTGGAATATTGGGACATCACATTCATAAATAAACTTGATTTATACCCTATTACAGCGTGATCATCACCACATTCCTACACTTTACTCAAAATAGCTTTTGCTATATCGTCCTGATGACAATAAGATAATTAGAATTGACGAATTAACTATGCGATTCAATGATCAGCTGATTAATTTGCCTACTTTAGATCATGTTCTTGATCGTTCTCCCTTGACGATTAGCCCTGATAGCTACGTCGTCGAAGCTATTGTCTTAATGAGTCAAAAACGAAGTATTAATTATACGTTCACCAACTTCAATCAATCATTGGACTCCAGGTGCTGTAATCAAGAAGCATCTGACTATGTATTGATAGTGGACGGAAAACATTTATTAGGAATATTTACTGTAAAAGATGTAGTGAGAGTCACAGCTTCTAGCAGAGATTTATCGAAAGTAAAAATAGCTGAGGTGATGACGCAGCAAGTTGTTAGCCTCAAGCAATCAGATTGTCAAAATATATTGACAGCCTTACTGTTATTGCATCAACATCAGATTCGGCATCTGCCCATTTTGGACGATGATGGGCAATTATTAGGAATTGTCACTGAGACTGATTTGCTGCAAGTATTTGATTTGGTGAAAATGATTGGCGTCGTTGAGGGGTTACAGCAATATTTACAAAAACCCACAAATGAATTAAAGCAATTTCATCAACAAATAGACAACGTAGTTTACCAAACTCAAAATCATTTAAAACGATGGGTTGAAGAAAAATCTGCCCAAGTTATGGAAGTTAACGAGGAACTTCAGCAAACCCTTGAACAATTGCGGCTAATAGAAGAAGAATTGCGCCAACAAAACGAAGAACTGATTGTAGCCCGTGAAAGCGCAGAATTAGAGCGCCAGCGCTATCATGATTTATTTGAGTTCGCTCCAGATGGTTATTTGGTAACTGATGCAGCGGGGATCATTAAAGAGGTTAACAGCGCAGCTGCAACCTTGCTCTGTGTACCTCAAAAATATTTAGTAGGCAAACCATTAGTTCTATATATTGCTAAACAAGACCGGACGACTTTTCTCAACCAATTGAAGAATTTGCAACAGGTACAAGACTGGGAAATTTATCTACAGCCACGAGAAGGTAAACCTTTCCCTGCTAGTGTGAGAGTAGCTGCTATATACGACTTAAAGGGTGAGCGAGTTGGCTGGCACTTGTTGTTCTGCAACATCAGCGAACGCAAGCAAGTAGAAGAAGCGCTGCGCCAAGCTACTGAGCAGTTAGAAGCAAGAGTGGCGGAGCGTACAGGTGAACTTGTGGTTTCTAACGTGCTTTTGCACCAGGAAATAACTGAACGTCAACGGGCTGAGGAAGCTTTGCGACAGAGTGAAAATCTCTATCGCCACCTAGTAGAAAGCCAAACAGACGTAATTATTCGGGTTGACTTTCAGGGGCGACTAACTTTTGCAAATGCGGCGGCGTGCCAAACTTTCGGCTGGAAAGTCGATGAATTCCGTGGCCAGTCATTTTTTGAGGTTTTTGATCCAAATGACTTGCCGCAAGTGATCGAAAAAATGGCAACATTGGCATCACCACCCTATGGCTTGACTACTGGCGAGCAAAGAGCATTCACAGTTAACGGTATCAGATGGTTTCAGTGGAACGTTACCGCAATTAAAAATGAACAAGGAGAAGTTGTTGAAGCGCAAGGAGTAGGAAGAGATATCACCGAGCGCAAGCAGATGGAAGAAGCACTGCGAGAGAGCGAAGAGAAATTTCGCCATTTGGCGGCTAATACCCATGCAGTCATCTGGAACGCCAGCCCTGATTCTTTCCGAATATTTTATGTTAGCCCTGCTTATGAAAAAATTTGGGGTCGCTCTTGTCAAAGTCTATACGACCAGCCTGAATCTTGGATAGATAGCGTTCACCCAGACGATCACGATCGCATCAGGGTAACAACAGAGCAACAGCTTAGTAGTGATTCTACTGAAGTAGAATATCGCATTTTCCGACCTGATGGTTCGATGCGTTGGATTTGGGATCGTAGCTTTGCTGTATATGATGAACAAGGAATAGTTAGCTACTATGGTGGCATTGCGGAAGATATCACTGAGCGCAAACTTGCAGAAGTTTCGCTACGAGAAAGTGAAGAGAAATTTCGCCATTTTGCCGAAAATACCCATGCACTCATCTGGATTGCTGACCCCAATTCTGGAGAAAACCTTTATGTTAATCCTGCTTATACCAAAATTTGGGGTCGCTCTTGCCAAAGTCTACGCGACCAACCTAACTCCTGGCGAGAGTCGGTTTACCCAGAAGATCGCAAACTTGTAGAAGCAAAACTAGAGCAACAGCTGCATGGTCTGCCCAGCGATACAGAATATCGGATTGTGCAACCTGATGGCTCAGTGCGCTGGGTCTGGGATCGGGGCTTTGCTATGCAAGATGCACAAGGAAAAGTTTACTCCTATGGTGGTGTTGCTGAAGATATCACTGAACGCAAGCAAGCAGAAGAATCACTGCGCGAGAGTGAAACACGACTGAGTTTAGCTCTAGCAGCCGCTCAAATGGGCATCTGGGATTGGAATTTGTTGACCGACAAGGCTGTTTGGTCTCCCGAAATGAGCCTATTATATGGTCTGCCAAGCGATACCCTGTGTCCAACCTATGCAGAGTTGCTCAATTTATTAGTGCATCCACAAGACCGGGAGTCTTTGGCTGAGGTTGTAGCTCACAGTATTGAGCAAGGTATCGAATTTACTAAGGAATATCGAGTTGTCTGGCCCGATGGGAGCTTACACTGGTTATGCCTTAAAGGTCAGGTATACCATAACGAACTCAGCCAGCCGATGCGGATGATCGGCACAATTAAGGATATCAGCGATCGCAAGCAAGCAGAGGAAGCTCTACGAGAAAGTGAAGAGCGCTATCGTTCAGTCGTGACTGCGATGCAAGAAGGTATTATGCTACTTGAGGCTGATGATGGTAGAATAATCGCCTGTAATACCAGCGCTGAAAGCATTCTGGGGCTTAACGCCGACGAGGCAATCGGAAGAACTATTTACGATTCTTCTTGGTCTACTGTTTATGAAGACGGCTCTCCCTTCCCAGTTGAAAATTATCCAGCAATAGTTACCTTGAGTACAGGCAAACCTTGCTCGAATGTAGTTATGGGAGTTCATAAGCCCAATAAACAATTAGCGTGGATTTCAATTAATTGCCAACCCCTATTTCGGGATAATGTTACCACCCCCTATGCGGTAGTGGCTTCATTTTCTGACATCACCGAACAGCAAGCTGCCCGGCAGGAACGCCAGCAAACACAAGAGAAAATCCGTGAACAAGCGGCTCTACTTGATATCGCTACTGATGGGATCATAGTTCGAGACTTCCAGACCCAAATTTTATTCTGGAATAAAGGTGCAGAACGTCTGTATGGTTGGCAAGCGAGTGAGGCTGTGGGAAAAAACCCCAACGAGCTTTTGTTCAAAAAAACTACACCACAGCCGGAAGTAGCTTTAAAAAGCGTCATGGAATTTGGCACATGGCAGGGTGAGTTAAATAAAGTTACGAAATCCGGTAAAGAAATTATCGTGGAAAGCCGCTGGACACTGGTGTGTGATGCTCAAGGAGAACCCAAATCCATCCTCTGTGTTGATACCGACATTACAGAAAAGAAACAACTCCAAGAGCAGTTTTTCCGTACCCAGCGGTTAGAAAGCCTTGGCACTCTTGCAGGTGGCATTGCTCACGACTTGAATAATATACTCACGCCAATTTTGGCAGCGGCTCAATTGGTACAGGGAAGATTCATCCAAGACAAAGAACGTTCTGATCAATTGCTGGCAATTGTCGAAAGCAACGCCAAACGGGGAGCAGCTTTAGTCAAGCAAGTTTTGTCCTTTGCCAGAGGTTTAAAAGGAGAGCAGACAATTGTCCAACTCAAGCACCTAATTGCAGAAATTGCTCAGATTGCCAAGCAAACATTTCCCAAATCTATAGAATTTTCCACGGTTCTACCAGAAGACCTTTGGGCTGTTTCTGGAGACATTACCCAACTGCATCAAGTGCTGATGAATTTGGTAGTAAATGCCCGCGATGCTATGCCCGATGGTGGTAGCATCCTGATTACTGCGGAAAATAAGCTGATTGATGAAGCTTATACCAGAATGAACCTTGATGCCACAGTCGGAAATTATATTGTGCTGACTGTAGAGGATACTGGTATGGGAATGCCGCCAGAAATATTAGATAGAATTTTTGAGCCATTTTTCACCACCAAAGAGGCTGGTACAGGCACAGGACTCGGCCTTTCAACCGTGCTTGGCATTATTAAAACTCACAAGGGTTTTATTAAGGTGTCTAGCCAAGTAAATAAAGGCTCCCAGTTTAAGCTGTTTTTGCCGGCGGTGGAAACAAGCCAAGCATTAAGTACAGAAGATTTAGATATGCCGGAAGGGCAAGGAGAATTAATTCTAGTTGTGGATGATGAAGTCCAAATTTGCGAAGTTGCGAGAGTCATTATGGATAACCACAACTACAAAACTCTGACTGCGAGTAATGGAATTGAGGCGATCGCACTCTATGCCCAGCATAAGCATAAAATAAAAGCTGTGTTGATGGATATGATGATGCCAGAGATGGATGGGACTACAGCCATTCGTACCTTACAAAGAATGAACCCGCAGGTTCAAATCATCGCTTGTAGCGGACTCAACTCAGCTGAGTTCTTTGCTCACATTGCTAGCCCTGATGTACAAGCATTTTTAGCGAAGCCCTTCACAGCCAAAGAATTATTAAAAAGCTTACGCCAGATACTCACACACTAAAGTTCAGCAATTCAAATACCAATTATTCTCATGTCCTCACAAGTTCCTCAAATTCTTTTCTTAAATTGAAAATCTAGAAAACGCCAACAATGTTTGCAACTGATTGGCGGTTTACCTGGTTTGGCAACTGGCTGCAATCATCCTTCAGCACTAATCGATTTGATTTGTTTGCTGAGTTGACATAGTAGTGTTCAAGCCAAAATTACTTATTTAAGAAATATCTATACTGGAAAAGTGAAGACAATGAATATTGTAAGAAAAATTAACGAGGAGTTAGCGATCGCCGGACAAATTACACCAGTCCAGTTAAAACAAATAGCTGATGAAGGCTATAGCTCTGTGCTTAACCTCCGGTTGTCAGACGAAAAAGGTTTACTAACCCAAGAACAAGAGCAAGCTGAGTATTTAGGATTGTACTACATTAATCTCCCAACTAAAGTTGAAGACATTAATCATCAAGCTACGCTGAGCGTAATATTTGCAACCATCGCAGAGCTACCGAAACCGACTCTGATACATTGTGATAACTCAATACGTTCCGCTGCAATAGTGTTATTGTATATTGCCACTAAGCAGGGTATTGCATTTGAAAAAGCATTGCAAAAAACTATCCAGTTAGGCTTGATTAAAATCAATGCTATCAATTTAGATTTAAATACTAGTATAATACTTGTTTCACTTGATTAGTTGATGTAAATTATCAATAAAATTGCATTTTGATAATTAAGACTGAAAATTTATATTTTATAAATAAATAATAATTGAGAATGTAACTCTAAAAGCTTTAAAAATAAAAGAGGTACAGGGAAATGTCCAAGACACTTGTTAATTTAACAATGCCGATAGTTCTTCAAGGAATTGAGGATGTTTTAGAAAAATATCCTCATCATCCTTATCAAAAATTTTTTGCAAACTCTGATTTTAGACAAGGTTTAATTGCTTATATTCTCAACAGGATTCCTAGCCATTACATAAGTGTTGAAGTGGAAGAAAAAGAGGATTTGTTCCATTCAAGTTATTTTCACAACTGTTTAGAACAAGCCATGCGAATAGAAACTATTGTTCACCAAGGAATTAAGCAAATCTTGTATGAAAAAACAGAGGAATTAAGTCGGTATATTCCAGAAGTCACTGATCCATCTCGTGTTCCGTCTAATTGGTTTGGCTAACACGCAACTAAAACTAAAAAACTCTGTAATTTCATAACAGAGATTCGTCAGAATGCACATCTATCATTGGTGTTAACTTAGTTGACAGTTGAGAGTTAACAGTGGACAGTAAGCAGGATTCAAGAGCTGTTAATTAGTAATCAGTAATTCTTTTTATCAACTGTCCACTATCCACAGTCAACTCTCAACTTTTAGTTGTAAAAAATGCCTGTATCAACGTTAAATATGTTAAATGTAATTGGCTTTGCCAATGCCTTTTAGATAATCGCCTATTAGGGGGCTGAACTCTGTGCCGCCAAAAATATTTTGTGACTAGTTATTTAGCTTATGAAGTCTGTACGAAGAGAGTTCTGTAATCTTGTTTTCACAGTGAGATGGTACTTTACATACCTCGTGAATGGCTGATTTTTTGTCCGAAATTTCTAAATAATCTCGGTCGTGAATCTTAGTTAATACTCTCGATGAATCTCGTTGACTAGAGCTATCAATAGAGGAATTTATAGTCGGTTGTATCTGATTTTTTTGAAAGCCATTTGCGGTTGTCGCTTGACTGTTTTCCTTAATTAAACGGCTGTAAGTTCGTTGAGGGATAAAATGTAATGGATTGTACCCAACGAAACGCAATATCAATACACAAGCCCAAGAATATCGACCCTCTACGATAGCTTCAATGATCTGATTTAATTGCTCTGGAGTAATAGCTTGATGGAAACTATTCTGAGAAGAAACTTGATAGTTCATAGCTAACCCTGATATAACTTGCCTAAACTGAGTTTGATAAATTGAACTCGCCCTTTCATAATTGCTGATGATATCGCGCTGTACGCGGCTACCTTCAAAAGCATCACTTTGAGCAAGGCACTAAATCTTGACACTTGACAAACTAGCTTTCAGAAAATGCTCAGTAGTTATAGTTGCAACACTTGATGTTTCGGATTTTGGTAGAGAAATTGGCCAAAAAATAGTAACTTGATATACAGAATACTCTGTCTTTACAGTTACTTCAGCCAAATTGGCAGATTTTTTCCAAACTAGAGGTGTAAGGGGTTGAGGTGCAGGGGTCTAGGTGAAAAATTAATTCTATGTTCCCTTACACCCTTTCCTCTTTCCTGAAGAATGTCTTCTTCGATAAAAGCCGATAAGTGTTTCATCCCAGAGTTAGAAGCGGGAAGCTTTTACAATTTTTACCATTAAAGGGGAATCTACCTCAGAAAACGTATTGGACAAAAGCCAAGTTGTTGAGGAGAGAAAAATGAGGTTGTGACCTAGCCATAGTTCTGGAATCCGGTCATGCATGAACTAGTTCAAGCTGTCTTAAACAGCGATGAAAAAACTGATCTACGTCAGTTGATATCTACATTAAATGCTTCAGGTAAGCATTACTTCTTAAGAAACGAGATTTTGCAAAGTTTTGCCCAATACTGTCACCAATCCCAAAAACCAGCCTACTTTTACCACTCTTCCTCTGTTGGCAAACTAATACACTATACCCATGAGATAATTCTGGCGGAGGAAAATATTTGGATGGTCGTCCGCCCCAGGGTTGCTAGCCAAGAAGTTTGGCTACTGACAGATAACTGCACTAAGTTTGAACTAACGACACCGCGGGCTTTATTAGATGTGAGCGATCGCTTAGTCAACCGCTACCAACCCCACATCCTAGAAATTGACCTACACCCATTTTACAAGGATTCCCCCAATGTCAGCGACCCTAGAAACATTGGTCAAGGTTTAGCCTTCCTCAATCGTTACCTATGTAGTCAGTTAGCCACAGATCCCCAATACTGGCTAGAACTCTTGTATCAGGCTTTACGGAATATTAAGTACGATGACATTCGCCTGCTACTTAACCATCACATCCCATCAGGTATCCAGCTAGCTAAACAAATTAAGCAAGCCCTCAATTTCCTTGCTGAACTACCTGCGGATGAACCCTACCAAAAATTTAGCCTCGACCTCCAACAACTTGGCTTTGAACCAGGTTGGGGTAACACTGCTGCACGAGTGCGCGAAACTTTAGAACTTCTAGAACGACTCATCTACACTCCCCAGCCTGCCATCCTAGAAGCATTTGTCGCCCGCGTCCCTGTTATTTTTCGCGTTGTCCTCATTTCCATACATGGCTGGGTTGCTCAAGAGGATGTTTTAGGACGAGATGAAACACTCAGTCAAGTCATCTACGTCCTCGAACAAGCGCGTAGTTTAGAAAACAAACTGCATGAAGAAATCAAACTGGCTGGACTCGACCTGCTGGGCATTCAACCTCATGTAATTATTCTCACTCGGCTGATTCCTAACTGCGAAGGTACATTGTGCGATCTGCGCCTAGAAAAAGTTCAAGATACAGAAAATGCTTGGATTCTGCGAGTTCCTTTTGCTAAATTTAATCCTGAAATTACTGACAACTGGATTTCTAAATTTGAGATTTGGCCTTATCTAGAAACATTTGCCTCAGACGCAGAAAGAGAACTACTAGCAGAATTCAAGGGTAGACCTAATCTGATTATTGGCAACTACAGCGACGGGAACTTAGTAGCATCTCTGCTTTCCCGTCGTCTGAAAGTCACCCAGTGTAACATCGCCCACTCCTTAGAAAAGCCTAAATATCTATTTAGTAATTTAAACTGGCAAGATTTAGAAGATCAATATCACTTTTCGGCACAATTCACCGCTGATTTGATTAGCATGAATGCAGCCGATTTCATCATCACCTCTTCCCACCAAGAAATTTTTGGGACACCAGAATCAATTGGTCAGTACGAGTCATACAAATGGTTTACTATGCCTCAGCTATATCATGTAGTTGACGGGATTGATTTGTTTAGTCCTAAATTTAACTTTCTGCCGCCCGGAGTAAATGAGAAAATCTTTTTCCCCTACAGCCAAAAAGAAGACCGAGATTCAAGTCTGCGGCAGCAAGTTGACTACCTACTTTTTAGCCAGGAAGACCCTCACATCTTTGGTCATTTAGATAACCTTAACAAGCGACCAATATTTGCCCTTGCTCCGATCAATTCAATCAAAAATTTGACTGGGTTAGCTGAATTTTTTGGTAAAAGTCAGGCGTTGCAAGAGCGTTGCAATCTAATTCTTTTAACTAGTAAACTGCATCCAGCAGAAGCTACAAACCCAGAAGAGGCAACAGAAATTCAAAAACTCCATGACATTATCAATCAATATCATCTCCACAGTCATATTCGCTGGATAGGAATGCGTTTTCCAAGTCGTCAACTCGGCGAAGCCTACCGAGTAATTGCCGATTATCAGGGAATTTATATCCACTTTGCTCTCTTTGAAGCTTTTGGACGCAGCATTTTGGAAGCCATGATTTGCGGCTTACCTACTTTTGCTACTGAATTTGGCGGTGCTTTAGAAATTATTGATAACCAAGAAGACGGATTTAATCTCAACCCTACTGATTTAGAAGGAACAACCCAGAAAATTTTGCACTTCCTTGACCAATGTGATGCTCATCCTCAGCACTGGCAGGAAGTCTCCGAATGGATGAGCCAGCGAATTCATAATCGGTACAATTGGCAGGTACACACCTCTGGGCTGCTATTACTAGCTAAAATGTTTAGCTTTTGGAACTTTGTAGCTCCAGAAAATAACGAGGCAGTGGATCGTTATATGGAAACTTTATTTCATCTCATTTATAAACCTAGAGCTGAAAAGATTTTAGAACAGCATATGGCATATAGGGCATAGGGCATTAGTACAGACGCGATTAATCGCGTCTCTACAGGAGTTATTAATTATTTCCCCCTTATCCCCAATCCCCAGTCCCCAATCCCCAATCCCTGTTTTTACAATGGACACAAAAGGTCATTCTCGCCATTTTATCTATACAGATTGGATATTAATTGAAACCCAATTTCATCCAGAGCAATTGCAATCCAGGGAAACCATTTTCACAATCGGCAATGGATATTTGGGAACAAGGGGCAGCTTTGAAGAAGGGTATGCTGATGGATTGCCAGCTACTCTCATCCACGGAGTTTATGATGATGTTCCCGTGGTGTATACGGAACTCGCCAACTGCCCTGATTGGCTACCGTTGATTGTAATTGTGAATGGCGATCGCTTTCGTCTCGATCAAGGCGAAATATTGAGTTACGAGCGTAAACTTGACTTACACCACGGTATTCTCAGCCGTTCTGTGCGTTGGCGTTCTCCTAGTGGGAAAACCATTGATATTTACTTTGAACGCTTTGCAAGTCTGGCAGATCAGCATATCTTAGGGCAACGTTGCCAGTTAACGCTAGTAGATTGTGATGCATTGATTGAAGTTCAAGCTAGCATCAACGGCTATCCCGAAAATCAGGGTTTTAATCATTGGCAAGAGCTAGACCAAGGTAAAACTGATCAAGGCTTTTGGTTGTATCGCCGTACTCGCAACTCCCAAATTGAAATTGGTATGGCAACTATGACGACAATCTCAGGAACTGAGGCGGCGTTGCAAGTCAACAGCGCACCGGGGTATCCAACAGCGAGTGCAGCCTTTCTTGCTACATCACAACAAACTGTGACGATAGAGAAAATTGTCATAGTTTTTACCTCGCGGGACGTTAACACACCAGTCTCAGCAGCTAGAGAAAAACTTGCACATCTGCCAGACTATACAATGCTGCTTAATGCCCACAAAAAAGCTTGGGATGAAGTTTGGCAAGAATGCGACATCCTCATTGAAGGAGATAGCACAGCCGCTTTTGCGGTTCGTTACAATCTATTTCAACTGCTGATTGCTGCCCCACGGCATGATGACAAAGTGAGTATTCCGGCTAAAACACTTTCCGGGTTTGGCTATCACGGTCATATATTTTGGGATACAGAAATTTTTCTCCTGCCCTTTTTTATTTTTATTCAACCTGATGTAGCCCGCAACTTGCTCACTTACCGTTATCACACATTAAATGGAGCGCGACGTAAAGCAGCCCATGAGGGGTATAAAGGGGCAATGTATGCTTGGGAAAGCGCTCTGACTGGCGATGAGGTAACACCCCGTTGGTCATTGCCTAATGATTTTTACGGTGAAGATGTGCGGATTTGGTGTCGCGATCGCGAGATTCACATCAGTGCAGATATCTCCTATGCTGTTTGGTGGTACTGGCAAGCTACTGGTGATGATGAATGGATGCGAGATTACGGTGCAGAGATTATCTTGGATACCGCCATCTTTTGGAGTAGCCGAGTTGAATTCAATTATGAGTCCGAACGATATGAAATTCGCGGTGTCATTGGTGCAGATGAATACCACGAGTTTGTTCACAACAACGCTTTTACCAACCGGATAGTGCAATGGCATCTAGAGAAAGCACTCGTAGTTGATGATTGGTTACATCACACCTTCCCGGAACGAACCGCCGAATTAGAGCAAAAACTGCAACTCACCTCAAAAGAGCGATCGCAATGGCAAGAAATCGTTGCTAAAATCTGGATTCCCTATAACGAACTAGCTGGATTAATTGAACAGTTTGAAGGATTTTTCCAATTAGAAGACATTGACTTAGCAAAATACGAACCACGCGATCGCTCAATACAAGCTATCCTTGGCATCGAAGAAACTAATAAACGGCAGGTACTCAAGCAGCCAGATGTGTTAATGCTCCTATATTTGATGCGGCAATCAAAAGATTTTCCTTACAACGAAAAAGCATTGCAGACAAACTGGGACTACTACGCACCCCGTACTGACATTACTTACGGTTCCTCGCTAGGCCCAGCAATTCACGCCATTTTAGCCTCAGATTTGGGTGAATCAGCGGTGGCTTACAAACATTTTATCCAAGCGGCGATGGTAGACCTCGAAGATACCAGAGGTAATACCAACCAAGGAATTCACGGGGCTAGTGCTGGTGGCGTTTGGCAGGCTGTAGTTTTTGGCTTTGGTGGTGTACAACTGACAGAAAATGGCCCTGTAGCTAATCCCCATCTGCCACCAAACTGGACGCGCCTGAAGTTTAAGCTGCAATGGCAAGGGTTATGGCACGAGTTCGACTTGCATCAGGGATTGGGTACTAGGAATTGGGATCTGGGGACTAGGGAAATGGAGGACAAAGGGGACAAGGGGGCAAAAGGACAAGGAGAGATGCAAAATTCTTTTACCGCGTCTTCTTCATCTTCCCAATCCCCAGTACCCATTACCCAGTATCCAACCCCCAGTACCCAATCCCCCGACATCCGCGGAGTTATCTTTGATTTAGATGGTGTGCTGACAGATACAGCTGAATACCACTATTTAGGTTGGCAGAGGCTGGCAGATGAGGAAGGTATACCTTTTAATCGCGAAGCTAATGAGGCATTACGGGGTGTATCTCGTCGTGCTTCCTTAATGCTGATAGTTGGCGATCGCCCCTATTCAGAAGCACAAATTCAGGAGATGATGGAGCGTAAGAACCGCTACTATGTGGAATACCTAGAGAACATCTCAACTAAAGATTTGTTACCAGGGGCGCTGGAACTTTTAAATGAACTACGGCAAGCTGGTATCAAGATAGCTATAGGCTCAGGTAGCAAAAATGCCCGTACAGTTTTAGAAAAACTGGGTATTGCTGATAAGATAGATGCGATCGCTGACGGCTATAGTGTGCAGCAACCGAAGCCAGCACCTGATTTATTTCTATATGCAGCCAACCTGCTAGGACTCGAACCATCACAATGTGTTGTTGTCGAAGATGCAGCAGCAGGGATTGAAGCTGCTCTTGCCGGTGGGATGTGGGCCGTAGGACTTGGCCCGCCGGAACGAGTTGGCGCTGCTCATGTTGTCTTGCCCAGCTTAGCAGGTGTCAAATGGGCAGATATAGAAGCCAAATTGAAGAGTATTGCTACACAAAAACAAACAAAACAGCCAGAATAAATGCTAATTCTTAATTACATTACAAATATGCCAGAATTCAGCAGACGCGATTAATCGCGTCTCTTAGAAGATAGAACAGGCTTGATATGTAGCTTTAAGACTTATCTTCTCTACCTCATAAAGTTATAAATTGCTGTTAATTTTGGAGATTGAAAACATCCTTGCTTTCAATCTATTTTATCTATAAACAAATCTAATATTTTCTACTATTAATTCCTCATTACTAATTAGTAATACAAAAAATATGTCATATTTGTTTCTGTAATTGGTAATATAATCGTCTAAGTATTACACCCCAATACATACACTCAATCTTAACCAAAATTTTGGCTAAACGAGAGTTACATTCGGCTTAAAATAACATTCATCTATCAAGTTGTATTCTAATCCCTATTTAACGTCAGGCTCCTGATTCAGCAATAGTTCTTGAGAAATTTGGTTGAGATTTTCTTCCTGAAATATGCCAATAGGAGCAATAACGTGAATTTGTATGATTTAGCCTTCCAATTACAGGATATGCGTCAGCGCGTCGCCCTACTGCAACGCCAGAGCGAAAAGCAACAAGTACACAAAGATATGGAACTCGTCACAGCTGTATTTCAAGAACTTCACCTAGCTTTGGAAGAACTGCAAATAGCTCATGAAGACTTACAGCAGCAGAATGAAAAATTGTCTAACGCTCAATATGCATTAATAGTACAACGTCAACGTTACCAAGAACTATTTGAGCAAGCATCAGATGCTTATTTTGTCACTAATACTAAAGGGTTAATTCAAGAAGCTAACGCTGCGGCCGCTACCTTGCTTAACATTCCCAAGAATTTTTTACTGGAACAACCTCTAGAAGCTTTTGTCGTTGGGAAAGAACTGATTACTTTTCGTCAGAAACTAACTCTTATAGGCGATAGTCCTGAAATCCAAGAGTGGGAAATAATCCTACGACCGCGCAACAGAACGCCTATTATTACTGCGGTCAAGATGGCTACTATTTGCAATCAAAAAAATAAGTTAGTTGGTCTGCGTTGGTCATTACGCGACATTACTGAAAGCAAACGAACAGAAGCAAAGCTGCGATGGGCAGAAGCTGCGATGCAACAAGCGCTTGTAAAAGAAAAAGAACTCAATGAGCTGAAATCTCGCTTGCTCAATACTACCTCCCACGCATTTAATACTCCTTTAACAGCCATGCTCTCTTGTGTGGAGTCACAAGAAAATGATCGCCATCAATGGAGCCATGAGCAACAACTTACCCATGTCGTGCTGAATCAAGATGAAACAGGTGAATTAGAATTTAATCCAACACTTCTGAATCTGGTAGAATTTTGCCATAATTTGTTAGCAGAACTAGAACAGGATGATAACTCACAGCACGCGATCGCTTTTATTAGTGAGTACCCATCTATACAAGCTTACTTAGATACCAAACTACTGCAACATATCTTGAGTAATTTATGCTCAAATTGTTTCAAATACTCACCCCTCGGCAGTACAGTTAAGTTTTCTGTCGCTACGCAAAATGACAAAGCCATATTTCAAATTCAAGATTTTGGTATTGGCATTCCCTCTTTAGAGATTGAACATATTTTTAAACTTTTCTATCGCGCTAGCAATGTAGGCAATATTCCCGGAATAGGATTAGGAATGTCTATTGTCAAGAAAGCTGTAGACTTACATGGTGGCGAAATTACTGTAGAAAGCTCCCTCAAAGAAGGAACAATCTTTACTGTGATTCTGCCATTGACCCTAAATTTGCATATTTAACCCTACATTGCTGTTAACTAGATAGTGCTGATTGACATCCTCACACCACTGATTGCTTTGCGATTCAGTGTATGCGTTCTAGCGCTAAGAGATTTTGTGACAGTCTTACCACAGTTAGAACAGTTTTGAGAAGTTCCATAAAGCGGCACAGCGACAGTGACTGTCCCGAAAACTTTTCCAAAATACTCAACCCACTGCCGACTTGAACCACCAAGGCACACAGACATTAGTAGTTCACCAATCCAAAATTGCTGTGTAGGGGGAGCAGGGGGGAGAAGAATTAATAAACGGTCAGGTAATACCATTTCACAAAATTCTTGATACACATCACTTTTCTTGCTTCCCCTGCTTCCCCTGCCTCAAGAGCTGACCACAACGCTTGCGTTGTCTTGGCAGACTACTAGGGGTTATTATCTGTCTTCACAATCCAAAATGGTATAAGTTAACCGAATTAAATATAAAATCTACGTAGATTACGTAACTTTGACGTTAACCTACAAAAACGAAAAGAGTTTAAATTGAGAATTTTAAATTGCTGATTATCTACCTCTTACCATAGCCATGACTAAAGCCACTAGGTTTTCTAGAGCAAATTCTGTAAAAATCCAAAGGCAAAAGCTAAAAGGTAAGACTTTTTACTTTTTCCATTTGTCTTTGTACTTTTTGATAAGCTTGCTATGCATCCTCAGTTCACCTGTGTTAGCAAAAATTCCTGGTGGAATTAGTTCCTCGTTCCAGTTAGTAAACAACAATATTACTTCCCCGGCTGTATCAGCTTCCCCTGCTTCACTACTGCAAGAAGGCAAAGTATTATACGATATGGGTAAATTTGCTCAGGCAGTGCAGGTACTGCTACAGGCAGTGCAGGGATATAAACAACAGCAGGACAGTCTCAGACAGGCAGTGACTCTGAGTAATCTTTCCTTAGCTTACCAACAACTTGGAGCATGGACTCAAGCACAGCAAGCAATTACAGAGAGCTTAAATTTGCTCAATGGACAAGATAACAAGCAAAATTTGCAAGTATTTGCTCAATCACTCGATATCCAGGGTCGTTTGCAACTGGCAATGGGGCAGTCAGAGGCAGCTTTAGCAACTTGGCAGCAAGCAGAAAAGATTTACACGAAAGCAAAAAATAAAAACGGTGTAGTCCGATCGCTCATCAATCAAGCACAAGCGTGGCGAACCCAAGGATTTTACCGTCGTGCAGTAGAAACACTTAATAAAGTAAATAAAACATTACAATCTCAACCAGACTCTATAGAAAAATCAGTCGGGTTGCGATCGCTAGGTGATGCTCTCCAGGTAGCAGGAAATTTGCAAGACTCTCGCGAATTTTTAGACCAAAGTTTTGCGATCGCTCAACGCTTGCAATCCCCTGTTGAGATGGGAGCAACTCTATTTAGCTTAGGGAACAATGCTCAGGCACAGCAACACATAGAAGAGGCGATGCAGTCTTATCAAAAAACAATTGCTCTGTCTCCCTTGCCTCTAACAAAAGTCCAAGCACAACTCAATTATCTCAGCTTACTAATTGAGAAGCAAGAATTAGCATCCGCCCGAACTTTATTACCATCAATTCAATATCAACTAAATCAACTTCCCCTCAGTCGTGCCGCCATCTACGCTCGGATTAACTATGCACAAAGCCTGATGAAAGTTAACAGGGCTGAGTCAAAAGTGCAGAGTAAAAGTTCTGATTCAGAAATCAGAACTCAAGATCCAGAACTAATACTTACCAATGCTATTGAGCAATCTCACAGTTTAGAAGACAAGCGGACAGAAGCTTATGCTTGGAAAAGTTTGGGTAGTTTATACGAAGACAATAAACAGTGGTCAAAGGCACAAAAGTTTACCGAACAGGGGTTAATATTAGCACAGGCTAGCAATGCACCAGACATCACCTATGCATTAGAGTGGCAGTTAGGTAGATTACTCTGGAAGCAGAAAGACACCAACAGAGCGATCGCCGCATATGATGCAGCTGTGAACACCCTCCAATTTCTTCGCAGTGACCTAGTGGCAGTCAATCAGGACGTGCAATTCACCTTTCGGGATAGTGTAGAACCAGTTTATCGAGAGTCAGTAGAGTTACTCCTGCAATCCCAAGGAGAACAAGCAGATCAAACAATATTAGAGAAAGCGCGTCAGCGGATTGAAGCACTGCAACTAGCAGAATTAGATAACTTTTTTAGGGAAGCTTGTTTGCAAGGCCAAAAAGTGCCACTTGATCGAGTAGTAGAGCGAAAAAATTCCAATGCTGCGATTATTTATCCAATTATTCTTCCTGAAGAACTCCAAGTAATCGTCAAAATTCCCAAACAACGCCTGCGGCATTTCAGTACCAAAATTCCTCAAACAGAAGTAAACACAATTCTCACAGAATTGCGAAAAAATCTTGTCAATCCGACTGCGATCGCAGACGTCAAAATTCAGTCGCAACAAGTTTATAACTGGCTATTGCAACCCATTGAGTCAGAATTACAAACGAGTAAATTAGATACCCTAGTGTTTGTGTTGGATGGAGAATTACGGAATATACCAATGGCGGCTCTCTATGATGGTAAGCAATATTTAGTAGAGAAATACGCGATCGCCCTCAGCGTTGGTCTGCAACTCCTCAATCCCAAACCATTAGTGCAGCAGCAACTAGTAGCTCTAACCGCAGGGCTAAGTCAACCCCCAGCAAATTACACCTCCAAATTTCCACCTCTGCCTGGCATCAAATCTGAATTCGACGGAATTACCGAAGCTGGAATATCAACAACTAGTCTGTTGGATGGGCAATTTACCAGCAAAAAATTAGAAAGCGAAATTAATACTGCTTCATTTAACGTTGTGCATTTGGCAACCCACGGCGAGTTTAGTTCCCGTGCAGAGAAAACCTTTATTTTGGCCGACGATGGCCCGATCAATGTTAGGAACTTTGACCTTTTCCTGGGTAATCAAAATCAAACTAGAGTGGAATTATTAGTTTTGAGTGCCTGTCAGACAGCAGCCGGGGATAACCGCGCTACCCTTGGTATGGCTGGAGCAGCAGTACGCGCGGGCGCAAGCAGTACCATAGCCTCCCTGTGGCAAATTGATGATAAATCCACAGCCCTGTTCGTCAGTGCCTTCTATCGAGAACTCAAGAGTGGCAAGATTACCAAAGCTCAGGCCCTCCACCGCGCCCAGCTAAAACTCCTAGAACATCCCAACTACAAAGCACCAACCTTTTGGTCTGCCTACGTGTTGATTGGTAATTGGCTGTAAGTGGGGAGTAGGGAGTGGGGAGTGGGGAGTGGGGAGTGGGAGTAGAGACGTGATTATACTCTTACGAGAAGCCGCTCTTCGAGCGTCTACGCGTCTCTACAGGAGTTAGGAGTTAGGAGACATTGGACAGTGGACAGTAGGCAGGAGTCAGAAAATAGTAATTATTTTCTTAATCTCCCCCTTGTCCTCCTTGTCCCCACTCCCCACTCCCCCAATCTCATAATTAACCTCTGATTTTGTGGCATAAATTGAGTGAATATGAGCGATATGTAGAGAGCAGCATTGATCACTGGGGACTTAACTTATGAACAACACCACCTATGAGCTAGACGATTTCGCCATAACATTGCCGATTTCCCAAACAGCTCGCATAACTTCTCAGCAGTTTGCCAACCAGCAGCCTACTCCCGAAAAGGCAGAGCAAGTCCGGCTGAATACACTAGCTGTATGGGTGGTGAATGACTACTTGCAAATGATGGATATTCCTACTAACCTTCAAGCCAGTGACAGTTGGAACCCCGTCATCCGCCTCTGTGCAAATGTAGCTGACCTAGAGTTGCCCTCAGTTGGTCGTCTGGAGTGTCGGCCTGTGCGTTTGCACCAGGAAATATGTTTCATTCCCCCAGAAACCTGGGAAGAACGAGTGGGTTATGTAGTGATTCAATTCGATGAGTCGCTCCAAGAAGCAAAGCTACTTGGATTTATCCCTAATGTTGCAACTGAACAACTGCCTTTGAATCAACTGCAATCCTTGGAGGCGTTCATTGAACATCTAGGACGACTTCGGGAATCCCCACTGAATCAACTAGTGAATTTGACTCAGTGGGTTGCTGGTATATTTGACACAGGTTGGCAAACTATCGAATCCTTATGGAATATACCAGAGCTTAGACCAGCTTATGCTTTTCGTAGTCCTGAGACGGTAGAAATGAATGCTCCCAATGAGACAGCAGGAATTACCAAACGCGCAAAACTGATTGATTTGGGAATCCAAATTCTCAACCAACCTGTCATGTTAATAGTGGAAATTACTCCTGAAACTGCTCAAGAAACTAGTATTCGTCTCCAGTTACACGCTACTGGAAATCAAATTTACTTGCCATCAGGAGTTTACCTAAGCGTTTTAGATAGTTCCGGAGCAGTTTTTCTGGAAGCTCAAGCTAGAAAATCAGATAACTACATCCAATTGCAGTTCCGTGGTACACCCACAGAGCGGTTTAGCGTTAAAGTAGCATTGGACGATACCAGTATTACAGAATATTTTATGATTTAAAGATACAGGTAATTAGCACTTAAGCAAGCAGATTTTCGGGCTTATTGCTGATTGGTGAGCCGATGCAGTGAGTCTAGTTCAGAAATGAAGGCTTTCTTCTGGAGGAACTGGTGTAAAACTCTCTGGCTATTCCTGTGCTTACCGTATAGTGTCTCTAAAGGAGCTACTGTGTTGGGCATTTGTGCCGTCAAGTGGCTCGCTATGAGAAACTGGCGAAGTAGCAGGATGATTGAGGAATTAAAAATTCAAAATTAAAGATTCAAGGGAAATTTCTTGAATTTGGATTTTGAATTTTGCATTGGAGCAAAGCGACGGTCATGGGTAAGTTAGTGGTTTTGAAATTCGGAGAGGGTAGTTTTGAGCAGGGGTTTGCTGTCACCCTCCAAATAGGCGAAGAATGCGAGCGTCCCTCAACAGAAATCACAGGGAAACTACCTCCATCTCCAGAAATGCCGCTGTTCTATAGTTACTGGCAGTCTAGCTATCGACTGTTAGGCAACCGTTATCGCCTCCACGCTGACCAAGTTCAGGTGACGAATGTCTCAATGGTTCATGACTGCGAAAACACAGCCCACATATTACGGGCGCGTTTCAACACCTGGCTGCGAGCAGAGGAATTTCGCCCCCTTCGAGAAAAATGGCTAGAAAGATTGTCGCCTTCAGAAGAAGTGAGGGTGATTCTGCAAACGGAAAATAATCAATTGCAACTATTACCTTGGCATCTGTGGGACTTGCTAGAACGTTATCCCAAGGCTGAAATTGCTCTTGCTTCACCAACCTACGATCGCGTTCAAAAGATATGCACCCGAAACAACGCAGTAAAAATTTTAGCAATTGTTGGTAATAGTCAGGGAATTGATACCGAGGCTGACAAAGCTTTACTGCAACAGTGTAGTAACGCGGATATTACTTTTATAGTAGAACCACAGCGCCGGGAATTGACTGACCATCTCTGGGGGGAAAACTGGGATATTCTTTTCTTCGCTGGACACAGTTCCAGTCAGAGAAATGGAGAAACCGGACGAATCTACCTGAATCAAACTGATAGCCTCACCATTGGCGAGTTAAAATACGCCCTCAAAAAAGCGATTGAAAATGGTTTACAACTAGCGATTTTCAACTCTTGTGACGGTTTAGGATTAGCGCGAGAACTGGCTGATTTACAAATACCCCAAATGATCGTCATGCGCGAACCCGTCCCCGATCAAGTTGCTCAAGAATTCTTAAAGTATTTTCTCCAAAGCTTTGCGGGTGGAGAGTCTTTATACCAAGCAGTACGACAAGGGCGAGAAAGATTGCAAGGACTTGAGGATCGCTTTCCCTGTGCGACTTGGCTACCAGTGGTT
The DNA here is from genome assembly GCF_038096175.1 of Nostoc sp. UHCC 0302. NCBI lineage: Bacteria > Bacillati > Cyanobacteriota > Cyanophyceae > Nostocales > Nostocaceae > Nostoc > Nostoc sp. UHCC 0302. Next base: position 3,922,072 of record NZ_CP151099.1, read on the forward strand.
TGCCAAAATCCAGCGCAAGTACCACCCACTTGGGAAGAATTAAGGTGTGCAAAGCCAGAAGAAAATATACCATCAACTGTAACTTTGCCTAGTAGATGGGGATTCAAAGTACCTGTATTATCCAGTCTAGCGATCGCAGCTTTGGTCTGTGGGGTGAGATTTCTGGGAGTGCTGCAAAGTACAGAGATTTCCGCCTTTGATCAGATGATGCGATCGCGCCCAGATGAGGGCATAGATCCCCGCTTACTAGTAGTGACGATTGACGATGATGACCTAGCAATTCAAAGACAAAATGGCGAAGTTTTAAAAGGAACTTCCATCTCTGAAAAATCTCTCAACAAACTACTAGCGAAACTGGAGCCGTATCAACCTCGTGCGATCGGTTTGGATATCTACCGCGATTTTCCAGCAGAAGACAAAAATTTAATCACTCGTCTCAAGCAGAGTCAAAGCTTGGTTGGGGTATGTAAGGGAAGCGATACCACAGTAAATATTAAAGGCAATGAGCCACCACCAGAAATTCCAGAAGAAAATATCGGATTCAGTGACTTTGTTCACGACCCTGATGGGGTTGTACGTCGGCATCTGTTATTTATGAACCAGGAGGCAACATCCTTATGTACTGCTCCTTATGCCCTGAGTCTACAACTAGCTTCCCACTATCTGCAACCTTTAGGAATTCAACCTAAATTTACCCCACAAGGTAATTTACAGCTTGGCAAGACTGTATTTAATAAATTGAAGCCTCGTAGTGGCGGCTATCAAGCCAACATTGATACCAATGGCGGTCAAATCTTACTTAACTACCGTTCCTCAAAGCAGATAGCCGAACAGGTTAAGCTAACAGAATTTTTATCTAGTCCAGTTAACCGCGACGCCGTTAAAGACCGAGTTGTTTTAATTGGTGTGGTGGCAAAGGGTGATTCTCCAGATACTTGGTCTACGCCTTATGGAGCTTTCTTAGACCAGCAAATGCCAGGAGTACTGGTACAAGCGCATATGGTTAGCCAGATTCTTAGTGCGGTTCTAGATGGGCGTCCGTTGCTGCGGGTTTGGTCACTGTGGGTTGAGGTAGTCTGGATTTTAGGCTGGTCTCTCGTCGGGGGAGTGCTGGGTTGGCGACGGCTGTCATTACCTTGGTTGGTATTAGCAGTGGGTATTACCTCTAGCGTGTTGTATTTAATTTGCTTGAGTCTATTGATTTCGGGTGTTTGGGTGCCTTTTGTTCCGTCGGTTTTAGCATTGGTAGTGACAGTTGGTTTGATATCAATTTATGATTCAAAATTAAAAATTCAAACCTAACAAGTAGAATACCTAGGACTTCATTAGCATTTTTTTTAATTCTTTACTTTTAACTTGTTATTTTTATGTGTCTGCGTGGTACTTCAGGGTATTGCTCAATCCAAAAGATTTGCATACTTAACTTAAGGCAAGGTTTTTATGAACTCAATTTCAAAATCAATAAAACTATTATTACTATTAACTCTTTGCTGCACTAGTTTGCTTGATAACCATACCTTAGTACTAGCGAACCCAACGCCAGCAAAACCTAGTCACCCACTTAATAATCGCTCTACTGGTAAAGCAGTACTTGCCCAAGCAGTCACCTATAAGAAACCCCAAGTTCCACCTGGGCCAGGGCCTGGAGGACGTATTCGAGGAGGAGCTAGGCGGACTCTACAAATGTGTCCTCCACTTGTGCAACCTGACCTGACTGCCCTAGTGTCTTTTACCGAAGAATCTGGATCGGTGATCAACGTCTGGGGATTGACAACAGCAGAACGCCCAACTTGGTTTTTCTATATTCCATATACTAAGAAAACTGCTTATCCAGTTCAATTTGTGCTGAAAGAAAATCAAGATCAAGACTCTAGGACAATTTACAAAAAAGCGATCGCCCTACGCGATCAACCTGGAATCATCAGCGTTTCTCTCCCCGCTTCTGCTTCTCCATTAGAAGTAAACAAACAATACCGTTGGTTTTTAACCGTCTCCTGTGACAAGGAAAACAATTCACCCCCGATTTTCGTTGAAGGAGTGATACAACGAGCCAACTTGATTCAGGCAATAGTTCAAGAGCTAGAAAAAGCAGATCCTCTAAAACGGGTAAGTATTTATGCTCAAGAAGGAATATGGTACGAAGCACTGACAACACTAGCAGAACTGCGTCGCCAAAATCCCCAAGATGCTACTTTTCAAGCACAGTGGCGGAATTTGCTTACCAGCATCGGCTTAGGTGATATAGCAGCAGAACCGATTCTTCCAGAATAAACGTTGGGTCAAGGGTCAAGAGTCAAGAATTAGTATTTGTCTCCCCTGCCCCCGGTTACTGAGCTTGTCGAAGTGTCGAAGTATGCCCCTCTGCCCCCCTGTTATACCATTTCACTTTAAGAATGATACAAATACTTTGGTAGGGACACGGGCAATGCCGTGTCCCTACGAGAAATTTAAAATTTATATGTATCAAGATTTTCGTGAATTGGTATTACCTATTTCCTAAGCCTAGAGTACTGGGGACGGCAGGGGGTTCCTAAGCAAACTTGCCCAGAGGGCATATTAGTAAAAACACTACTACGAGCGCCAATCACTGTATTAACCCCGATTTGTACTCCTGGCCCCACGAAACAATCTGCCGCTACCCATGCACCATTCCCAATGGTGATCCTTGCTGTTTTCAAACCAAAGGCAGGGTCTTGAATATCGTGACTACCAGTACACAGATAACTTTTTTGGGAAATTACGCAGTGTTCACCAATATGAATCTCATCTAGGCTGTAGAAAACTACATCATCTCCAATCCAACTGTAATCACCAATGGTAACTTTCCAAGGGTAGGTAAAGCGGGCTGTAGGTCGAACTAATACGCCTTTGCCAATACGAGCGCCAAATAGGCGTAGTAAGGCACAACGCAAAATATTTAGTGGTTGAGGAGTCAGGGGAAAAGCGATCGCTTGTACAAACCACCATAACAAAACATACCAACCTGAACGTCCTCGTTCAAACCAGGATTGGTCATATTTCCGTAAATCTACAAAAGGTTCTTCATTTGTCATTTGTCAAGGGTCAATAGTCAATAGTTGCTCCCCCTCTCCCCTTCTCCCTCTACCCCCCTCTTCTTTAAGGGTATTGGCAGTATTTAAGTGACCACCCCAGTTGCGTAATTCGTAAAGTTTGACCCCAATTTGATATTCATATTGACTTAGCAAACGTGCATATATATATCCAGCTTTGCCATCTAAAAAACCGCGCTGAATAATATAGAACAAAATAAATCGCACAAATGGTTTAAATGGCAAATGTACCCAGACTTTTTTCAAAAAACGCTTGCGCTGTACTGCATCACCAAATAAATTCGCGCCAATAGTCCCGCTGTCGTCTTTACCTGTAAGCAGATTGAAATAAACACGAGCTTCCCAATTGGAATATCGGTTATGCCGTTCTAACCAGTGATAAAGATCGCGGAAGTCCTCGTGGAGCATATCGTTTTTTAGATACCCGACTTTCCCTTGTAAAATCACGTGTTCGTGAACTTCATTATCACCAGTGTTAGGGATATCTTCGGTATTAAGGTTTTCGTAGCGACCTTGTTGATGCTTAAATAATCGTAGATTCCAATCAGGATATTTTCCTCCATGACGAATCCATTTACCTAAGAAAAATACCCGACGATTCAGATAGTATCCTGCATATTCATCATTCTGAATTACTTGCTCAATTTCTTCCCACAATTCGGGGGTGATGCGTTCATCACAATCTACAATTAGTACCCATTCGTTACGGAAAGGTAGATTATCTAAAGACCAATTTTTCTTTTTGGGCCAGTGTCCATTAAAGTTAAATTGTACGACATTTGCACCGTAACTTTTAGCAATTTCAATGCTATTGTCGGTACTTTGAGAATCCACCACAAAAACCTCATCTGCATTTATAAGGCTAGTGAGACAGGCGGGTAAATTGGCTTCTTCGTTTTTTGCCGGAATCAATACGGAAACTGGTATTTTAGATGGCATATAAGTGAAGTTGTGATTTATTATTTCTTATTTGAAGTAAATAGAAGACCTTGAATAGCAGCATTTAAGTAACCAATTTGTCCATAAGCATAGACTAGTTTGTCAAACCGTTCCGCTGGATCGTGAAAGTATTGCAATGACTTATACAAGCCACGCAAAAACCGTTCACTGCCCCGTTGTAATTGAGCGATGCCGGCTTTACCTGCTAGTTGTTCGCGATAGCATTCACTAATTCCTTGCCACCAGCCACGGTTCAAAAACCAAGAACGTTCTAGACGTTCTGGGGCAACATTGTGAGCAACAGTAGCTTCGGGAAGATAAACGACTTGCCAACCGCGCTGTAGGGCAAATTCAGTCATTTGTAGTTCTTCATTAGATAACAGGTTTTTCCCCACTCGCCCAAGCTGAGGATCAAAACCGCCAATCTCTGCAAGAAAACTGCGGCGTATAGAATAATTCAACCCTCTGGGAGTTAACCCAGGTTGCTGAATGTAGATGATGCTGTCGCCTAAGTCGTATGCTCCCAGATTTGCAGCTAATCCAGGTGATAGCCATCGTGGTTGTTGGACTCCTTGGGGCCATAAAAGAGTAACTTTGCCACCTGCGATCGCTAGTTGAGAATTATCTTGGTAGGCAGAATATAAAATTTGTAGCCAGTGGGGACTGGCTACAGCATCGTCATCTAAATAAGCAAGAATATCAGCATTAGCAAATCTCGCCCCAGTGTTGCGGGCAACAGATAAACCAATGGTGGGTTCAAAGACATACTTCAGGCGCGGATCTGGGGATCTTTGTTCTACAACTTCACGGGTGCGATCGCTAGACCCATTGTCTACCACCACAACCTCAAAGTCAGCAGCAAAATCTTGCGCCAAAAGGCTATCAATCGCCGCGCCTAAATAGGTATCTCGATTGTGAGTGCAGATAATGGCAGAGATTTTGGTGTCTGGCATAGGATTGATTGTGGATTTTGTGAATAGTCTGTAGTCAGTTGCTAGTTACTCAGTTGTCAATTATCAGTTATTTTTCTACTGACTACTGAGCCATTAGCTAATGACAACATTCCACGAACGCCTGCTGAGAGTTAATCTATACCAAAAATTACAACTCACCAACCGAGTTTCTTCGGAAATAATCTTTAAAACTTCACGCTTGTTGGATATGGCTGTGTAAAACTACAAGTGTTTGGGCCAGTTGACTCAGACGAGTTTCCAAATGTTGCTTGCGCCCTAATAATTGACGTAACTTTTGGTAACGAGCGATCGCCATGCTGACGGTAGCAACTTGCTCCTGTGGACACGGACGCGACCAGACTTTACCAGAATTATCCACGCCACAGAGGCGGTAGCCAGAATTTTGTGATTGATAGGATACTTTCCCACCAGTTGCGCAAATTTCTTCTACGTAGTCCATGAGACGCTCAACTTCTGCATGGCGTAATGTGGCGGTTCCTCCATGTTCTGTTTCTTGGGGAGTAGATTCTAACCAGCCATTAACAATTGGGCCTTCTAAGTAAATATCCTGAATTTGCTGCAATATTTGTTGTAGTTCTGTTTGCCAATCAGCGACGCTTGCCTGAATCTCTTGCAATAGATTCATCGCCAATCCCGGATTAGCTCCATGACGATGGCTATTTAAGCTCGGAGTTTTTAATTTAGGTAAACTCGGTGTTTTACCATCGCTCTCTTCTGCTTGAAAGGTCTGTACAGACTCATGTTGAGGAAATAAGTTTTGTTCGGGAGGAGAGTTAGTTTCGGTTTCTCCGTTAAAATCAAATTGTCCTTGTGGCTCTAGCTCCTGCTCATCAGATGCTGTCTGAGGATTGCTTGTAAATTCGTTAGCTCCGACGCTAATCCTAAAAGAGAAAGACCGCTTTGTCGAATCATCTGTTTGAGCGGCGGAGGCAGTGCCGCGAGTTCCTAAATCATGTAGAGTTGCCTCAATGCGTTTTAAACCTGCTTTCATAGAGATATCCTGATGTTTGCTGTCCCCAAAGATGTTAAATAATTAAGAATGGGGTTGTTGGGATTTTCGGCTTTTGCCAGCTGTTGCATCAATGATGCTGGTGCTAATTTTATCTCTTAAAAGTTATTTGAAACCAAAAATTTCACCTCTAAAGTGAAAAACTTTGGTGATAAATTGCAACCTTAGCTATATTGTGAAAATTCTCAGGAAATAACTTTGAGTAAAGTCATCTTAGTCACCGGGCCAGCGCGTTCTGGTAAAAGCGAATGGGCAGAAACTCTAGCAATGCAGTCGGGGAAAGGAGTTGTTTATATAGCAACAGCTAATGACAACCCAGATGACAAAGAATGGCACAAACGCATTCAAGAACACCAAAAACGTCGTCCCCATGACTGGATAACGCTCTCTGTACCGATGGAACTGTCTGCTACTCTTGCTGATGCCAAGCCCAATACCTGCCTTTTGGTTGACTCTTTAGGAACTTGGGTAGCTAATCTTTTGGAACAGGATGACCGGATGTGGGAAAATGCTCTTACAGAGTTGTTGGAAACAGCGCAGCTAGTTGCTGCTGATATGATATTTGTGGCGGAGGAAACGGGTTGGGGTGTAGTGCCAGCATACCCTCTGGGGCGGACATTCCGCGATCGCTTAGGTTCTCTTGTGCGTCAATTAGGTTCAATCAGTGAAGCTGTCTATTTAGTCACTGGTGGTCATGTTCTAAATCTCAGCGTTCTTGGTTCACCGTTACCAGTACCAAAATCTTAAGTGAAAATTAACATTTAAAATTCAAAATATCCTAACTAAAATCTAAAATTAAGAGTATGGCAACTAAAGAAGAAGTTAAAAGATATCTTGCCTACTGGTTTCAGTTAGGGAAGAAGATTGTAATAGGCAATGGTCAGGAAAGCTTTTTACCTCAACCAGTGCTAGATGGCGATCGCTATAGTAAAGAATTTGAAGAGTGCTGGCAAAAAATTCTCTCACCAGAATCAGGTGAGTGTTACCTAGAAGGTACGCAAGAAAGCATTGCTGAGTTGCTGACACCTGCATGGGATATGCTGCCTTGCAGCCGTTGTAGTATGCCAGTAGTTGCACGTAATGTCGGTATGCCAGCAGAGTTGTGTCCTTGTAATGATTTACTTAACTGGCCTAATACCGAACTGCCAGCACCACGTAGCCCAATTAACAGCCAAGAGCAATTGATGGCAATTCGCCAACAGCTTGTGAAGAATCTTCCCTCAACAAATAGCTGAAAATCAGTGTACAGAAAGTATTATCACACCTTCTGACTCCATGTTGTAGCCAAATCTTTTAAGATAAGCGATCGTCAATTAGATTTTCCGCAACAAGCTCCGTCTTGCACAACATAATATGGAGTAATGTAAAAACCCGTTGGGTGGTTTTCCCGATTTTAAGGGAGTAGGTGAAACCCTTAGACTATACTGGCTTTTCTTGAATTCTGAATTTTGCTGTATCTGCGTTGCGTTAAGGTACAAAGCCCAACGCTCAAGACGCTTTTAGATGTTGGGTAACGCTTGGCTCTAACGCCACTTCACTCAAGTCAAGGATTGCCTCACTAATTACGTATCTGTTGCTTTTAGTTGATATTAGTAATTGTTGGAACAATCGCCATCTTATTTATTTTTACTTTAACCCTTAATAATTAGTAATTCAGTTAACTTGCATAAATAGCACTTATCAGGTTATAAAATGCATATACAGCTGGATAATATCTGATTGCTGTATGTATTTTTAGGAAATAGTACTGTCATAATTGTGCAATTGAGCTTTCTAAATCTGGTAATTAAGTTTGCATAAAGTGTAAATGACTTACTTAAGTGGTTCCACTTATTGTATTAATTAAGCGAAGAGTTGAGCAGCCAAAACAAGGCAATCAACTAGTAGCTAAGTAAATCAATCTTAAGTAAGGACTAAAAACCATGCAAGCTAACAATACTCTTTTCACCGAAATCACAGCTGAAGAATCTGCTACCGTAAGCGGTGGTGATTATGGCACATTGGTTAACTTTAACCTGAACAAATACTTGTTCGTTTTAGGCGCTGGTGTTGTATTTGGTAACCCTGGATTGACCCCTGCTGAAATCCAATTCGGTTTTGAAAACGCTATTTCCTTAGGTTAATTTCCTGAAACTTAGGTAACTGTTAAACTTTTACCGGGTAATAGTCTGAAAATCTTTGTAATTTCATCTTCCAAATTTTTCAGATATCCCCAGGAATGCTTTAGGAATAAACAAGTAACAACTATCTATTTTCTGAATACTGGGGCATCTTTGGGTGTTCCAGTATTTAGATTCACTACCTGTTTAACCCAGAGCATAATACAAAATTAATTCAAGGAGAACGAGAATGCCAACAACAAAGACAAAACCTCTGTTTATAGAACTAACAGCGGAACAATCTGATATGGTGCGTGGCGGCGCTCCTGTGGCTGTTGTAAATTCTGATGGGACGGTTACTATCAAATACGTTGATGGTGCAAGTGGGTTTGTAACTCTTGATCCTTCTAAACCTTCCTCTCCTAACGTTCCTGGCAGCAACCCTGATCCTCTATTAGGGTTAGGCTTAGGAGCAACACTTTAAAAAGTTACAACAGTGTAGCGCTAAGAGTAAATAGTTAAAAGTTAACACTACTAATTACTCAATAAATCATTGTTTAGTTTATGCTCCTGGGTTGTCAGGCTACTCACAGTTAAACCTATTTAAATACAAGCAAGCAATGGAAGACAAAAGCCCACTTTTTTCAGAACTAAACTCAGAAGAATCTGCTGCCGTCAGCGGAGGGTCTCTTCAGGTTGGTTTTGACCTTAATACTTACTTGTTCATTTTGGGGGCTGGTGTTGTCTTTGGCAACCCTGGACTTACTCCATCTGAAATTCAATTTGCCTGGGAGTCATCATTTGTGTTTGAATCTCAACCACGCTCTCGAAGAAAACGCCGTTCTAAATAGTTTCTATAAACTAAAAAAATATTAACTCAGGGTGGTTTTTTCATCTTGAATAATTAGGTAAAACAAGACAGGCATCTTACCTTATGAAATATCCTCACGTTGAGCAACACAGCGAAGAAGATTGTGGCGCTGCTTGTCTTGCTTCAATTTCTAGATACTATGGACGCACTTTTACCCTAAGTCACATCCGTGAAGCAGTAGGAACTGGGCAACTTGGAACCACATTATTGGGACTAAAGCGAGGAGCAGAAACCCTTGGGTTCAATGCTCGCCCGGTTAGAACTTCACCAGAACTTTTAGACCGGATCAACGAAGCGCCACTACCAGCTATTATTCACTGGAAAGGCCATCACTGGGTAGTTTTATATGGTAGGAAAGGCAACAAATGTGTAATTGCTGATCCCGCTGTAGGCGTTCGTTATCTGTCTAAAAAAGATGTAGTAGAGGGTTGGACAGACTGGTTAATGCTTTTGCTGGAACCAGATCCAACCTTTACTGAGCAAAAGAACGACGAAATAGGTGGATTTTGGCGCTTTTTTAAGCGTGTTTGGACTTTTCGCACCATATTAGCCCAAGCATTGCCCCTAAATCTGCTCTTGGGATTGCTTTCATTAGCTTCCCCTTTCTTGCTACAAATTCTTACTGATGATGTATTAGTTAGGGGTGATACAAAACTTCTTACTACTATGGCGATCGCTGTAGTAGTAATGAATGTGATTTCCAGTAGCCTTTCACTTGTACAGTCTAATTTAATTGCTCACTTTGCACAACGTCTGCAATTAGGGCTAGTACTGGAATTTGGACGGCAAATTTTACGATTACCTCTTTCTTATTACGAAGCCCGTCGCAGTGGAGAAATTGTCAGCCGCCTGCGAGATATCGAGCAGATTAATCAGTTAGTTTCTCAAGTTGTTGTTACTCTACCAAGCAAGTTTTTTATTGCTGTAATTTCTTTTGGCTTGATGGCTTTTTATAGCTGGAAACTTACTGTAGTGGCTCTATTAGTAGCTGTAGTTATGACTATAACTACATTTATTTTTCAGCCTACTTTACAGCAAAAAACCCGCGATCTTTTAGTCACAGAAGCAGAAGCACAAGGTGTTTTAGTAGAAACCTTTAAAGGCGCACTTACCCTCAAAACTACCACCGCCTCACCTCAATTTTGGGATGAATTTCAAAACCGATTTAGTCGTGTTGCTAAATTAACACTAAGCACGATGCAAATTGGCATTATCAATAGTAGTTTTTCTACTTTAGTTTCTGGTGTTGGTAGTGTTGCCCTACTATGGTTTGGCGGAAATTTAGTGATCAATCCTGCTGAAAACCTCAGTATTGGGCAACTTCTGGCTTTTAACTCAATGAATGGTAATTTTGTAGGCTTAATTGGCACTATAATCACTTTTGTAGATGAATTTACTCGTGCTAAAACTGCTACCCAACGCCTTACAGAAGTTATCGACGCTACAGCAGAAAATGAAGGTGATGGTAAAAAGCCTTTTGCTAAAATTCCTGGCGATGCTGATATTACTTGTACAGATGCCAACTTTCATTATGCTGGTCGGCTTGACTTATTAGAAAACTTTTCTTTAACAATTCCTGGCGGTAAAGTTATAGCCATCATTGGTAAATCTGGTTGTGGTAAAAGCACTTTAGCTAAACTGATTGCTGGCTTATATCCACTATCATCAGGTAATATCCGTATTGGCTCTTATAATCTACAAGATTTATCTCTTGATTGTCTGCGTCAACAGGTAGTTCTCGTTCCTCAAGACGCTCATTTTTGGAGTCGAACTATTGTAGAAAACTTCCGCTTAGGAGCGCCTCACGTTTCCTTTGAGCAGATTGTCAAAGCTTGTCAAATTGCTGATGCTGATGATTTTATCAGTAAACTTCCTGATAAATATCAAACTATTTTAGGTGAATTTGGAGCAAATATTTCTGGGGGGCAACGGCAACGGCTGGCAATAGCACGAGCCATTGTCACAGATCCCTCAGTACTAATTTTGGATGAATCTACTGGTGGACTTGATCCAGTGAGTGAAGCACAAGTTTTGGAGCGTTTATTCAAGTACCGTCGTGGTAAAACCACGATTTTGATTACTCACCGTCCCCAGGTAATTAATCGTTGTGACTGGGTTGTGTTGCTAGACCAAGGTAAGCTGAAAATTCAAGGTTCTTTGCAGGAACTGTATTCTCAAACTGGAGAGCATTTGGACTTTTTAAATCCTTAATTATTAACGTTATATTCAGGTAATTATGCTCCACACCCGTAATGAAAAAATCCTCCCCTCAGTACAAAGTGAAGAATTTCTTCCTCCTGTTAGTCGTTGGACATCGTTAGGGGGAATTTTTCTCATGGCGAGCGTTGGTGCTGCAATTAGCCTCTCCTCATGGTTTAAATATAATGTCACGGTGAAAGCTGCTGCGGCTGTACGTCCTACAGGAGAAATTCGGCTAGTGCAACCAAAAGTGGAAGGAACTGTTAAAAGTATTTTGGTTAAAGAAAATCAGCTTGTCAAACATGGAGATATAATTGCTCGCCTTGATGATGAACAACTACAAATCAAAAGAAGCCAACTACAAGACAGTATCCAACAGAGCAGACTACAAATAATTCAAATTGATGCCCAAATCAGAGCTTTAGATAGCCAGATTGTAGCAGAAGAAACTGTAGCACAGAGGACAGTTTCTTCTGCTAAGGCAGATTTAGGACGCAATCAAAGAGAATACCAAGAGAAGCAAGTTAATACTAGCAGTGAATTACTAGCAGCAGAAGCAAGTTTGCAAAAAGCAGGTGCAGACTTGCAAAAATCTCAAGCGGATTTAGACTTTGCAAAGTTAGATCGCGATCGCTATGAGCAACTAACACAAATTGGTGCAATTGGTCGGCGTGAGTATGAGCAGAAAAAATTACTTGTTCAGCAAGCAGAATCCAGTCTTGAAGGTGCAAAAAAAGCTGTTGATATTGAAAAAGCCAAAGTGGAATCAGCTAAAGCTGCTGTTAATCCCACTAGTGCAACGGTAGAGATTGCTCAAGAACGCATTGCTCAAGAAACTGCTAGAGGTGAAGCAACCATCGCTACTTTAAAAAAAGAAAAGCAAGCTTTAATTCAGCGACGGGTTGAAATTCAAAGTCAACTCGGACAATCTCAAAAAGACCTCCAACAAGTTGCAAGTCAACTGCAAGATACTATTTTACGGGCAAGTAGTGACGGTATTATCCTTAAGCTAAATTTGCGGAACCCCGGTCAAGTACTACGTGCTAGCGAGTCTATTGCTGAAATTGCTCCTGATAATGCTCCTCTAGTTATTAAAGCGATCATTCCGACTCAAGAAATTAAACACGTCGCAGTTGGTCAAAAAGTGCAATTGCGGATTGATGCCTGTCCTTATCCTGATTATGGCACTCTCAATGGCATTATTAAAGGTGTTTCTCCAGATGCAATTACACCTCAAAGCAACAATACAGATACATCAACATCAGGTGCTAAAACTAATGCTGCTAGCTACTTTGAAGCAACTATTCAACCCGAAAATATGAAATTTGGAAATGGCGATCGCCAGTGTTATATCCAATCAGGGATGGAGGCGAAAGCAGACATTATTTCTAAAGAAGAGACAGCATTGCAATTTATACTGAGAAAAGCAAGATTAATAACTGATTTGTAAACAGTTAGTATTGTATTATTTAGTTTACAAAAAATACAATATTTTTTTTATTGCTAATAGTAAATACATTCATGAAACGAAAAAAAATAAACATCAAATTAAGTTAGTAATTAATCAGGACAGGTAGTGAATAATTATGGCATATTTTAGTAATTTTTTTACAAACGTCCGTCAGGTTACTAGGTGTAAAGATACCCTAAGCTCCTTAGAATTTCTTTTTAATGGTAGTAAAATAAACAATGTAGAGATAAATTGTGTGTCTGAAATTGTGTGTGCCAATTATACTTTTAGTTGTCTATGTCATAACCTTTAAGAGGTTTATGACATCCTATCACAAGATTCAACAAGCGTTGCAATGGTGGTCTTCTAGGCAGTCTATGAAACTATTTCTAGAAGCTGAGAAAATCCGTGACGGTTTATTACAAGAATCGTTCACAATACGTCGTAGCTTAGATTTGTTGGCAATAGACAATCTGAATTTATCACTCACTAAAACTCAAGAATGCCTAAAGAAAGTTGATAACTTTTATCATTCGTTAGTACAATTGAGCGATCGCTTATTTCCTGCATATATTCAAGATAGCTTGCCTTTGGCTATAGAATTCTCATTAGAACAGTGGATAGCATCAAATTCCCACTTAGATTTTCATATTGATATGCCAATCTATTGGCGATATGAATCTGCTGATCGTAGTTTGATAGTTTTAAGAGCTTTAGAAGAGTTATTGGCAATCACTTTGCCAGAAGTTTTGATACCAACATCAGTTTTTATCAGTTTAAAACAACAGGAAAACATATCTCAACTAATAGTTAAAATTACATATACTGACCTCTCCACACTTGTTTTTTATTCTAGCTTTACAGAATTAGAGTATCTTTGCGAAAGTTTCCGATTTTTAACTTCCGGAAAATGTTATTTTAGTAGACACAATCTCAGTGTTACTTACTATTTTTCTTGGTAAACATTACTTCTGCACTTTATGCTTACTTAAAACAATTCTCTGAAAAAATATTTTTAGTTATAAATACAGAATAATATACTAATTAAGGACTAAACAACTTAATATATGAAATTTATACATATAAAAGTAAAGATTTAATATTTACGTACCCAAACGGCAGGGTGTTATTAGGGTGTTAATTATGAAACAAGCTTTAACAGATAAGGAATTGCTGAAGATTTTAGTAATTGATGACCACGAATCAGTTTTGGCTGGAACTGTCAATGTACTGCGAAAACATTACCCTGATGCTGAATTTATCATTGCTGTAAATGCTAAGAATGCTCTCGATCAAGTTACTACCTTACAGCTTGATCTTGTAGTTATGGATCTTTCTATTCCAAATAATTCTGGAATGACAGCTCGGCCTGATACAGGTGTTCAACTTCTCAGAACCCTGATGAAAAACTATCCCAACCTGAATATTGTTGTCCAAAGTGCTAATGTCAGAACACTGGTAAGAATTAGACCTGATATTGACAGTCATAAAGGAGGTTTTACAGTTGCGGATAAAAGTCTTTCTACTCAGGAAATGTTAACCAGAGTTGATTGGGCATTACAAGGATTAACTCATACAAAAGATATCAAAGGAATTCATTCAGGATTAGAAGTTAAACCGGAATGGCTAAGGGTGCTAACTTTAGCATTTGAAGAAGGATTGCAAGATAAGACTATTGCTGAGAGAATGTGTCTATCTGAACGCATGGTGCGTCATTACTGGAGTAAACTACAAGACGCTTTAGATGTTTATCCTGAAGAAGGTAAAAATATCCGAATTCAAACTGAAATGCGAGCTAGAGAAGAAGGACTGATTGATTAATAAAAAATACGTATATTAATATATACATAAGCATAAATCGTCTGTCATCTTAATTAGTAACTGTGCTGCTAAAGATGCGATATTTATTTTTTTATTGATAGTAAAAGTCAATCAGAATTATTAAAGGTAAATATCTCAAAGCCCAGTTTCCTTTGTAGATGCGTTTGAGATGGGAAGATATTAATTTTATTTTTATAGAAATTTCTGGTTAAAAAGCTATCTTTTTTAACCAGAAATTGCTAAAGTCTTGATATTGTGGGATTTATCTCCGATTTTGTCACCTCTTCAGATAAGTGTGACTTTTTTATTCATTCATTAATGATCTGTTAACGATGACTCAGAGCTAATTAACAGCTAAAGAGTAAGTAGACGCTTATGCAGCCTGGACTTTGGATAAAAATCAAAGAGGAAATTGGCATTTGGCGTGTAGGTGTATTTCCAGGCATTGCAGTAATTGGCTTGATAATTATTGCTCGTCTCACAGGTGTAATGCAATCTTTAGAGTGGCTAGCTTTTGATAGCTTTCTACGTCTACGCCCTCAAGAAACTTTAGATGAAAGAATTCTGGTAGTGGGTATTAATGAAGATGATATTCGCACTCGCAAAAATGCTCCGATAGATTCTTCTATATCAGATCGCGACTTAGCACAGCTATTATTAAAATTAGAGACTTACAAACCCAGAGCCATTGGTCTTGATGTTTATAGAGATTTCCCAGTTAACCCTGGACATAATGAACTAGTTGCAGCTTTTCAAAGTCTGAAAAATTTAATTGCCATAGAGAAAGTATTACCCGATGAAGTTGCTCCACCACTAGCATTGCCACCTACACAAGTTGGTTTTGCAGATCAAATTACAGATAGTGATGGCAAATTAAGGCGCAATCTTTTGGCAACACCAACACATAAAGGATACAAGTTATCTTTGTCTTTAAGTTTGGCAGCAATTTATTTAGCTCGTGAAGGTATTAGTTTAGAAAACGGTATTCGCGATCGCGCTGCTATTAGATTTGGTAATACTGAACTACCCAGGTTTTTACCCAACTCTGGGGCATATGTGCGAACAGACGCAGGTGGAGTTCAAGTACTACTGAATTTTCGTAGTGGTCGACAAAGGTTCAGGACTTTATCTTTATATGATTTCAAAGCTGGTAAATTTAATCCAGATTGGATACGCGATCGCATTGTCATCATTGGGATAACTTCCCCCAGCCGTAAAGACTTCATCACTACTTCTGCTATTGAATCTATTAAACCAGCAGCAGGACGAGTATATGGAGTGGAAATTCAAGCACACGCTGTTAGCCAAATTATCAGTGGAGTACTTGATTCTCGACCACTCTTAAAGACTTGGCAAGATGGATGGGAATATATATGGATTTTGGGCTGGGGTTTTTTAGGAATTGCTAGTGCTAGGCTGACGAAATCTCCTCTTAAAAATCTTGTAGTTGTTGGTATTGCTACTCTGGGCTTAGTAGTTTTTAGTTACTTACTCCTAATTTGGGGTTGGTGGGTGCCGTTTATACCTGCATTTCTGGTTTTAACTTTAAATGGTATAGAATTAACGGCTCTATATCAACATGACCAAGCTTTGCGATCGGGAATTAAAGCTAGACAAGCTATTATTGAACGTACATTTGAAACTATTCACAATGGTCCCTTACAAAACCTAGCAAAAGTTTTGAAGCTCGTTCGAGACCAAGATTCACAAACCAATGAATTGCTGCCAGAATTAGAAAAAGAGCTTGAGAAATTAAATCACGAATTACGGGGAATTTATGAATTTTTACAACGAGAACCACTTGCTCAAGATACGAGTCTTTATTTAGGGAAAAGTCTTGTCCTAAATTTGCAAGATCCGCTTCACGAAATTCTTTATCAAGTTTACAGCCATACCTTAGAGCGAGAGTTTCCTTGCTTTGGAACTATCAGAGTTAAAATTCGAACTTTTGAACCTGTAGATGAGCGACGGTTGAATATTGAAGAAAAGCGAAGTCTCTGCCGATTTCTCGAAGAAGCTTTGTGCAATGTTGGCAAACACGCTACAGGAGTAACCCGTCTTGAAGTCACTTGCTCTTCATCTGAAGGCTGGTACACTCTTAGCATTGTAGATGATGGCTTGGGAGTCAGTTCATCTAGAGAAGGGAGGGGAACACAACAGTTTAGAAATTTAGCCCGACAATTCAAAGGGAAATTTCGACGAGTACCCCTTTCGCCAAGAGGTACTCTTTGTGAATTATCTTGGCCTATGCAAAAGTTTTGGTGGAAGTGATAATTTAAATTAATATATTGATACAAAGATAAATTGCAATTGCCCACCTAAATTAGCAATGCTTTTAGCTTTTTTTAACCTTTTGTTAATAATAAAAACTATTAATCTTGCTTAAAGTTAAATAACTAAGTAGGCATAAATAAACGTACTAAAGTGGTTTGAATATTCAAAAAACAGTAGTTACAAGCTAGCTGCACCACATAGCTATCCTAATATCTAATAGCAACAAAATATTATGACTATGTTTATTCATACCCAGTAAGTTGACTACAAAAAAAAGTAGTACAAGTGAATAAGAAATGAAAAATTTTGACTAAGTAAAATTTTTATAGCTATAGAGTAATGTATGATTAAATAACAGAAAAATGCAGAAGATCATAATATCTGCACATCTGTCAATACATTTTTGTTCAATTGTTAAGCATAACTAGAAAACTTTTTTAAGTATTTGATTATGAAAATACTGAAGGAGGAGGAATTATGGTGGAAGCATATTTTTTTAGCGAAAAATTATCTGAAATAATACGAAAAACAGAAACTTCAGCTTGTAGTTTAGCCTACATCTACAAAAGTGAAATGCACCCAATGATGACTTACAAGAAATCTCACCTGCACAAACTTTTGAACACCAAAGTTTTAATAAGTTGTATTTTGACTACAACGTTAGGTATATCTCAGACTGCATTAGCAGGATATCAACCACCACCAGATCAAAAACCCCCTAGTGGGTATTCAGACTCATCAGGCGTGAGGGGAGGGTGCAAAACAACCAGCGGGCGATCGCTAACACTACTTGCTCCAATAACTCATGTTGGACAAACCACTTCACCTCACCCAACTTTTGCTTGGTTTATACCCTATGATCAGCCTGTACCTATACAATTTAGTCTCTACGAATTTGACACTAACCTTAAACCCAAAAAGCTCAATATTTATACACATCAATTCCAAAGTTCACAAGGAATCATGAAACGTTCCTTGCCACAAAAGTCACCGGGTTTAAGCGTAGGTAAAAGATATCTCTGGCAGTTGCAAACTTTATGTAATCCTAATCACCCTTCTCAAAACCCCATTGCTAGGGCAGAAATAGAGGTTATAGAAGTACCCCAAAGTCTTTTACATAGCCTCTCTGCGACTAGAAATCCTGCGCTCAAAGCCAGTCTCTACGCCAAGGCGGGTATCTGGTATGATGCCCTGAGCGAACTTCTACCTTCCACTTCCAAAGGGGAAATAAATCAAGTCTTTAGTAGTATGTTAGCTAGCCTGGCTAAGTTAGAGAAAACAGAGCAAAGTAGTTATTTAAGCAACACGGCTATGAGCGATAGGCTTGGCGCTTGATAATAGCAGCTTTTGCAGCAGCCTTAATAAAATTTGTTCCCTAAGTATTCGGCTATAAAAATACTTTTTTTAAAATTTTTCCTAAATATCGGCTATTAGATTCAGTATTAAAAAATTCAAAATCACTAAAGTTCTGCTCCGAGGCTTTCTCAGACTTTTCATTGTCTCAAACTTTCAGGCATTTTGAGACGATGAAAAGTCTGAGCTTCTACTATTAACTTCGAGATATTTAAACCTTAACAGTAAACAAAGCAGGTATAGACAAGGAAAAGTTATGAATTAGTAATTAATTTAACCATTGAATTCAAGATAATTTTTAATCATTGATTATCTAAAGCCAATTACCCACAAGGATAAAGGCTGCCCAATAGGCGGGATGAGAAGAAACTTTATTACTAGAAATCAGTGCTTGCTGAGCTGTACGCAGAGCCTCTGCTTTACTCACTCCAGAATGACGCCAAGCCTGATAAAATTTAGTAACTAACTCAACGGTTGAGGCATCGTTAATCGACCAAAGAGAAGCTAAGGAAGTCCTTACACCAGCCTGCACCGCAACTCCAGCCAGCCCAAGAGCATTACCATTACTGTCATTACCAATAGCAGTTTCACAAGCAGTTAGTGTCAGTAAATCTATTGTTTTAGCGTCATCACCTAGACTGCGAATGATGCTATCTAGCTCAGTGATAGTAAGCTTGTCGTTATCACCTGTAACCAAGAAAGTATCTTCGGGATCTTTACCAAACTCACCGTGGGTAGCAATATGAATAATTGGATATAGATGTTGGTGGAGTTCGGCTCGTAAGCGATCGCGTGTAAAATTTTGATTTAATAACTGTTTGCTCCCCGGAATTTGTTCCTCAACTTCACGGATTTCAGAGGCTACCTTACTCAAAGCCTGATATCTTCGGCCATTAACTATTGCATCTTTGGTTAACCCAACAACTAGCGCCCGTAAATTTTCGCGCTGTACTGTTTGAAAATTAGTTGAAGTCAGGCTGAGAGTATTAGCAATAGCATACTTCTCAACCAAGAATTTCTCACCATCATGCAGTGCTGCCATTGGCACGCTGCGAAGAATTCCGTCTTGGATGAAAATTAGAGTTTTTATCCCCAATGACTCTAAATCATTGCCGAAAGGACGAACCATCCAGTCGTATAGCTTCTGTGCCTGTTCAGGATTGTAGATAATATTACCGTAATCTTCAAGTCCAATACGAAATTTATTGACTTCTGCTCTCAACGTTTTGCTATCAAGATTAATCAACTTAAACTTTTTATAACCACCAGGAAAAGTAATTATAATTGCAGTCTTTTTTTCTAAAATAATAGTATTTAAAATTGCTGCTCTTTTTTTTACTATTTCTAAGCTTAATTGTTTATTGTTCCCCGCTAATAATTTACAGTTAGCAATACAATACTTTTGCGTTTCTACTATTCGTAGTTGTTCAATGGCTACACTTATAGTATTTAAATAATTATTAACACTTTCTTTTGTAAGTTTAGTAAAATTTTCATTAAGTAAAGTTAATTTTAAATCAATAAACTGACGGTAAACTATTCCAAAAGCATCTCTAACATCAAAATTAAATTTTTGAGTAATGTTCCAATTAGCAATAATAAATTTATATAAAATTTTACAAGCCGTTTCATAATAATTAATAGATTCAATAAATTGATTCTGTGCTTTTAAAATGCGTCCAGTTTGCCAGTACCATAAAAATAAATTATCTTGAAAGTTCGACTCCTTTTCAGCAATATTTTGAGCTTGCTTAGTTAATTTCAAAGCTTGTTGATAATCAAAACGGCATTCGTAAAAGTGTCCAAGATTTCCTATGGCAAATGATAAAGCAGAAAAATCTTTCAAACGTCGAGCAATTGAGACTGCTTGAACAAGTAAATCTAAAGCTTTCGAGTTTTTAAGTGATTCTGGACATTCGACTAAAGACGAAATGGCCCTAGATGGAGGTGATTGAACAAAATTAGCTAAATCTATGGCAGCATAGACTTTAGAAGGAGAATCTGGTAATTTTTCCAGCAGATATAAACCTTGTCCTACTATTTCTGAAGTTATATTTGATACTTTTAAAGCTTTTTTCCTTTGTTTAATTACATTTTCAAAATTCCTATTGGCGTAGCTTGTAATACCTTGATTTAGGTATTGTTCAGCATTAGCTTGCCAAGTTGCTAAGGTAATCTGACTCAGGCATAGACAAAAGGTAAGGCTACACAAGAATAGCCATCGTAACAAATAGTGTCTACTTGGCATAAGAGTTCTTGATCGTGGTTTTTAGTAAAATTAAATTACAAAAAAATACTGAAATATTGTATTTGTATTTAACTTAAAAAACTATCTACTATCTGGGAGATAAATAAAACTTCGATAAAAATTTAACACTATATAAATACAGCAGAATACATTTGTCAGAATTCAGACGTAAAACAGCCTTTACACCTGACTTTTAGACCTACAGCAGAATTTAGAATTCAGGAGTCAGAATGGGCTACGCCCCGCTACGCTAACAGAATGAGAACAGGCTTTATACGTGACTTTAAGGCCTATATTGTGTACTTCATCAACTTGAAATTTGCTATACTTTGCATAGCTACCAAATTGCCTACAAACGATAAAGCGATCGCCAAATACAAAAATTTTAGTTTTCTCATTCCAATTAAATTTAACTAATAAAAACTTTAAATACTAAAGATTACATATTGACAATATAGTTAAAGTTTGTGCGGATAATAATTAGTACTTTTTATTTAAATAGAATAATACTTTCAATTTCACATTAATCAAAGCTATAAAACTCATGTAAAAACTCATATTAAGTTATATTATTTATACTAAGTATAAATAATTGTGGATGCAGTAATTTTTTATCATGGTTTTACACGCCTAAATTCTTTCTTTTAGTAAAAAGCAAACTACACGATTGAGCATTGAAATCAGAACTGTATTCACAGGTGCAGCCTCTTGACAGGAAAATTTTGCTCATCAACCGTGCCACTATAGAGAATAAAGCGTCAACTTGAGCAATAGGAAGACTAAGAACGCTGTGCAGATAACATTCTTAGGGACGAGTTCCGGTGTACCCACGCGATCGCGCAATGTTTCTAGCGTCGCTTTGAGGCTACCTCAAAGGGCAGAGCTGTGGTTATTCGACTGTGGTGAAGGCACCCAGCATCAAATTTTGCGGAGTGACCTGAAAATTAGCCAACTCTCCCGAATTTTTATCACTCATATGCATGGTGACCACATCTTCGGCTTGATGGGACTTCTTGCCAGTTGCGGCTTAGCTGGCAATGTAGAGCGAGTTGATATATACGGCCCATCAGGATTAAATGAATATATTCAAGCAGCCTCACGCTACTCTCATACACACTTTTCCTACCCCATTAAAGTCCACGCTATCCGTCCAGGGGTAATTTATGAAGACGATGAGTTTACCATTAGCTGTGGTCTTTTACATCACCGTATTACAGCTTTTGGCTACCGCGTTGCAGAAAAAGACCGAGCAGGACGCTTTGATGTGGAAAAAGCCAAAGCGTTAGAAATACCTCCCGGTCGCATTTATGGTCAACTTAAACGTGGTGAAACTGTGACCCTTAGCGATGGACGAGTGATTAATGGCACTGAATTGTGCGGCCCAACAGAAATTGGTCGGAAGATTGCTTATTGTACAGATACACTTTACTGTGATGGTGCAGTGGAATTAGCAAAAGATGCAGATGTCTTAATTCATGAGGCAACCTTTGCTCATCAAGATGCAGATATGGCTTTTCAACGCTTGCATTCCACAAGTACAATGGCAGCACAAACAGCTTTAGCTGCTGGAGCGCGTCGGCTGATTATGAGCCATTTTAGTCCCCGGTATGCTCCTGGAAATAGCTTGGAGTTAAAGGATCTACTTCAGGAAGCGCGTGCTATTTTTCCTAAGACCGACATAGCTTATGATTTCATGATTCATGAAGTTCCCAGACGACGGGAAGTGGAGTTAACCAAGGTAGGCGTATAAATTTTGAATTTTCCGAAAAGTCTAAACGCCGACTTTTGGCAAGCCTCCTATGCCCTAGAATTACTAATTCAGTAATTTTGGAAAAACCTCTTTGCTACGAGACTACGGTGTACACTCATCTTGTTCAAAACCTCACCTTCGCTTTTAGCCACACTAAAATCTTTCCCTCTCGTTAGTAAGGCAAGGCTAGGGTGTACACGCAAATGACCCAATACCTCAAATTTTCTTGTGTAGTTGTGTAGGGTGTGTTGTAGGGCAGTGCAACGCACCCTTGTCCTATTCGAGAGGCGAACGGGTGATGCTCCTAACGTTGCTCTAAGCGTACCACTTCCCTGCGGGACTAAGGCTAACGTGGAAGCAAGCTAGCGTCTCCAAAGGAGAAGAGAAAGCTTTAGGCTGTGCTAACAGCAGTTGCCTGCGGAGGAAAACCTTCCCGCAATGCTGTTTCACATCCAGATTTTCGATGCGCTAGTATTTTAGTCCATAACGCACCCTATGAGGTGACAGCTAATGTAGATGAGGTTTTTCGACTTGTGTGTACACCTTAGCCTTACTAAAGAGAGGGATGTCCGACAGGGTAAAATAAGGTTTTTAGATATTTATAGATAATTCGAAAACTTGTGTGTACACGACAGTTTACCAGGGAAGGAGAGTCTTTCAAGGGTAGGGGTTTAAGAAAGAGGCAGTTGAGCCAGTAAAATACAGAACTGAGGTCAAACCGCAAAAATAACTAAGGTAGATGCGGTCAAAAATTTCAGGGTGTTGGAGGGAGAATGCAGGTAGGCAAGAATGAGGAATTAAGAAAATGGACTAGAACAGTGATAGAAAAAATGCCGCATCTATCCAAATCACAAGCAGTGGTACTAGCAATGTGGAGTTTTGGGATAGTCATGACCCAATCAAGCGGACTAACAACAGTTTCGGTGTTTTTAGCAGAGCTATTGGGAAAAAAGGAAAATACAGTACCTCAGCAGTTACGGGAATGGTTAAGAGACGCAGAAGATAAAACCAAAACAAAAGATGGGCGGGCAACACTTGATGTCACATCTTGTTTTAGTCCTTTATTGTCATGGATTCTGAGCCTGTGGCCAGAATCAGAAAAGCGTCTAGCATTGGCAGCAGATGCTTCCACATTGAGTGATAGATTCACCGTGTTGGCGATTAGTGTTGTTTACCGAGGTTGCGGAATCCCGATAGCCTGGAAAATAGTGGAAGCCACCAAACCCGGAAGTTGGAAGCCTCACTGGCAAGAATTATTTGGCTATGTGAGTCAAACAGTTCCCGCAGATTGGTTTGTCATCGTCACCACAGACCGAGGACTGTATGCCGATTGGTTGTACGAACAAATCAAGAGTCAGGGTTGGCATCCATTTATGCGGATTAACCTTCAAGGACTGTTTCAAATTCAGGGTGAGGACTGTTGGCGACCAATAAATAGTCTGGTGCCATTCGTAGGTCAATCATTCCAGGCTCTTGTAACTTGTTTTAAAACCAACTCGATTGAGTGTACCTTGTTAGCTCGTCATGAGCAAGGTTATGCCGACCCTTGGTTAATTGTCACTGATTTGCCTCCAGATGTTGCCGATGCTTGTTGGTATTCGATGCGTTCTTGGATTGAGTGTCTATTTAAAGACGGCAAACGAGGTGGCTTTGCCTGGCATCGCACTAAAATTACCGACCCTAAACGTGCTCAACGACATTGGTTAGCAATTGCCATTGCTACTTTGTGGCAAGTGAGTGTTGGTGGAGAAGTTGATGCTAATTTGCCCCCCAGTTGTTTGGATGAGTTACCACTGACCCATATTGCCCGACGCAATTTTAAAAATAGTTGTCTCCATCGTTGTTTGAGTTGTTTTCGTCGTGGGTTTTTAGTGATTAAGGCTGCTGTTCTCAAACATCTTCCATTACCAATCGGTGGTTTTTTCCCTGAACCTTGGCCCACCCTGACTCCACAACTCCGTGTTTCTCAAATCACCCTCTCTACTGCCTGATTTTTAATTCCCTACCCTTGAAAGGGAAGGAGAGTTGGGTGCTGGTGTGAACTTAAGTAGCAGTTTTTAATGGGGTGAAGTAGGGGTACATAGCTATATACTCATACCTGTTTAGTAGCAACTGGTGTTAGTTTATCGACCTAGCAAGCTTTCTATATTTTTAGATTTGACACTCTAACTCTAACCTAAAACTAACTAGACTCTATCTCAGGGATTTAGTAGCAAAATTCATATTACCTAGCTAATAAGCAGCAATTTAGTTCTACTAGCAAACCAACTTATTCACCGTAATTTTTCGGTCAACTTAATGTATTGAAAAAGTAATAATTGTTTAATTTAGTTATTTTTCAGATGTAATTTATTTTATATTGTAAGTAATATCAATACAACTTTTATTTAGTGCAACGGCTCATGATAACAGACTTTAAAGAATTAAACTCCAATAATAATTAATTTTTCGTCAAGCTTTTCTACTTATATAAATATTCTTTGAAAATTTATTATTCACATACTGATAAGGAAACTATATGCATGAAGTGATCAGCAGGAAAGAACTAATTGGCTTAACATTAGGTTAAGTAGGTATGTCTTTGTTAAAAGAATCATAGTTTATCTTTAAGCTAGGAATAGTAAAAATGCTGTAGCAATCATAAGTATAAAAAAATCATCTAAAAAAAGGTTTCTCAGAATTTTTCAAAAATAGTGTTTCGATATTGGAGGAGTTTAATAGTGGCTAATACTAGTCTGAAGCAAAGGCAACTGGTTACTACTTCTGAACAAGGCGCGATTGATATCAGACAACTACCTACTATTGTGCTTCGCCGCCGCTTTCTCATCTTGGGTGTTTCCAGTGTAGTTATATCACTTGCAAGTTTCCTCGCTGTCATCGCTAAACCAACTTACGAGAGCAATATGCAGATATTGGTAAGTTCCAACTTAGATGAAGGGGTAAAGCCAAATAATATCCAAGCCGATGCAGACGGTGAGGTCACTGATTCTAACTTGCAAGTGCGTGACTATACTGTTCAGCAGAAAATAATGCTGAGTTCTAATCTCATCCAGAAAGCTGTAGGTTTACTGCGTTCGAATTATCCAGGCATTTCTTTAGAAGATATCAAAGGGCAAAAGGAAAAGAATAAAAAAGCACCTTTGAGAGTGAATCAAGTAGAAGGTGGAACAACAACTAATAAGGTTTATAGTCAAGTATTAGAGGTTTCCTTCCAGGATGAAGATCCAGTCAAAGCCCAAAGAGTACTCCAAGCTCTGCAAAAAGTATATCTAGATTACAATACAGAGCAGCAAAAGCAGCGTCTGAAAAAAGGGCTAGCTTACGTAAACACTCGCCTACCTGAAGTAAAAAAACAGGTGAGTGAATCTGAGAACAATTTAGAACAGTTTCGGAAAAAACATAATTTACTCGATCCCGAAGCTCAAAGTAAAATATTGCTCAACTCTGTAGCAGATATTCAAAAACAGCTACAAAGTACTCGTGCTCAGCTACAAGATGCAGAAGCTCGTCACAATAATCTAGAGCAAATAATGGCGGCTTCAGCTCAAAATTCTTCAGTTTCTTCTCGTTTAAGTCAGTCAAGCCGCTACCAAGCACTGTTGAATGAGGTTCAAAAGACTGAACTAGCACTGGCTCAAGAACGATTACGTTATACAGACGATTATCCAACAGTCGAAAAACTTAAGCAGCAACGCCAAAGTCAAATGGCGCTGTTACGGCAAGAAGCGGAGCGATCGCTAAAAGACAAACCTAATACTGCTAACAGTAATGGAGAATCGCTCTTGACACAAGGCCAGATACTAGGGATTGACCCAACACTAGTCAACGAGTTAATTCTGGTGCAGACGACTACCTTGGGTCTAAAGGCGAATGAGAAGAGCTTGATAGACTCAGAACAACAACTCCGCTCAGAGTTAAGCAAATACCCCAACCTCATAGCAGAGTACAACCGTCTACGCCCCAAAGTGGAAAGCAGTCGCAAAACCCTTGAGCAACTGCTCCAAGCGCAACAGTCTTTGGGATTGAAAATTGCTCAGGGAGGATATGATTGGCAAGTTTTAGAAGCCCCAGAGATAGGAACCTATCAAGGAGGGAGCAGATTATTACTTTTACTAGGCGGAGTCATAATTGCCCCGATTTTAGGTATCGCAGCAGCCCTGCTTTGGGAAATGTTCAATCATGCCATCTATTCTGCACAAGATTTACAAAAGCTGACAAATCTACGTGTACTGGGGTCAGTGCCAAAATTACCACAGCGTGGTATCAAGAAAAAGCTTAAAAGCCCGTCTTTAAATGAGCGGCCAAGTTTAGCTCCCTCTAGGGTAGAAATCGGCACTGAGTTGCCTATTCACGAAACCCTGGATATGATCTACCAAAACATTCAAATATTAAAGTATCAATTTCCGTTCAACTCCCTCATGTTAACTTCAGCACTACCAGGGGAAGGAAAAACTACCTTAGCGTTAGGGCTGGGAGCTAGCGCCGCCCATATGCATCGGCGGGTATTAGTAATTGATGCTAACTTGCGAGATCCTAGCCTACACAAACATTTGGAACTCTCCAACGATTGGGGATTATCTTTGTTATTACTGGATGAGACAATTACCCAGATTCAAAATTACATCCAACCCATTCACCCCTCCATCGATATTTTGACCGCTGGGCCCATAGCAGAAGACACGGTAAAGTTGCTCAGTTCTCGGCGGATGAAGGAATTACTTGAGTCGTTTGAGGAAACGTATGACCTAGTGCTAATCGATGCTCCGCCAATTTTAGGCACGGTTGATGCCAGAATAATGGCATCTTTTTGTAGTGGCGTTGTGATTGTGGGGCGCATGGGTCAAGTAACCCCAACTGAACTGACGCAAGTAATAGAGATTTTGAGTCAGTTGAATTTAATTGGAATCATCGCTAATGAAGAGAAAACTATCTAAAATTCTTGGTCTTGTAAACTGAGCAGAATTTATAAAAGGCAGGGCATTGCAAAAAGATATGTCTTGCTAATGGAAAATTCTTTAATTACAACCTGCGTCATTGTTCAAGGGGAAATTTTTCGCTTCACCTTTATACTCCAAAGCTCCCAAAAAACATAATGGGTAAGAAAGAGGTGGGAACCTTCTATGTTGGAAAATCTGTCTCATCTAATTTGTAGACACTATGGTAAGGATAATGTAAAAACTACAGGGCTTGAAGGAAGCAAATCTGGGTGAAGAAACGAATAACTCTATACTGAGTGCATTGCTAGCTCAAGATACTTCATCTAAATTGAGTGAGTTAAGCTGTTATAAATAACGCAAAGGCCGAGCTTCTCTGCCTTCTGCTCCCTGCCCTTTACTTTTTTACATTAATGTGATTAGAAGTTCAGCATGAAATTCCAACTGTTGTTAGGCTCTTTATTTTCCCAGATTCAAGGACGTTATTGGTGGATAAGTATCCTATTGTGGATTGCTTTGGTTGCCCCAGCTCAAGCGTCTGTAATCCTGCGCGTGGCAATTGAAAAGGATGTCAATCAGGTTAGAGTAGGCAGTTCTACAACTGCAACAGTTAAGGATAGCACAGGTCGTAGCCTTGGACAGTTGCCAGCGATGAGTGCTTTTTATGCCCAATCAGTTCCTGGCGGAGTTGCTTTGGATAAGTGGCAATCTGGTTTATTTTGGATTGAACCCACTGGTAAGGGATTTGTTTATATTGGCAATCGTTGGTACCGAGGCAGAACTCTCGTTGTCCCCACACAAAAAGGCTTAACAGCTGTTAATTGGGTAGATGATCAAGAATATCTCTACAGCGTTCTCGGTGGTGAAATGGATGCTAGCTGGCCCCAAGAAGCCTTAAAAGCCCAAGCGATCGCCGCTCGTACTTATGCCCTTTACGAACGGGAAAAACAGCGTAAAAATCCCATTTATGATTTAGGCAATACCCCTGATCGCTGGCAAATTTATAAAGGCGTCATTAGTGAATCTCCAGCTACTTACACCGCAGTAGATTCCACACAAGGACAGGTACTAACTTACCAAAATAAAATTATCCTCTCAGTCTTCCACGCTTGTTCTGGAGGACATACTGAAAACGTAGAAGATGTTTGGGGAAATGTCCTACCTTACCTGCGTGCTGTTCAAGACTATGATCAAAACATCAGCGAATGTAATTGGGTGAAAACCTTCTCACCTGCGGAAATTAGCGCTAAATTTCCTGATCTGGGCAATGTCAAGGATATGGTTGCAGAAACTTACTCGCCTTTCCGCAGTGTTAAAGTCTTGAAAATTGTCGGCGATCGGGGTGCAAAAGTGCTACAAGGCGAAGATGTGCGTACAGCGCTCAGGCTTAAAAGTACTCGTTTTAGCGTTTCTAAAGCAGCAGATGGTAGTTTTGTACTCCAAGGGTTAGGCTTCGGTCATGCTTTAGGCATGAGCCAGTGGGGAGCCTACAATCTAGCTCGGCGAGGAGTGAACCACCTGCAAATTTTAGGGCATTATTACCAAGGCGTGTCCCTGACACCAATTCAGGCGAAGTGATTGGGGACTGGGGATTGGGGATTGGGGACTGGGAAGTGATAATTATTTCTTATTTCCCTCTTGCTCCTCTGCTCATCTGCCCCCTGCCTTCTAGACTCTCCCACTCCCTCATTCCCTACTCCCCACTCCCCCGTTCCAACCGCCGCTGCCATTCTGCGTCAAGCTGTGCAGAACGCTCAACTTCTTGTTCAAGTAGATCGGTTTCGGTGGAGTAGACTAAATCTTCATTGCTGATGACTGTTTCTGCGGCAAACTGTTCAGCGTAGGCTATTTTCTGTTGCAAAGAAGCATCTGCATTTGCCAATAACCTCGCACGGGAAAGGCGATCGCGGTTGCGGTCAGTAATCTTACTATTGCGCCACTGAATCCAGAAATAACGCAATAACGGTATCCCTAAAAATCCTATTCCGTAAGCCAACAGCAGCCAATAAATCCCCTGCACAAAAGCTACCAGTCCACCTAATTGAGCAGCAACGATGCCATCTCTCAACAAACTTCCCAGTACTAAAGCACCAACCAAATTCACTACACCTAACCCAGCACTCAGCATATTTTGTCCTGAAGTTGCAGCACTAAAACGCCAAGGTAATTCCTCTAGGTAAACTGGCACTGATTGATGTTGTTTTTTCGTTGCTCGCACCTGCAATTCTGGAAAATAGTATACGATTTGCCCTTCAGAACTTACCTTTGGTTGCCCATTGAATCGCGTGAGAACGGGCAGCATATAATCTTCGTACTCTTTGCTATATCCCTCACCAATATTGTCTAGATATGGAGCGATTTGTTCTGCTACCACTGCGCCACGGTTATTACGAATCACAGTAGCAATTTCTTGCCAGCGGCGTTCTTCTAAGTTGGCATTAGGATTGCCATCACCAAACAAAAACGAGAATACAGCTTCAAAGAAATTCAGATCACTCTTTTCTCGCCTTTCGCGTCGTCGTTCTGGGTAACGGGTGTCATAATTTGGGCTAAGATACCAGAATAAATCTGGAAAATAAAAGAAGCCACCACCATAATTGCTTCCTCTATTGTCGCTGTCTCGATCTGAGTTGACAGCTGTGATGATGATAAAGATAGTAACAGTAATTAGGGCGATGGAAACAGTTAAGAAGATTCCAAAGGAAATACGAATTAGGTAAAAAAGAACCCTCCAGACCTTTTTCCACCATTCCTGCAACCGCAACTGGAAGTATTTATTACGTAAAATTGTGCGGAAATTTTGCGGAAATAGGTAAACAATATCGCCTGAATCTGCTACCTGCAAATGTCCGCCAGCATCAGACGCCAAAGCTAATAAGCTTTGATTGGCCTGGGCAATATTCAATCCTGCCTGGGTTGCTACATCACCAACTGTGACACGGTAGCCCAGTTGTTCTACAGCTTGCATGATGCTGGGATTGAGAGTCATTGCTCTCCCCTCCTGTTGAAATTTATTCTTCCTTCATCAAGTATAAAGTTTGATTTTCCGCGATGTGTTGAGTCGTATAGTCGGGAAGTAGGAGGAGGAGAAATAAATTCTTCCTTGTCCCACTTGTCCCTCCGTTCCCACCCCTTTCATGTTAAAATTACTTGCCTTGGCTAACCAGCAAATTTCTGCCTAAATATGGTTCAGTACACTCTCGCTCAAAGCCCAGAAATTATTCTTACTGTTTCTGGAAAAGATTCAGCTAAAGCCCGTGATAAAGCAATGGATCAGCTGATGGAACTAATGGATGCAGGTAAGCTTCCTACGGAACTAGAAGAAGGATTTGGCCCTCAACAATTAATTGAGGTTAAAGAAGCAACTATTGATACTGGTAGCGGAGAGGATAGTATTACACAAGCTGTTCAGATTTTAAGCAACCTAGCCACGCTCAAACTGAAAGTTCAGGAATCACGCACTGAAGCATTGGAAATTCGTAAAGCAGTTGATGTTCTGTTCTCTGATAATTCAGTAACTGAAGAGGAAATTACTCGCCTCAAGGAAGGTTTTAAAGTACTTAAAAACTTTGCCCAAGCTAATGTGCGTTACCAGGAAGCACGAGCTAAAGCAGAACAGGCTCGACAGGTTTTAGATCAAGCTCTCAAATCACCTGAAAAGTAACTTTTAAAAAGAATTCAGAGAGAACTATGAGCGGCGGCTTCCGCCGTCAGCTTTTCGCTTTCGCTTTGCAAGCCTCAAAAGTTTGGAGAGCCAAAAAGAGGCAATGCGGTAAAATTGATCCAGTTAGAAGCAGGGGTTCTCTGGCATAGAGGAGGCAGTGTTTTACCCAGAGAAATTGGAGTGGAGGATTTCTTTGCTGCAACGTCGGTGGGTTCACTTTGTTATAACAACTGTGTCCAAAATTGAGAATTTAATTTTGGACGACTAGCAGATAAATAAACGAGTTTAAGCCTCTCACAAAAGTCAGAACCTTCCAAAGCAAGGAGACAACGTTTAATACAAGTTAGCCTAATTCAGGAATTCTGCTAAACGGCTCGATTCTCCATAGAATTCCTCGGTAATTTATTTTGAATTCTGTCTTCTTGAATTGGTAGTGGGTAATTAGTAATTGTGATGTTTTGCTATTACTAATTACCCATTACCCAATTTAACGTCTTCTACTTCTTCTCAAAGAAGAAGATATTGACAGGGAATTAGCATTGCCAACACCTGCATCTTCACGAACCTGTTCCAAGCTTCTGCTCTGTATGGATTGCTGCTGATAATAGTTGTAAGAAGTAGGCAGAGCATCTTTAGACTTGTTCGCTATGATGCCTAAAACAGGAGTGCCAGATATCTGAATTTCTTCCAATGCTTGGTATAGTTCAGTTCGTTTCAGTTTACCTAAACCAGCTACTAGCACCATACCGTTAGTATTAGCAGCTAATAAGTAAGCATCTGCAAAGCCTAGAAGAGGTGGCGTGTCATAAATTACTAAGTCAAAATTGGTATGGAGATTATCCATCAAATCTTGCATTTTTTGAGATGCCAGCAATCTAACTGAGTCAGGCGGAATTGGGCCGGCACTCATTACAAACAGGTTTTCTTCTAAAGGCGATCGCTCAATTACATTATTCCAGTCTAAGTCTTGAGAAATCACATCGGTCAATCCCTGAATGTTCATGATTCCGACTCGATTGTGTAAGCTGGGAGCGCGTAAATTGGCATCTACCAGTAATACTCGTTGTCCCATTGCCGCTGCTGCCTGTGCTAGCTGTACAGCAACTGTAGACTTGCCGTCTCCTTGTCCTGGTGAACTAATGACAAGAGAGCGAATAGGAGCATCTGAACCCAAAAGTAAAATGTTCGTGTAAAGGGAGCGAAAAACTTCAAAAAAGGATGCACGGCCTGCTTGTTGCACTCCTCCAGCTAAATTTTCTTGTGTCGCTGTCCCAAGTTCTTTTCTTAAAGGAACTATTCCTAATAGTGGGAGTCTCGTAGAATCTTTAAGTTCTTTGGGAGTGTAGAAGATATTGCTTAGTTTATCCACTACTAAAGCTGCTACTATACCCAATAACAAACCTACAATACCACCCACCAATAAGTTTCTCTTAGCACCACTTGAGACAGCAGCCGGCTCATTGACTTGAGCTAATTTAGGATCTAGTAACTTCCAAGGTTGTTGCTTTTGAGCTTTTTCAATCTGCAACGATTGTTGTTTTTGTGTAAATTGGTTCAGGGCAGCGGTGACAATTCCTAATTCCCGATCAACATTACTATAATCGCGGCTAATATTTGCTAAATTCCTCACTTCACTATTGAGTTCTCGCATTTTCTCTTCTAGAGATATGTCTCGCGCTGACAAATTTCTAATCTGGCTTTGAAACTCTTTCTTTACCCGTGTCTCTTCTTGAGCAAGTAATGGCAATAAGTACGCTTTCGTTTGTTTTAAAGTCACCATTCTGGGATTTTCATCCGTGAAAACGGCAGCCTGTTGTTGAATTGCAATATCTGCTGACTGTATTTGATCTAATATTTTTTGGTAGCGGGTGTTCTCACTCAGAACAGAATTAGCAGCCCTCTCACCTGGCTCTTGCGCTAACTCCCTTTGTAAATCTTGATACCTAGCTACCATTTGTTCTAGCTGTACACGTGTGTCGATTCGCTGTTGCTGAACAGCAGCAATTTGACTAGCTAACTGTTGACCTCTCTGCACTGGGTCAATTAAGTTATTATCTAATCGTAAATCTCGTAGTTTATTTTGCCAGAATTTAACTCTCTGTTCTATGGGTTGTCTTTGTTTGTTAACAAACTCAATAGCTTGATCTACATCTGCTTGGCGATCTGCGAGACTATAGTTTAAATAAGCATCAGCTAGTAACTTTGAAAAATCGCTAACTTGCTTTTGATCTGCATGGATATATTCGACTGTTAAAACATTTGGTTCCTTAGATTCAATAGTTAAATCATTGAGAACTTCATCGTAAGTTATGTCTGGATACTGAAGCTGAAGCTTTTCAATAATGGGATCTAGTATGATATGACTTTGTAAAACTTTAATTGTGGTTGCAGTTTGTTTGTCTTGCTCAGAAGAGCCCAGCTCGTCTTGAGAATTTATTGTTTGAGGAACATTGGCTATAACCTTATTCTCACCAGTTAAAGGCTTGGTTAAAATCTCGAACGAGCCTTGATATACTGGAGGATCTGTTTCTGCCTTCAATACCGCTGCTGTTGCTACTACAGATGCTATACCAACAATTAACAATATTCGTCGACGCAGAATAGTTAAAATGTGACTCAGATTCAACTCATCTTCATCAACATTTAGTTGAGTTTGGTTAGCTTGCGACAATGGGTGAAGATATCTTTCTGACTTTACCATGGCGTCTGTAAATTAAGTTACTTTATATTGCTTAGATAGGTTAATAGTTAGATTTCATCATGGCATCCTTAGATTGGATTGCTGTAAATTTCACTTGCCTCTTACCGCACCTAGCCTAATAATTTACTTATTTGATTTAACACACAGAGCGATATTTAAGGTGAGTTGAGTATTGGCAAAAACCCATCTAATACACATATCATAGTAGGCTACAGAATTTAAAATCCTGGCTAATCGAGAGTTATGCGTTATAAATACAGTAACATTACGCAGGTTAAATTTGTTAACTTATTTAAATATTCAATAAGGTCTATATGGATAGTTTATACAGTAGTAATGCTACATGAAGCAAGACTTATCAACCTTAGAAGAGCTTAACTAAGAGATTTTGACTTAAATTTTAACTGAAGCTACGCACATTGAAATGCCTTTAACCAACTTCAACTAAGAGTCTTAAGCGATCGCTCTTAAGTTGGATTGGAAATATACTTTTAAACTGGGGCGCTAGGATTCGAACCTAGGGATGGCGGGACCAAAACCCGCTGCCTTACCACTTGGCTACGCCCCAAAGTTGTCACTTTAGATAATATAGCAGTTACTCCTGGGGTAATGTCAAGTACTTTGAGTGGCTGATTTCAGACAATGGATTTTTACAATTTAACTGTTGCTACAGCTATAAACCTTATAGTTCATGGAGTTTACTCACAAAACAACTCCTGTTCTTGATACCTGGGTAGACTAACCAGCTTTATGGACTTTTAGGTCGAACACGACTGGCTTGATAGATCCTCCCAAATAGCAAAAGGTGGTTCTGCTGCTGTCATCTTAACAGTGCGGGCTGATATCATTCATGTTGTGTAAGCTGGGTAGATATTGTTGTGTAATCAAAAACTCAAGAACAAAAATTTAAATCTATAGCTGCGATGAAAATCTTATTTAAGCACGATAACACTGAAAACCAAGAAACTAAAACTCGGCTTGAAATTGAGCTAATTCTTTGTTGTAGCCGTACTCAGGTAGATACATCAACTGTTGAGCGAATTAAAGCCCTAGTTCAACAAGACC
The DNA here is from genome assembly GCF_038096175.1 of Nostoc sp. UHCC 0302. Lineage (NCBI taxonomy): Bacteria > Bacillati > Cyanobacteriota > Cyanophyceae > Nostocales > Nostocaceae > Nostoc > Nostoc sp. UHCC 0302. Next base: position 3,956,494 of record NZ_CP151099.1, read on the forward strand.
TCAATTGGACTTATATTATTCCAACAGCAGTTTTCCACAAAGTAATGCCCCTGCTGTACCAAAACCTCAGTACCATTTGCCCCGAACAAGTTCCAAAACCTGCTTTAGCTCAACTCAAAGATTATTTTCAAACCAATCTTAAACGTAACTTATGGCTGACTGGCGAACTAATTAAACTCCTGAATCTGCTGGAATCTCAGGAAATCTATGTGATTCCAATTAAAGGAGCAATCTTGGCTGTTTCAGCTTACGGCAATATTACACTTCGACAGTTTAACGATATAGATATTTTAGTTCGGCAGCAAGATGCCTTAAGAGCTAGGGATATTCTTGTTTCTCAAGGATATGAGAGTTCATACAACTTTACTCGTAAGCAGGAAGTCAGGCGATTAAAATCTCCATACTGTAAAGATAATAACTATCATCATAGAGATACTGGAGTTAATATAGATTTTCACTGGCAACTTTTACAGAGATATCTATCCTTTCCACTTGAACACGAAGGTCTTTGGAAACGGCAGAAAAGTATATCTTTGGCTGGTAAAAAAACACTCAATCTTTCACCAGAAGATAATCTTTTGTTTCTCTGCATACATGGTTCTAGAGACCGTTGGAATCGATTGCAATTGATTGTTGACATAGCGACATTAATTCGTATTTCAAAAGATATAGATTGGGGGTTAGTTATAGAGCAAGCCAGGATATTGGGTTGTATGAGAAGATTATTACTAGGTACATTTTTAGCCAATAATTTATTAGAAACAGAACTTCCAGAAGAAATTTTGCAAAGGATACAAATTGAACCTGAGATAGAATCGCTTGCTATAGAAGTATGCGAAAGGCTTTTTAGTCAATCTGATGAAATACCCAAGCTTTTTGATAAATCTTTTTTTGATATTAGAATTAGGGAACGTCTAAAAGACAAAGTTCAGTACAGTATTTATCAGTCGATTTTAGTCTTTGCTAGAAGTAATGGGTTATTCCCAGCCTGGATATAAGCTGTGAGATAATTAATTTTATTCTTTTGGCAGAGTGCGGGAGGAATTGTTTAGCAAGTTAAAAGTAAGCAAATTTACGATGCAACAGCTCGTAGTTCATCACTATTTCTTTTTTGACTTGTATTTTTTCATCCGTATGCTATTCGTGCAAGAGGACTATTCTAAAGCGGTACTTCATTTTTTAAATTGAATAGTTAATTTTTCTGTTCTAATCTTTTCTAAAATAGAATGAAACAAAGGTAAAAACTTAAGCAAAGTGTTTTTTTTTCACCTTTTAAGTCTTAATTTTTTTGATAGTGCATTCCTGGTTGTTGTGAAATTAAACCCATAAGTTCTAACTGTAATAAAGTGCTGGAAACTAAGCCAACAGACATACCAGTTTGTTGAACAATAAAATCGAAAGGCAAAGCATCGCAGGTAAACACATTCATTACTTTTTTCAGTTCTGGCGATAAGTTTGGCAAATTTAATTGTTCCGGTGTTTGAGATGTTTCAACTACATCAAGTTGTGGTACTCCTCCTAGCATAGTTAACAGTTCGTCTAGTTCCTTAAAAATGAAAGATGCTCCTTGACTTAATAACTTTAAACACCCTTGAGATGGATGATCATCTAGTCTCCCAGGCAATGCATAGATATCTCGGCCGAAATCATTGGCATAGGTTGCGGTAATTAAAGCACCAGATTTTAAAGGTGCTTCCATCACAAGAATGGCGCGGCTTAAACCTGCGATAATTCTGTTACGCCGGGGGAAGTGGGTGCGATCTGGTGGAGTTTTTGCAGGATATTCACTCACAACTAAGCCAGCACTCAAAATCTGCTTGTACAGATCCCGATTTTTATGGGGATAGATCACATCAACACCCGTTCCTAAAACTGCGATCGTCCGTCCACCTGCTTTGATAGCTGCAATGTGGCTTTCTGTGTCAATTCCCTCTGCCATACCAGAGACAACCGTAAAACCATTTTTAGCCAAAGCTGTGCTAATTTGCCGAGTCCAACGGATGCCGTAATCTGTAGGTTGGCGTGTTCCCACAATGCCAACTAAAGTTTTTTGCCCAAGATTTTCTTGCAGTTCAACTTCACCACGATAGTATAAAATCGCTGGTGGACTGGGAGTTTCTAGTAACAAGCGGGGATAATCTGCGTCTGCTGGTGTCCAAAAATTGGGGTTTTCCTGCTGGTGCTTAATGAATAGTTGTTCTGGGTGCAGACGCGATCGCTGTTGTATGATTTTTTCTAATGTCTGAAAACCAAAACCCTCAACTTCTCCTAACTGAGCCTTGTTAGCTTCCCAAGCTGTTGCTAGCGTGCCAAAATGCTGTTGCAGCCTTCGCAGCAATACTGGCCCAATCCCAGAAATTTGCGACCAGGCTAGCCAATATGCGCTTTCTTCCACCACGGTTTCATCCTCAAGTCTACTGATTTGAGTATTCCCAAATTAGGTTTCTCTGTTGAAGTTCTTACGGGAAGTCAAAAGTCGAGGATCAATAGTCCAAAATTAAGTATTTCTCTAGACTCCATTCTAACTTTTTAGAGTCTATCTTAATTACGAATTACGAATTACGAATTACAAATTACTATTTAGTGGTATTTTTTAAGGCGTAACAATTAATAAAAAACCGTCAATGTCATTGCTAATAGCTTGGATTACGAAATATTACTATCGTCTTCTTTTATGCTTATTTGGTTGCTTAATATTTTTACTTCTGGATAGTTTTCTTGGCTTAATGCCTACTTTCGCAGCCGAAAAAATTGTTGTCAGGTATGGGTTGTTTGAACAATCGCTTCCGATAGCAGATATACGAAAGTATGGGGAAACAAAAGAGGTTTCAGGCGATTTACAATCTTTTTTAAGTTATCTCAACGCTAAAGAGCAACAGCAACTACAAGATGCTTTGCAAGTGAAAATGTCACTTGATATTGCGGCATTAAATAAGTTAACAGATACTACGATCGGTAAGCAAATTTTATCTGTTGTTTCGCAAGCTGTTGCACGTCGTGATCAAGCCGGTGTACAAGCACTGAGGTCTGCCATTATCTTGGGTGCAAAATCACAAGAAGGTTTAGGAATAATCAGCTTTTTAGAAGCTTATCCTAGTAATCGATTAGTCATTGATTTGCCAAAAGCTACCAAATTAGTAAGCATGGCAAATTTATCTTCTAGTTCATCTGATACCTCACCAAAGGACAATCTTAGTTCCTCGCCTATATGGCAAATTGCACTCCAATATCAGATACTCGCTACTCAAGGAAAACAATATTTAGGCTGTTTGTATGGCGATTCTATTTCTGCTGAACTTGGCAATTCTCTTGGAGAAGGTACTTTTAATTTTGGCTTAAATGGTTTGAGTACAATTTCACTTGTTGAACAACTACAACGTTTAATTCCTGCCAAAGTTAAATGCCAAAAAGCAATTATTGCTGTAGGAGGTAATGATGCTTTATATGGAATGAGTGATGATTTATTTAGTAAGAAGCTGCAAGAGGCAATCGCACTTGTTAGGACAATGGGAACTAAGGAAATTTTTCTCATTCCTGCTTTTTATTCAACAGTTGCCGCCAGTTTAGATCCAACTGTAGCAGCCCCACTGCCCAAAGTCGAACAAATTAACGCTTTGATTAATCAAGTTGCAGCCAAAGAGCAAATACCAGTTGCGGCAGAAGGCATAGCACCTTTGTATGAAAATAATGTACTCAAAGATAATTTAACAAGTGATGGTGACCATCTCAATGCAGAAGGTATAAAAATTTATCGACAAGCATTATTAGAAATACTAGGCAAGCAATAGCATTGCAATTTTAGGTTTTCCAACTCAAAAAACGAGCATAAATATAAGCGATAGTTTCAGAAATAATTGTCCGGAAACCTTCGCTAGAAACCCACCACTTATTTGAATCGTAATTTGTGGTTTTTGCCGCAATCACACCCACTTTAATTTTAGGTTCAAGTGTTTTTTTGAATAATAACCAACTTCTACGAGAGTGAACGTCCCAAGAAAGAAGATTAACTGATTCTATCTTGACATCTGAATTTGATAGCCAACGGCGAATTTCGGCAGCAGATGCATAACTGCGATCCTTAGTAACGGGAGGTGTCGGTACGACTACCACTTTCTCTGGTGCTAAACCGAGTTTTTTGAGAGTGGCGGCTGCAACTTCTGCTAAATTTTTGTATCCAGTTAGATAACTTCCTCTCTCTATATTGGTTCCTGTAGTAAAAATTAAGCGATAAGAACCACTATTAAATTCTGCCAATGCTTGTTCTATCCCATAGTCTGGAACCCATCCTTCAATAACTAATGCATCTGCTGCTTTGATGGGTGAAGTAACAGCAAGAAATGGGTGTAAATGAGTAATTGTAAAAACCATTAAATAGAAAAAAATTAGGAGAAATATTATCCATCCCTGAGCCGTAAATGTCCATATTTCTTGGCGTTTTATTAACCTAATTTTGGGTAACTTTAGATGCTGGCGATTTTTTTTCTGCATTAAACCTTAGCTGAACCTTGTTCTTTTAAATAAGCAAATACAGACTTATCTCCAATATCAGCCGGAATTACTTGCACTGTTTTACGCAGAGCAAACACTAAAAACAAAATCGCCCAAACTCCTAATAAAATCTGTTCCCACTGAGTTGGTAAAATATTGACTAAATGTCCTAGTAAGAGTAATGGTACTGTTAGGGTTAATACCTTAGTTTCTAAACGATTGAAGCAAAAAGCTTCTTTGAAATAAATCCCTGTCAAAGCAACAAAGGTAAAACCTATTCCGAATAAGGTAATAGGGTGATTATAAACGGTGACAGCCAAAGCTTCATTACTACTAAACAATGCCACTAGCACTGCTGCAATGCTACCGATCGCCCAAAAAACTTGCAACGCTCGGTGCAGTACTGCCATATAAATATGAATGGTAAATAAACTAACACCGAGAGCCAGACTAAAACACGCATATAGAGGTGTTAGCGCCGTGACAACATTCGGATTATTGCTGAATAAAACCAAAGCACTGCCTATGGCAAAGCTAAGTGCGGCTACCATTAACCCAGCGCGGTAGATAATTACGCCAGTGCGATCGCTTTGAGTAATTGTAAATTCCCCAAACTGACCTTGATAAACTTCTGGTGCAGATAGTGTTTGCGTAGTCATAGGAAAACAGTTATGAGTAATGAGAGCTAATCTCTAATACCTAGTTTAATGACTAATGAGCCAAGAAAGGTGTGTACGGGTGTTGGAGTATGAGGGTGTAGACAAAACCGTAATAATAGTTGACTCGGTTGACTTGCTCGGATCTCGGTTTCACGGGGTAGTTCTTTCACTTACACCCCTACCCTCTTATACCATTACACTCAGTTATAACAAGGGTTTCACCTTTACAAACGTGCCATTGCGTTCAGAGAGTTCTTGCGTACTTCCTAACCCCTAGACCTCTATATTGTTAGTGAATAATCATTTCTAAAGTATCTTGCAAGTTGATCTGCAACTGTAAGTGAGCATTACCGCTATTAATGGCAATTTCTACCCAACCGTGACTGCCAATGATCGCGATCACTTCTCCTAACTTCACATCACTGTAAGTTTCACACCCTGGAATAGTCAACCCAGCGGCTTGCACACACCAGGTTTTGCCTTGTACATAATTGCCTGGAATGTTGCTGACTAAATTACCAAAACTATCTATATATTGAATACACCCCGTTGCACCAGTTGTTGTTTGGTAGCAAACGCCTACATCTAACTGTACTAAAGTTGCTGGATCAATCTCTTGTCCTAGCTGTTTGAGAGGAACACCACTGGCGAGATTAGCTCCCACTGGTGCAAAGATATCTCTACCATGAAATGTCCGGCTGGGTTGGGGGGTTCTCCAATAATTAAGATTTGTAAGCTCAACGGCTGTAATTGCCGGACTTTGAGTAAGTACCCCACTAAATATGCCATTATCTGGCCCTATCAAAAAGCCCTGAGAAAATTCTACAGCGATCGCTCTTCGATTACCACCCACGCCAGGATCTACCACCGCCACATGGACTGTTCCAATCGGGAAATAAGGGTAAGCATTCATCAGGCAAAATCTAGCTGTAGCAAGGCTTTGCGGCGGAATCTGATGTGTTAAGTCTACTACAGCTAATACAGGATTGATTTGGGCAATTACTCCTTTCATCACACCTACATATACATCGCGATCGCCAAAGTCGGTCAGCAAAGTTAGGAGTCGTTGTTGACCTATCTGATTTTTAGACATTGTTTGATAAAAATTATATTAACTTGCAAATTTCTGTAGCAACAGCTACAAAATATGTGTTATGTTAAGAATACGAGACATGAATAAACAAAAAATTAAAAAGGTAATCACTATGAGCCAAAGTAAACTACAGTCTGCCAGAATAGCAAGAGAAGTTCATAGGCAGAATATTCAAAGAAGCCTTGAGCATCGCTTGCAAGTTGCCAGAGCTAAGGGTGACCAAACCCTGATTCGTCAACTAGAAGCAGAGATGAGTTATTCCAACTAAATGCAAGTGTTCAATAGTTCATAGTTTTGTTGTGTAACCCCGCTACGGCGGGTTTTTGTATTTTCAGGGTTAAGAAACTAGAACTAAAACCACGGTGCATTAGAGAAAATGTAATTACTGTATCAGCTCATTTTCTAAGACTTACGCATTTTGACGAAAAAACCTCATTGTGAACGATAGGGAAGCAATCTCCTGAAGACTGAGATTACTTCCCTATACTGCGTTTAGGCTAGCAATTACAGTAGATTGCTTAAGCCCTGACTAGTAAATAGAAAGCCCCTGATGCTTTTGCTCAGGGGTGTCCATCTTTTATTCCCTATATTTAAAAGAATCGCATTTGGGATACCAATATACATCAGTGTTGATGTAATTAAAGCATAAGTTTGATTCTTATTGTGCAATCATAAAAAACTAAGCACATACTCCTACGAAGAAGCAAGCTATGTCTCGCAGATGTACATTCGCAAATTATATGTCGCAATTTGCAGATAGTGTCGCAACCGCATCTAAATAACTGAAACCTTTATCCTGTAAGGATTATAAACTATTTAATGACATAGAAAATAAATTTGCTCAATTCGCATTTTCTATGTCGGAAATCCTAGATTATCAAATTAAATGTCGTTTGTTAAGATTTAGGTATTTCTCAAATTGTATGTCGCATTCTTATTCAATTAATGGTACATTAGTACCTTAATTATTCATGAGTGTTTTTCACTCCAATGGCAGACAAACAATTTGAATTCACAGAAGAATTAACACAAGCTCCAGATGCAATTTTTCTTGACAAGAGTAATTTTGTTGTAGATCCATCCCAAATTATTCTGGAAGCATCAGATAGGCATAAACTGACATTTAATCTGATCCAGTGGCTTGCTGAATCACCGAATCGCACGATTAAGTCTCAGAGAAAGCAGGCTGTTGCAAATACTCTTGGTGTTTCTACTCGCCAGGTGGAACGTCTCCTCAAGCAATACCATGATGACAAGTTATCAGAATCAGCAGGAGTACAACGCTCAGATAAGGGAAAACATCGAGTCAGCGAAGACTGGCAAGAATTTATCAAAGCAATTTATGAAGAAAGTATTAAAAATAAACATCCAATTTCACCAGCATCTATAGTTCGCGAAGTAAAGCGACACGCGATCGTTGACCTTAAGCTCAAACCAGGAGATTATCCTCATCAAGCTACTGTTTATAGGATTTTAGATCCTTTAATTGCACAACATAAACAGAAGACAAAAGTCAGAAATCCGGGTTCGGGATCTTGGATGACAGTTGTAACACGAGATGGGCAACTACTGAGGGCTGATTTTAGTAATCAAATTATTCAATGCGACCATACTAAGTTGGATATTCTCATAGTTGATAGTGATGGTAATTTATTGTCTGACCGTCCTTGGCTAACTACTATTGTGGATACTTATTCAAGCTGTGTTGTTGGTTTCCGCTTATGGATCAAACAACCAGGTTCTACAGAGGTGGCTTTAGCTTTAAGACACGCTATTTTGCCCAAAAACTATCCTGATGATTATAAGTTAAATAAAGTTTGGGAAATATGCGGGACTCCTTTTCAATATTTTTTTACTGATGGTGGAAAAGATTTTCGCTCAAAACATCTTAAAGCCATTGGTAAGAAACTAGGATTTCAGTGTGAACTACGCGATCGCCCTCCCGAAGGCGGTGTTGTAGAACGCATATTTAAAACTATTAATACTCAAGTTCTCAAAGATTTACCTGGTTATACAGGGACAAATGTTCAGGAACGTCCCAAAAATGCAGAGAAAGAAGCGTGTTTGACAATACAAGATATAGACAAGATCCTAGCTAGCTTCTTTTGTGATATTTATAACCACGAACCATATCCGAAAGATCCCCGCGAAACAAGATTTGAGCGCTGGTTTACAGGGATGGGAGGAAAATTGCCTGAACCTTTGGATGAGCGAGAATTAGATATCTGTTTGATGAAAGAAGCGCAACGAGTTGTTCAAGCGCATGGATCTATACAGTTTGAGAACCTGATTTATCGAGGAGAATCACTCAATGCATATAGAGGTGAATTTGTAAAGCTTAGATATGATCCAGACCATATCCTGACTTTATATATCTACAGTTGCGAAACTAATGATAATTTAGAAGATTTCTTGGGTTATGCTCATGCCGTGAACATGGATACTCATGATTTGAGTATAGAAGAATTGAAAGCCTTGAATAAAGAGCGAAGTCAAGCTCGTAAGGAGCATTTTAACTATGATGCCTTATTAGCATTAGGTAAACGGAAGGAACTTGTAGAGGAACGTAAAGAACTGGAGTTTAGACTAAGCAACAAGAAACGACCCAGCAACGCTGAGTTGAAAAAAACAGGCTTCAGGGATGAAAATTTAGAGTACTAAACAGATTCTGGTTGCTTTTTGCGGGGCTTAGTTGTAGTTTTTTTGACTATAGGGTAGCGAATTCTACGTTTACGTGGTTGATCAGTCTTCCAACCTGGAGACTTTCCGCGAGGTTTAGGCGGTTGTGTTGGAGTACCAATCACTGCAAAAATGCTTCCCATCGCCTGAGCAACCCTTCCAGGGGTCATTTTGTCTAGTGACTTTTGCCTTGGCGCTAGCCTCTCCCTTTGGGAGAAGGTAAAGGGTTATCCGCAACAATATCACGCGCCAACCACAATTCCCAAGTCATCATTGGCATCAAGTCACTCCAACGCTCACATTGCTTAGAAGTACTGAGCTTAGGAAGTGTCCAGTGTAGGCGTTGCTTCAAAAAACGATACCAGTGGTCAATAGTAAAGCGACGCAGATAGAGCTGCCAAACAACTTCAAGTGGAGGCATTTGCTCTCCCACCCAAGCCAACCACAAAGGTTTTGCTACCCTCAAGTTGCCAAGATCATCCAGACGCTCAACCCGAATAAGGGACATCGGCCGTGTAGCAGTTTTACGAAAGTGCAAATTTGACCACAAACTCACCTTGATGTGTCCTAGCTTTTGATGGTTTTCTTCTATACTTTGGGTGGCTTGACTCCATGTAGAAGGTTCATTCAGTTTGAATTTATTACCATGTTTTCTGGGTCGTCCCTTGCCAGAATATGGTGGTGGTGCGCCCCATAAACAAAGATTTGAACGCAAACGTACCAAAATGTCTGCTTTAATGTTACTCGTCTTCAAAACGAAAGGAGCGCACCCATACTCACTATCCCAAACCGAAATTGGTCTAGTTGGTAAATTTTCACACACTTGTTGTAGCTGCCAAGCTGCCTTCTGTATCGGGTTTTCCCAACTGGTAATGCGCTCATGCCTCAACGGTAACGCCCAACTGCCCGAATCTTCTGGTATCCAAGCAATGGTGCTATAGCCCTGACCAACAGTAATTGGTTTGTCTGACCCCATTGAGACACTGCTGTGTTCAATTGTCCTTTCCTGTAGAGTTACCGCATCTGGCCGCGACCAAGCTGTATGATCGCCTGCTAACAACAGATGCTCCTGTAAAGGCATCTGTTTGATGTATAACTGCATCAATTTCTGCCGCTGTGGTCTGCTATCTTGTAACGCTTCATAAATACTTGGCCACTTGCGTCTAAACACCGGGGATAGCGATAAATCTGCCAAACTATAAGCGTTTCGAGTCAGCAATATTGCATCCGTTAACTCAAATGTTGCATCATGCGCTTTTCCTAAATAGTTGTATGCTGCTTGACGAAATTCTTCTAATAAGGCACGTTTCATATTGGCAGATGAGAATTGGTGGTTCTTTTCTCAGATTCTGCTAATAGGGGGCCTGTGTTCAAGCACACCCCTTATTTTTCGTTGGCGCTACGACTATTTAGTCTAAACTCCAGTAACCAGCGTTGGCTTTCTTTAGACTCGATCGCCTGCGGCGGGTGCTTTGCACCATCGCTCGCCGCCGCTCACTATTAACTTTACTCTTCTCTCTTGCCCAAATTTTTTGATCTAAAACCCCTAATGGCACACCTTTCACACTGGCAGCCAATATTGTATGTACTTTCAATCCTTTAGCTGTCGATTTACTTAGCGCACCCATTCCCCGTTTGCTACGGTGATCACTAAAGTCTAATTCTGTTGTGTCTTGAATCACTAATACAATTGAATGGCCTTTTATCCGTTCTACTGTGGTAGCAGTATGTGCCGCTAGAATCTCTGAAGGCTTAATCCGCGGATTTGACCAAAACTCGTATGCTCCTTGAGCTGCTGCGGTATCTTTACTCGCCTGTGGCACGCTCTCATGATTGTTGTGCAGCTAAATCTTCTACTATTGTTATCAAACGCCGATTTCGTCGTTTATCTCCTAAGTCTGCATTCATGAGCTCAAGGGCTGCCCAACTCATCGAAATACTCCTAATTTTTACAATGATCGTTTGTGAAATTATCCTCCAAACCCTTACCCATCAAAGCAAAAGCAATATTTATTTGGCATTTCCAAAGCCCGTTAATTATAGTTAACAACTTTGAACAACTCAATAATTTTAATAACTAGTTCTTTGTTTTCATTAGCTGATTAGTTTTCATCTCATTCAACAATTGTTAAGTTATATTTACTCTCTTAAGAGGTCAATTTATTTCAAATACTTACTGTACTTGCATTACAGGCTTTTTTGATGATAACACTATTTTTGTAACTTTTTGATTACAGAACTTTACTATTGATAATTTTCAGTTACTTATCTTCAAAATTTTGATTAATTTATATTACTTTTAGCACAATTACTTACTTCCCAATTTTTAGCTTCAATTCCCCAAACTACTGCTATATCTACATTCTATGCTTTCAGTCTTTTGTTACGAAAGATGTGACTAATGCATAGCTCTTTTCGCTTTAAACCCTTACTGGCACTGCTTTCCAGCTTTTTATCACTCTCAAAACTCTTTTGTTACTTTCTTGTTATTCAACTTCACTCTTGACAACTTTCAGTTACTTCTCTTCAAATTTGATGTTAACTATCATTGCTTTTAGGGCTAGCGCACCTCTCTTACCTCTTAGTGTCTATCGCTGTAACTATTGCTGTATCCCATTCCTGGCTTTTCACTCTTTTGTTAAGAAAGATGCGACTAAAGCATAGCTTGTGATTCTGACTTTTCAATTTTTAGCTTTTTTGTTTTTTATTTTTAATTGATTCCTTAGTTTCATCGTCTACCAAAGTTAAATAACTATTTTATAAAACTCAATTTATCATCTATCAAACGTAAAAACTTACCAACAAATAGTTATTCCTTCAGCAAGATAGCTAAAGTTTTTAGATCACTCAGAATTGAGGTAATTTTTTGAACAGAGGAAATTCGGATGAAACGTGTAGTATCTGCTGCTATGGCAGCAATTTTCAGTGCTGCCATAGGTGGAGCATTTTTTGGCGAAGCTCAAGCTCAAGCTGCTGAACAACAAGACAATTTGATAACACAGGTTGGTACTTCCAATAACCGCCAAAATGTCAAGAAGAATTTGGTAGCGCAAGATCCTGTATATAGCCAGAGTCGCAGAGTAGGCCGCAGAGCAGGTCGCAGAGCAGGCCGTCGATACGATAGATAGAAGGCACTAATAGGGTAGCCGCCGAGATATGTGCAAGTGCGATTCGTTCTGGAGAAACCCAACATATGGGAGGATTCCAGGCTTCAGTAGAGTAACTCCACCAGGAATTGAGTCCGCACTTTAATCCTCTGCTGATGACAACTTGATACCCATGTAGGTGAGGTGAAATATAAAACCAAGTCCAATTGATGATGAAGCTGCAACTAAACAGAAAATGCCTAAAAAGTCTTCCCAACGTGTTGGGCAACGCAAACCCAAACGAGACACTGTTGGACTTGAGTGAACATCAAAAAATTCAGTAGTAGACTTGTCCGAAAATTCCAAAGCCAGACTGTTCAAAGCTTTGGGGCAAAACTTTGATATCTTCGTAAATAAGTAGGTAGGTGCCAAAAAAGTCAGCTATGTTAAGATATGTAAAGACTGATAATGCATCTACAAGGTAGTTGGTGTATGGGTGCGCGTTTAAGGGTATTTCTGACTCCTGAGCAAGACCAAACTTTACTAAATCTGAGAAAACAGGATGTACCACAGAAAGTCAAAGACAGGGCGGAAATAATCAGGCTAAATGCACATGGTTGGTATGTAGAGAAGATAGCAGATCACTTTGATTGTCACAAAAAAACAGTCACAAAAGTTTTGCATCAATGGCAAAAACTGGGCACAGAAGGGCTTTGGGAATCTCCTGGGCGAGGGGGGAAACCAAAGTGGCTTGAGGATGACATGATATTTTTAGAAGAATGCCTCAGAAACGAGCCACGCACATACAATAGTTCTCAGTTAGCTTTGAAGTTGAAAACAGAACGCAACGTTGAGATGAGTGCCGACAGATTAAGACGGGTACTCAAAAAAAGGGGGTCGATTGGAAACGGACAAGGAAAAGCCATAAAGGAAAACAAGACCCAGTAGCACGAGCAAACAAGCAAGCAGACCTAGACATGTTGGAATTAGCTGCTGCCACTGGTGAAATAGACCTGAAATACCTAGACGAGTCAGGGTTCTGTATGTGGAGCGAACCTAGTTATACATATTACTTTAGAGGTGAGCAAAAACGGTTAGAACAGACTAAACGCCGTGGTCGCAGATTAAGTATTATCGGGCTTCTCCAACCTTTAATCAGTTTTGTTTACGGTTTAGTTATCGGTGGTGTTGACCGTAAATCTTATATAGAAATGATGGAGAAAGAAGCCAAACAAGCCCAAGAAACTGGACGTATCAGCGTGATTGTGCAAGATAACGGGCCAATACATCGCTGCCAAGAAGTTCAACAATTGTGGAAAAAATGGGAAAGTCAGGGTTTGTACATCTTTTTTCTCCCGAAATATTGCTCAGAAATGAATCCAATTGAATTGGAATGGCAACATCTCAAGAAAGATGAGTTATCCGGGCAAGCATTTGATGATGAGCTAGATCTCGCTTACGCCGTCATCAATGGTGTTCAAGCTAGAGGAAAAAAAAACAATCACAACACACATCGTGTAAAATTTAGCTCTAGATTATCAACTTAAGATTTTGTTACATAGTAGAAAATTTCGGTGCCTACCTACTTACGCATAGTCAAAATGTCAAATAACCAGCCATTTAAGTACTTCTAGAAAATAAACTATTCCATTCTATTCCATTCTCTGCTTCTGCTGGAAGGGATGGCATCTACCCAACCACAGCATAAGTCTTTCAACGTTCATGTGACAAAAACGGAATTATGCCTAAACGCAAAACTCAAAACACAAGCAATGAAGGATGTTGGCAATTTTTGGATTGTGAGATGCTCACTGGCATTCCTGCTGATAAATGCCCCAATGCTAAATCTTGCAAGCAAAACGCGCTAGAAAGCCAAAATAGATGGTGCTTTCTTCCTTATCAAAGGTGGCTCCCAGAATACGATGAATTATACGAAATACCTACATTAGAAGTTGATTGCTGGGTAGCCCCTGAAGCGAGAGAGGCTGGTTATAGCCCAGCAGTGAGCCTTTTTTATGTTTACGAAAATTCCTTTTTAGGGATTGGAGAGGATAGAGAAGGCAAGAGAATTGATGATCCTCCCCCAGAGGCAAAAGAATTAGGATTTGCAATGGCAAGATACTTAACCTGAGTTCGGGATAAGGAAAAGGACAGGTAGTAAGCTGAAAATAACGAAAATCCAGCAACCTGCCCTATGTTTAGTTTAGATGTTTTGTTTTGCCACGTAGATGATTTCTGTCAAGCGTTTGAAGCGCAATGGCACAAACAGCTATTAAAGCATGAAGGAATCAAACGCATTCGCGCAAAAAGCCTATGTTTAAGCGAAATCATGACAATTGTCATTGCGTTCCATCAAAATCACTACCGCAATTTCAAGCATTTTTATTTAGCTCAGGTGAAACAGCATTGGCATTCGGCGTTTCCGGGATTACCAAGTTATCAACGATTTATTGAATGGATACCATCGACGTTGATACCTTTGTGCGTGTATCTCAAGCATTGTTTTGGCAAATGTACGGGTATCGGTTTTATCGATTCAACTAGTTTGAAAGTCTGCCATAATCGTCGGATTTCACGCCATAGGGTGTTTCAAGGTTTAGCCGAGCGTGGGAAGACTTCTGTCGATTGGTTTTTTGGTTTCAAACTGCATCTGGTGGTTAATGAGTTTGGTCAACTCTTAAATGTGACTATCACCCCTGGTAACGTTGATGACCGTCAACCAGTACCTGATTTACTCAGCAATCTGTTTGGAAAAATCTTTGCTGATAGAGGCTATGTCTCCCAAAAACTCGCTGCGCAACTTTTACAAGACTTCGGAATTGAATTTTTTGCCAAACCTCGTCGCAACATGAAAAATAAGTTGATGCGTCTTCTTGACTTGCTTTTGTCCCGTAAACGCTCCATCATTGAGACTATTAACGACCAACTCAAAAACATTTCTCAGATTGAACACTCTCGTCATCGCAGCCCAGTCAATTTTTGCGTTAATGTTCTGTGCGCTTTAATCGCTTATTGTCATCAGCCTAAGAAACCTAGCCTTCAACTTGAGTGGCTTTTTCCTTCATCTGTTTAACCCGAACTCAGGTTACTTACCCTACAAATTTTTAAAAAGTGTGCTGACTGTGGAAATTATCAACGATCATCAAATATTATGAGATATGGGATGGGGAGAAGCTGTAGAAATGCCCTATCGCTTGCACCATGACATGGATACTGGTAAAAAATTTATCAAAGTGCAATTTGATATAAACCACACAAAAAATCAAGAAGCCATTGCTGCTGGATGGCATCCAGGGTTTTGGATTTGCAAAATTTAAAATGACGAGATGGAGATTTTGTATATAGCTAATAATCAATTACCAGACTTGCCCAGTTGATTACTCATCGGCTAACTACCTTTCCTAACTAGCTTGTGTTGCTGTCTGACGCAACGATAATCCCTCATCAAGTGCTGCAATTACTTGGTAGATGTGATTTTTCTACTTTGACGCTGATTTCTGAAGCATAAAATGGTTAACTCTTTTTGAAACATATCTGGAGCTAAAAGTTTATTTTATGATTCAAATCACAGTACATCGCCATACCGGAAGCGCCAGCTTGATGGTATATTATGGCCATGCATAAAGCCATCATAGCAGAAATCCAGGAAGCATTTGGCGGGTCGCTTGCCGCAATGGATATTCTCAATGTATCTGGTGTTGGTGATCTGGCATCGGTCTATGCTGTTACCGATTTGGCGATAGCATCCCTTGCATCTTCTGGAATGGCGGTTGCCGAATTTATTGCCATACGCAGTGGCAAGATGCCGCTAATTCAGGTGGATCGACGGCTTGCATCCATGTGGTTTTCTAGATCGTTACGTCCAATAGGGTGGCAGTTGCCTCCGAAATGGGATGCAGTGGCCGGTGATTATAAGGCAAGTGACCACTGGATAAGATTACACACCAATGCACCGCACCATCGCCGTGCTGCACTGCAAGTGCTTGGTTGTTCAGAAGATAGGGAAGCCGTAACGAAGGCTGTTGCGAGTTGGCAAGCAAATGAGCTTGAAGATGCAATAGTTTCTGCAAACGGTTGTGCCGCCGTTATGAGATCAGCAGAAGATTGGAGCATGCACGCTCAGGGGCGAGCGGTAGCCACTGAGCCGCTTATGCACATTTCTGCTATGGATTCCGCTCATATGCCAAACTGGCTAATTCCGGCAGGGCGGCCTTTAAAAGGCATACGTGTACTTGACCTGACCAGAGTTCTTGCTGGCCCCGTTGCCACACGGTTTCTTGCCAGTTATGGGGCGCAAGTATTGCGTATTGATCCGATAGGATGGGAAGAACCAGGTGTTGTGCCGGAAGTTGTATTAGGCAAGCGCTGTGCCCGGCTTGATCTAAAGAATGCCAACGGTATGGCCACACTGAAAAAACTGTTGGGTGATGCTGATGTAATTATCCATGGATACCGAACTGGCGCACTGGCACATCTTGGTCTTGACAGTGAAGAAAGACAAAAGTTGCGTCCTGGGCTGGTTGATATTTCACTCAATGCTTATGGCTGGAGCGGGCCATGGAAATTGCGTAGGGGATTTGATAGCCTGGTACAGATGTCAAGCGGTATTGCACATACCGGGATGGTCAAAGCAAATAAAAACTGCCCATTTCCGTTGCCCGTGCAGGCTCTTGATCATGCAACGGGGTATTTGCTTGCAGCAGCAGCGATACGAGGCTTAATTAGGCGTGTGACGAGCGGCCAAGGTATGGAAGTACGGGCTTCGCTTGCCAGAACAGCAGCTTTACTGGCTTGTTATCCGGTTGAAAATGGTCTTGCTGCAAAAATTGAGGCGGAGAATAGGAATGATCTCGATCCAGCCATCGAAGCTACCGCGTGGGGGGCGGCACAGCGTCTGAAACCACCTTTAGTTATAGAAGGTTGTCCAATGTATTGGGATTTACCGTCATCGCCGTTAGGTTCCTCATTGGCTGAATGGCTTTGATTTGCTCTCAATTTTGTCCACAAGAACAGTACAAAAACAAAAAGGCCTGGCTGAGCCAAGCCTCTATATATACCAAGCATTTACTACACCAAGATTAATTTAGACGTAGTATGACTTTAGTTCATCTTCCTATAGGCTGTGTCCAAATCTTATAAAAACTGATATGCAATTACTAAGTTATAGGATTTAACTTTAAGAATGATACAGTAGAATCCTGAATTCAGGAGTCAGAATTCAGAATTCAGAAGTAAAACAGGCTTTCTACCTAACTTTAAGATCAATATTGTGTACTTCATCAACTTGAAATCTGCTGTATAAACACCTTGCTAAGGACACGGCATTTTGGTGTCTCTAGGAATAATCTATATCTCTCAAAATTTTCGTGAATTAATATTACTCATAAGAAAAGGTTTGGTTTATGACCAAACCTTAATAATTGCTGTGCTTAACAACGTACTAAATTAATTTAGTTCTACTCTGCTGTCAGTTCATCTTCCTATAGACTCTGTACAACTCTTCTAAAAACTGCTGATGCATTTCTATTAAAAATATTAAATAGATTGTTCTTAAAATATATAGTGTTATCTATCTATGGACTGAAAAAAAAATTGATCTTTAGGCAATATTGTAAAAAATAATTTGCTATTAGATAGCAAGATTATACGATTTGCCAAAACTTTAGTTTTCACTACCCATACTTTTGAAAAAGCTGGTGTTTTCGTTGTTAATGAACGATTTAGGATTGCTATATTTAAATTTACTCTGTTAGTCGACTATCTCAGGCGTTTATGAATTGTTATAAAAAAGACCCTGGGTGTTATTCCAGGGTGCATACACGTTTTTCAGGCATTAACAGGCTGAATACTAACTCTATAAAATAGCTATTTCGACTACCCATAGGGTGATACCAATATTTATATATATATGCTAGAGCTAGCATCTTAATCAAGCGCTCTGTTTGGAAACAAGCTGAGCGTTTATTTTCTTTTTTATATAGTATTTTTTAATACAAAGTCTTTGCTTTTAACAAAAAAAATCTAACTTTAGATGATGTAATAATTTAGTACAAATTGATTGATTTTGATTTGGCTATCTAAAGTTTAACTAAAGGTTTGAAGACAGTTATAGCAATGCTAAATTATTCATGAAAATTTTAGCCCTGATTATCAACGAATTCGCCGAGTATCTATGGCTTTCAATTCTCGCTTATTAAATAGGATTGCTATATTTTACTTATTGTTATATTTTTATCTGTAGGTAAGGTACGAAAAAGGCATGGCTTTTAACCATGCCCCAGATATACCAAGTGTTTACCATATCTAGATAATTTAGGCTTTCTATTACTTAAGTTCATCTATCTATAGAGTGTTGACAACTATTTCATAAACTGTAAGTTATCTAGCAAAAAATAGATACCTAATTAATATATTAAATTATACTTTCTTCGATAACACAATAAATGAAAGATAAAAGCAGAGCATAAGCTACAAAGAATCTGGGGACAGGAGAAAGAGATATTATCAGAATGATTACTGTTATAGCAATAATGACTTTGTACAATTCCGGTGTAAAATTTTTTAGCTATGTATTAATTTTGTCACTATTTGTTGTTTATATGTTGAATTATTGCTTGATTCTCTTCCTATAGTGACTAGCTAAATAAGATAAAAGTTGATATGGCGAAAGTAATATCATGAAGAAAGGCTTGGTGAGTAACCAAGCCTTTGATTAAAGTCAAATATAGAATAAAATTTAGTTATTTCAATTTATTAACAAATCAGTCTAAAGGTAGTAGTCAAATCTTACTAAAGCTGATTGCATATAAATTTTGCATTCATAAAAAAAGGCTTAGCTGAGTGCTAAACCTCCATAGAAAGCAGTTATTCGACACACCAGGATTAATTTATATCTACGATTTATTTTGGCCATCTTTCTTCAGGGTGTTTACAATAATTATAAAATCTGAATTAGCTTCTTGAAACTACGCCAAGCAGACAAAAATCCCAATCGCTACTTTGCAAAATCATAACTTTTAAGACATAATTATCCTTCTCTTTATCTGCTTTTGCACTCAGGAAACTTAAATGACAAAATAGGATGCGATCGCACGGTATTACCTTCTTTCAAGTAGGTTTATGGTGGAGGTAGCATTTTTCTCTCTTCGTAGGAACTAAAGCTATTCTCTTGCAGAGGAGCTAAGCGCAAAGCGCACACTATCAAATCTAATTTTAATAAATTTATATAATTGTTTCTTTTTATTTTATTAACATTCTTTGTGTTCCATTCTGTGATATAAATCCAATTAATTTTTATACAGGAGTTTGTGGGTTCTTCTCCTTTGCTCCTCCTCCGTAGTTACTTTCAGTAAATCTACTTAGCTTCATCAATTAGAAATACATTTAAAATAAAAGCTATGCGATCGCAGTTCCTTCACACTTGATGCTTTGTGAAGACTGATAAAGTGAATAAATTTTTATCATGGAAGCTTTAAATAATTTTTTCTTTCCTAGTCAGTTTATTCCTCACGGGCATTGTTACCTCTGGCGACCAGGATTGTTATGGTTACATATTATCTCAGATTCGCTAATTGCACTTGCTTATTATTCAATTCCATTGCTACTAATTTATTTTGTTCGTAAACGACCAGATGTACCTTTCGACTGGATATTCTTGATGTTTGGTTTATTCATTGTTGCTTGCGGTACAACTCATTTAATGGATATATGGACACTTTGGTATCCCAGTTATTGGCTATCAGGGTTAATTAAAGCTATCACCGCTTTTGTCTCTGTATCTACAGCTATAGAACTCGTACCGTTAATACCTAAAGCACTGGTGATACCTAGTCCAGCTCAACTAGAGGCAGCAAATTCTCAATTAGCCAAGGAAATTATTGGACACAAACGGACAGAGAACATTTTAAGAGAAAGTGAACAACGCTGGCAGTTAGCTTTGCGGGGTAATAATGATGGGATTTTTGACTGGAATGTTAAAACCAATGAAGTTTTCTTCTCACCTCGTTGGAAGGAAATGCTCGGTTACGAAGACCATGATATTTGCAATGATTTTAATGAATGGAAAACAAGAGTACATCCAAATGATTTCAACAGAGTAATACAAGCAATTCAAAAACACTTTGCTAAGGAAACACCGTTTTACACAAGCGAGTATCGATTATTATGTAAGAATTGCACATACAAATGGATTTTGGATCGCGGTCAAGCACTGTGGGATGAAGATGCTAATGTAGTGCGGATGGTTGGTTCACATACTGATATAACTGAGCAGAAGCAAGCAGAGAAAGCACTAAGCAGCTTACTTGAGCAACTAGAAACTAAAGTTGAGCAACGCACAGCACAGTTAACAATAATCAACGAATCACTACAAGCAGAAATTACTGAGCGCCAACGGATAGAAAAAGCATTACGAGAAAGCGAACAACAATTCCGTGCTGCATTCCATCAAGCTGCTGTTGGCATTGCTCATGTGGCCATAAATGGACGGTGGTTATTAGTTAATCAGAGGCTGTGCGATATTCTCGGTTATACATCCCAGGAAATGCAATTGCGGTCTTTCCAGGATATTACTTACCCAGACGACCTTGACACTGACTTGAAATATGTTGAGCAGGTTTTGGCAGGTAGTATTCAAACTTACTCAATAGAAAAGCGCTATTTCCGCAAAGATAATTCCATCGTTTGGACTAATCTTACCGTATCTTTAATACGCGAACCTTCTGGGGAACCAAAGTATTTTATTTCCGTAATCGAAGACATTAGCGAACGGCAAGCCGCGCTAGGCGAACGCAAGCGATCAGAAGAGCAGATCCAAGCATCACTTATCGAAAAAGAAGTGTTATTGAAAGAAATTTATCATCGTGTAAAAAACAATTTACAGGTTATCTCCAGTTTACTCAACCTGCAATCTGAGTATATCAAGGATAAACGCGATTTGGAAATATTCCAACAAAGCCAGCAGCGGATTGCATCAATGGCATTAATTCACGAAAAGTTGTATCAATCACATGACTTAGCAAGGATTAATTTTAGTGAATATATTCAAGATTTAGTAAGTAGCTTATTCACTTCCTACGAAGTAGATGAAGATGCAATATCTTTGAGAATAAATATTGCTGATCATATTCTTCTCGGACTAGATACAGCAATTCCTTGCAGCTTAATTGTTCATGAGCTTGTTTCTAACTCTTTAAAATATGCATTTCCAGCAGGCAGAAATGGTGAAATAAAAATTGAATTTAGGGAAAACAATGACAACACTTTTACACTGATAGTTGCTGATAATGGTATTGGACTTCCTTGTAATTACAATTTTAATGATACGGCATCTTTAGGATGGCAGCTAGTGGATGCTTTAACTAATCAACTTGTAGGAAATCTCAACATTTTAGATGCTGTAGGAGTAGTGTTTCATATAACATTTGCAATATTATAAATAGAAAATGGATAAAAGATGATAAATGCAAGTATTTTGGTGGTAGAAGATGAAGCAATTGTTGCAAAAGATTTACAAAATCGCCTAAAAAAATTAGGTTATAGCATTACTAACACTGCATTTTCTGGCGAAGATGCAATTAATAAAGTAAGAGAGAACCCTCCAGATTTAATACTAATGGATATTAAACTAAAAGGGAAAATAGACGGTATAGAAGCGGCTGAAGAAATACATAAATATATAGATATCCCAATAATTTATTTAACTGCATATGCAGATGAAAAAACTTTAGAGAGAGCAAAAGTTACTGTACCTTTTGGCTACATAATTAAACCTTTCAAAGAAAGAGAATTGCAAATAAATATTGAAATAAGCTTAACTAAATACAAGCTAGAGAAAGAACTAAAAGCTAATCAAAAATGGTTGTATACATTACTTATAAGCATCGGCGATGGTGTGATTGCTAGCGACATCCAAGAGTTAGTAACTTTTATGAATCCTGTTGCTGAGTATCTCACTGGATGGAAACAAGAAGAAGCTTATGGTAAAAATTCATCAGAAGTATTTAATATTGTGGATGCAGAAACTCGTAAGCCTCTAGAAAATCCCATCACAAAAGCGATTAGAAATGGGATTGCTGTCGGTCTACCAGCAGAAGCTATTCTGATTGCTAAAAACGGTACAGAAATACCAATTGATGATAGTGCCGCACCAATTAAAGATGATCAAGATAATATTATGGGTGCTGTATTGGTATTTCGGGATATTACCGATCGCAAACTAGCTATTGCGGCGCTTAAAAAGCAAATTGAGCAAGAGCAACTTGTGGTGCAATTGGAAAATATTAATCAACTTAAAAATGATTTTTTCAATTTAGTGTCTCACGAATTGCGATCGCCTCTGTATAACATGAAAGTAATGATTCAAATGCTACAAACTTTTGCTGTTAACGGCGAAGCTCAGCGCTATTTTGGGCTTTTGGAAGCCGAGTGCGATCGCGAAATGCATCTGATCAATGATCTACTAGACTTACAAAGGCTGGAAAACTCATCCTATCTTCTTACTAGTCCTGCTCTTTTGCTCTTACATCAGTGGTTACCTTGGGTTGTTGAGCCGTTTCAAATCCGTGTTCAAGAACATCAGCAAACTCTACAGGTGAATATCCCTTCGGATCTCCCGCCACTCTTCTCAGACGGCAGTAGTTTAGAACGTATGGTAGCAGAACTGCTCAATAATGCCTGTAAATACACACCTACTGGTGGTGAAATTGTCTTAACTATACGCCACGATTCTTCCCAAGCACCTGCAATAATCATCATCGCTATCAGTAATTCAGTAGAAATACCAGCAGTAGCATTACCACGAATTTTTGATAAATTCTATCGTATCCCTAATAGCGATTTGAGGAATGAAGGCGGTACAGGGTTAGGGCTACCTATAGTACAGAAGTTAGTTGAACAACTGCAAGGAAACATTCAAGTAGAAAGCCGCGAGGGATGGACAACATTTACCATTAGATTAAGTGATTTATCATCTGGGTTGTCTGTTGAGTAAGAATGCGATCGCTATTTACTCATCAGCACAAATCAAGACTAGAGAGCAACTAATCCTGAATATCTTGAGTAACCTTGTTACTGCTTAAATTATCCTCTAATAACACTGTATTTAAAGTTTTCAATAATTCCTGTAATGTGTAAGGTTTCGATAGAAAAGTTTTAGCGCCTGAATATAGAGCCAAATCAACCTGCGAGCTTTCTGCAATTCCGCTAACACTAATCACCGACACCAGTGGATTAACTTGTTTCAACATCCGAATGGTAGTTAATCCATCCATTTCTGGCATCATCATATCCATTAATACAGCACTGATTTCATCTTTATGCTGCACATATAGTACAAGTGCCTCAATTCCATCACTAGCTGTAATTACTCGGTAATTCGATTTTTCCAATGAAGTCTTAGTACTTTCACAAATAGCAGCTTCATCGTCAACAACTAAAATCAGTTCCTGATTTCCTTTTAATAGTTCTTCTTTTGGCTCTGGCAGCGTTTGCTCTTCCAATACCGCTGGGAAATACATATGAAACTGGGTTCCTTTACCAACTTCACTCTCTACAGTCACAAAACCACCGTGGCTTTTAATAATACCTCTTAATATAGAAAGACCAAGCCCCGTACCTTTGCCTTGTTCTTTGGTAGTGAAAAAAGGCTCAAAAATTCTTGATACAGTTTCAGATGTCATACCAGTTCCCGTATCTGAAACAGTAATTACTGTGTAAGAACCAACGGTGGCTTCAAGATTCATCCGAGTATAGTTATCATCAATAAATACATTTTCAGCAGCCAGCTTTAAAGTTCCGCCATCTGGCATTGCATCGCGAGCATTGACTACAAGGTTCATTAACACCTGATGTAATTGTGTGATATCTCCACAGATCAGCCAAAGGTCTGGTACGATATCCACGTAAGTTTCAATTGATTTTGGGAATGTTTCTAGGGCAATATGCTGAATTTCAAACAGCAGATCCCTGAGATGGATAGTCATCTGTTGACCTTCCATTCCACGTGCAAACGAAAGAACTTGCTTGACTAAAGCTGCACCGCGTTTCGCACTACCTTCAATTATCGTCAGTAGTCGCTGCCGCTTTTCACTATCAAGTCGGGTATGCAGAAGAAGTTGAGCTGAAGTAATAATTGGCGTTAATACATTATTCAGGTCATGAGCAATACCACCAGCAAGTGTGCCAATACTTTCTAAGCGTTGAGTATGAAGAAACTGTGCTTCGAGTTGTTTTTTCTCTGTAATGTCAGTGTTGACAATTAGTATTGATTGCGGTTGCCCTTGAGAATCGAGTACTAGTGTCCACCGACTAGAAACGATGATTTCTTTGCCTTCTTTAGTAAATTGATGTAGCTCACCTTGCCAAGAGCCGTACTCAACTACTAACTTTTGAGCTTGTTGGAGTTGTGGCGAATTTTCTTTAAAAAGAAGTTCTTGTCCATTTTTACCAAAGACATCCGCAACATTCCAGCCATACAAACGCTCAGCACTTTTGTTCCAGAATCGAATTTGGTTGTCTAGAGCTTGCACAATAATTGCATCGGTAGCAACATCAAGCAGAGCAGCTTGTTCACGTATCTTTTGCTCCGATTTTTGTCGCTCAATTAGTTCAGTTTGAATCTGCTCAAAGAGCATAGATTGCTGAATTGCGATCGCAACTTGTGTTGCTAATTGCTTGAGCAAATTAATTTCTAACTCTTGCCACTGTCGAGGTTCTGAGCAGTGGTTAGCGACTAACAAGCCCCACAATTGTTGCCCTTGCACAATTGGTATAACTAAATTAGCCCTAACTTGCAACCGACTTAGTAAATCAACATGACATTGGGAGAAACCAGCTGTGTAAATATCGTCTACAGATTGAGTTTGTCCTTGTTTGTAGAGTTCACGGGAAGCAGCTTTTGCAAAGAAGGAGTCTGTGATTTTTCTTCCCTGGATAGGCAAACAGCCAGGAGCAACTGACTCGACTGACACAGAACCGCTCCAATCTTCCGAGAAACGGTAAATGAACACCCGCTCAGTTTGCAAAAACTGCCGAACTTCTGATACTGTAGTGTTTAAAATTTCACTTAGATCAAGAGATTGGCGAATGCGTTGCGCTATTTGTGTTACCAATCGCTCACGCTCGGCTTGTTGTCGCCAAATTTCCTCTTGACGCTGTAGTAAAGTTAACTCAGCTAATTGTGCCGCCCGATTCTGCGATTCATGCTTCACCCTCTGTTGATAGTTATCAAAAAACTCAGCTAATTTCGGCTCAGATTCCAATAAAGGAGCCAAATGAGTAATAACTCGTTCATCTGCTTGATAAGCTATTTCTGAGTGAGCTTCCATCCAGACGTGACACGACTTTACATAAGCGATAAATGTGACTAGATACTGGTAATTCTCAGGTGATAGAATTCTACGTATCTCTTGACGACAATGTTCGCCTTGGTTTGATGGCAAAGCAATAAATATTGCACAGTAAAGAAGACTTGTTTCCAGTGCCGAGTTTGATTCTGGCCAGTTTATTAAAGAATTAGACTGTGCTGTTAATATCTTTAGGTGTTCCTCAATTTCTCTTGCTGTTGGAAACGGAGATTCTAACAACTTCAATACCTCAACTGCGCTCATCCCCAAAGGGCGTAAAGTACAACTATGACAAATCATGCAGTAAGGAACGGCGCAGAAGCGAGACAAGTAAGCAGAAAGCTTTTCCTTAAATAGCGCTGGTAATGGATTATTTACATAGGCAGAAAGTGTTTGCTGCCATAAATTTTCTAATATTTCTGGAGTCTGTTCTGCTGGCAAAAAGAAAGGTGGGATAAAACCAAATTTTGCTTTAATTTCTGCCTTAATTTGTTTACTTGTTCGTCCCGCAGTCATAGCAGGAATAACACTTATTGTCTCATCAAATTCTGGCAGCATTACGTTCTCAATTATTTTGTATCCGTTTGTGAACGGTGTTGGTTTCGCTCTTTTATAAGGTGTAACTTTAATCATTTTATTTAATTTTCCTTAATCAAATAAGGAATGAATTAAGGGTAGTAACGCTGTACCAATTTCTGATTTAGTAACAAAGCCATCTGCACCAACAGCAAGAGCTGCTGTCTGATACTCAGTACCATCGTTTAAAGTTAAAACAACAACGTATGGCGTAGCCGATTGCGCTTTAATTTGACGTGTTGCTTCCAGTCCGTTCATTCCAGGCATAGCTAAATCCATTAGTACTAGATCAGGACTCAATTGCGGAATCTGTTCTAGTGCCTCCTCTCCAGAGAGAACACGCCCGACAATTTCGAGCCGCGCGTCCAGTGCTAAAAAGCGGGCGGCGGATTCGAGAAAGGCAAAGCTGTCGTCTACTAAAAGAATGCGGAGGGGGGACATAAATTTATTAGCAAATAGCTAATGGGGAAATTAATGTATTACTAATGAGTCAAGCAACGTGTTTCATAAACTTGATTTTGTATAACTCTGCCGAGAGCTTCTTGAGATAACTTATACATTACGCAGTTGAAGAGTAAGAATCTATCAGGGAAACCCTGATCTTTTAGGTGAAAAGTCCTGAGATGAAAAGCTGAATTTATCTTAGATGCATAGCGGCTTGCCGCAGGCTACCGCTTTCGCGTTGGCGTAGCCTCTCCCTGCGGGACGCTGCGCGAACGTAGAGAAGCGTCTCGTTCGCGTTAGCGTCTCCGTTGGCGTAGCCTCTCCCTTTGGGAGAAGGAGAAGAGAATAAGCTAAGAATTCGTAGAGTGTGCTTAAGTTCTATAAAAGTTAAATCATCGGCACGTTAGCTTTTGGCATAACGCACGCTACCCAAACTGTATTTGCTCAGTTTAATTATCTGAAATCACTAACCCCGTGCGAATGGCGTAGCGTACTAAGCCTGCTACATCAAAGATATCCAACCGTTTCATCAGTTGCATTCGGTGGGTTTCTACTGTTTTCACACTGATGTATAACAACTCAGCAATTTCTTTTGTTGTTCGCCCTTCTGCAATCAACTGCAAAATTTCGCGCTGACGCGAGGTTAATTGTGTAGAAGAACTAAATTTATTCCCTACTCGTTGTAAATAATTAGACACAACGTGCTTGGAAACTGCTGGACTTAAATAAGTTTCTCCTTGACAAACTGCTCTTAATGCCAATTCTAACTCACTAATTCCTGCATCTTTAAGCAAATAACCCATTGCACCTAAACGTAATGCCTGCAACACGTACTCTTCATTAGCGTGCATAGAAAGGATTACTACCCGTACCAGAGGAAATTCTTTCACAACATGAGCAGCCGCTTCTAAGCCATTCATCTCTGGCATGGCGATATCCATTAATACTACATCAGGTTGATGTTCTCCTAGCGATCGCAAAGCCTCCCGCCCATCGCCTGCTTCTGCAACTACTTGTATGCCCTGAATATTTTGTATCAAAGCACGTAACCCAGCACGGACGAGGGTATGATTATCTACTAGTAAAACTCGTATTAATTCTGGGGCTGCGGTCATACCATTTTGGGTTTTGAATTTTGGATTGGGAATATCAGTAAATTAAGATTGATAAGTAGAAAGCGGGAAATAAGCGTGAATTTCAGTACCTTGCTGATGCACAGATTTAATTTCTATCTGGCCACCGACAAGTGAAACACGCTCTTCCATCCCTAACAAACCCAAGCTTCCACCCCTTGTAGCTTTCTCTCGTGCTGCTTCCACATCAAACCCAATACCATCATCCCGGATATCTAGATGCAAATGAGTTTCTTGTTGCCATAATTCAATTGTTACTCGTTGCGCTTTGGCGTGCCGCACTATATTAGTTAAGGCTTCTTGGACAATGCGAAAGCAAGTTGTCTCCAAGTTTGGTAAAAGTTTAGTCTCTAAAGGCAAAGCTATAAATTCCCCAATGATTCCTGCTCGCTGGGTTTGGCGGTCTACATACCAACGCAGTGCTACTACCAATCCCAAGTCATCCAGTAATGATGGTCGTAAATCCAAGGAAAGGCTACGTACCTGTTGAAGTGCAACCTCAACAATGCTAATACTTTCTTGTAATGGTGATGCTGTCTGAGTCGCAGCAGATGAATATTGTATTGTTTGCAAATTGATTTTGACTGCTGTTAATGCTTGGCCAATTTCATCATGTAATTCACGAGCAAGACTCCGCCGTTCAGTTTCTTGAGCTTCAATCAACTTACCCGAAAGTGTTTGTAGTCTCTCTTGCGTTTTTAGCTGGATTTCTTCTGCTCGCTTGCGTTCTGCAATTTCGTTTTTTAATTCTTCATTGATTTGTGCTAGTTCTAAAGTCCGTTTCTTGACTTTTGTTTCTAACTCTTCATTAGCTAAGTGTAGCGCATTCTCTGCTTGCTCTCGCTGTGTAATTTGATATTGTAGTTCTCGGTTCGCTGCTTCTAGTTGTGCCGGACTGGGTAGTGCGATCGCTTTCGGTACTAACGGTACTAAAGCTAATGCTGTGTATACTGAGACAAATGCTGTTATCGCTTTGAGTAACCCTGATAACCAATAAGTTGGATACCAAAGTGTCCAAATTTCCATTAAATGGGTACTACCACAAGCAACAATAAAAGCACCAAATAGCAGAAATATCCAATTAAAAGGCAAATCTTGCCGCTGACGAACAAAATAAATCAGCGCCACAGGAATTGAATAGTAAGCCAATGCAATTAACAAATCAGAGACAATATGCAGTCCTACTAACTCTGGCTTCCAGAGGTAGCAGTATCCATGAGGCATAAATTGTCCAAAAGCAAATAGGCTTTTCCATAATTCGGACATATTAAACTTTAGATACTAATGAACAAATATTTTCAATGAAGAACTAATTACTTAACTAGTTTTCTAGATAAAAATAGCTTTTATCTGCTAATTGCTTGTTACAGATTTAGTTCTTTTTCACCTAATTACTAAGGTTTTTACTGCATTTAAATTGAGATTTTAATAAGTAGACATAAATCTACTGAAGATACTTTGTAATTTCTACTTTAGCGCTAAAGCACAAACTTCAAACTTTAACTTTTTAACAAAGGTATAGTATTTTGCTTTTTATAGAATAACAAAATTTATTGATGAGCGATCGCAACTACTTCTTTGTAACTTTTTTACTACTTTTTGCTGCGTCATAAGTAGGTCGGCGGAGAAATTAAAGCTATTGTTACAAACATTCATCTCTATATAAGAAAATTTAAAGCTGTTGCAGAGAAAAAATCAGCTGAGAGGGTTGAAACTGTGTAGGTGTGTAAGCGTATACAGGGTGTAAAAGAAGAGTTTTTTTACACCTTCATAACAGATTGGTTTCTAAAATTTCCCAGTATTCCGCAAGCAGATGCAAAAATTCGTTTTAATTCTTGAACAATGTCTGATGCTTGTTTTAATTTTTCATTCCCGACAATTGCCAAATTTTCCAGAAATAACTAGAAATCCAGTTGGTAATAATATGAGCGGCGATTGGCACTAACAAGTTGCCAGTTAAGAGGGCGCTATATCCCAGTATTATCCCGATTATCGTTGCCCAAATCACATAAGGCCATTGTTCCGAACCGCTAAGGTGCAATATGCCAAAGCAAAGACTAGATACAATCACAGCCGTATGATCTAAGCCCAAAGCTGGCAGCATCACACCTCTAAATAATAATTCCTCACTTAACCCTGGTAGCAGCCCCAGCCAAATTAAGTCTGGTAAAGCTAAGGGCTTGAGCACCATTTCTAAATAATAATCTGCACTTTTACGGTAGGGAAGGCATAAGCGATAAGCTAAGCCACTCAACGCGGTAATGACAATTCCCAAAGTCACACCCAGCAGCAAACTCCTTGGGTTCCAATTCCAGGAAAATAGAGAAAAGTTGCCAAATTGTAACGACAGCTTGGCGACTATCAACAAAATGATTGCAGTCGCTCCCATCGCCCCAAGTACTTGGAAACGCGTTAAGTATGGAATTTCTGGCTCTTGTTTTTGTTGTTCAACCACGGGTTTTTAAGGGAATGGGGAGCAGGGGGCAGGGGGCAGGCGGCAGGGGAGCAGGGGGACAAGGAAGAATAATAAATCCTGTACAGACGTGTAGACGCTCTTAGAGCGGCTTCTCGTAAGAGTATAATCGCGTCTCTACTTTTAACTCCTCACTACTGACTGTAAAGACAATAATTGAGGACTGAGAGCGGATGGATTGATGCCTGCTTTGTGTGCTACCAATACACCTACTGCCTCTAAATATGAGTTTACCTGTATCGATTTGATCCCCAACGGTTGGGGAGGAACTTTTATTAGAGTTTTATTTTCTTTGACTGTAATTATTTGACATCGCGTCTGCTGATTTAAACTCAATAAGGCACTACTGCCACAAGCAGTTGCAGGTACAATCACAGCATCCACTTGATCTGCCCAAATATCTGTTTGTAGAGATGTAGTTCCTTTATCTATGATAAATTGCGGGGCGCGACTCAGCCCAACAAGCACACTTGGTAAAAACGTGTAACCCAATTCTTCGGCGGCGGAACGAGGAGATAAATCAGGATATGGAGGGGCGCTAGCTAAAGCAGGTGAATGGGCGCAAGGAATTTGAAAGGTTCGCACTATTAAATGGCTAATTACAGCTTCAGCACCCGCTAAAGGATCGACGCCTTTACCGTGACGGTAGTTTTGTACTGCCTCTTCATCCATATCATCAGGGAAACGGGCGACAACTGCGATCGCTTCTGCTCCTGCTTTGTTAATTAATATTTCGGCTGCCCTTAACAAGCTATCTGGGTTGCCAATTGTCCCCCAACTCGCCCCTGATGGTGCAGTTCGCAATTCGACATTTAAGGGGGCATCAGTGATTACGTAATCTGTTAATGTCAATCCTAGTGTCGCCCTGGCTGCATCAGCTGCCTGTAGATGTCGCAGCCGCAACTCTGGCTCTATGCCGTGATCTAAAAGTAAACCGATTTTGTTATTATGTACGAGACGTAATCCCCAACATCCAGCAGCAAATTTGTCAAGCCCGTATCCTTCTACATAAAAAGTATTAGGGAGGTTCCAGTACAAACTTGCGCCGTTAAGGACGTTAGGATGAGTAATTAGGCGATCGCACACTTGTGCCATCACCTTGGCAACAGGTAGGGCATCCCCAGCATAACCGCCAATGGCAGCCCCAACGCCAGTTGGTATAATTAAAATAGCGGTGTATGGAAGTTGCATATTGAGTGCTGAGTGGGAACTAAAGAGTGAAAAGTGATGAGAAGTTTTACTCATAACTCAAAAATACAACTCAGCACGGGCTAAACGCCCCGCTACCGCTAACAGGACTCAGGACTCAGCACTAACTGTAGTGACAACGGCTTCAACAGCAGCCTTCTGCTGTGATACATCAACAGACGTAACAGCCCAACGTAGGGGTTCTCCCTGTTTCTTTAACTCTGCTTCAATTGCTTTTTGCAACTCTGTAGGAGTTTCTTGCAGGTCAATTTCGGCGGTGATAAAATGAGTGGTCATTGCGGTTAATCCTGTTGTTTTCTAGTTTATAGAATAACCGATTTCATGTGTTATGAAATACTTATGTCACTTCTCAATCTTAGTAATAGGTAATTTGTCATAGTAATCGCAGTTTATTTAAGAACAATTACTGACATCTGACAAATTACCCCTTATTAACATTAGCAGATTAGTTTTTACCAAATTGCAACTGGTAAACTATTTCCTCTTTTTCTGTCTCAACTGTCAAATCAGAAAGTGGTTTGGCAATACAAAGCAATACATAACCTTGTTTTTGCAAATCTGGACTAACGCCCATACCCTCAGTTTGATCCACAGTTCCTTCACTTATTTGACCGGCACAAGTCGTGCAAACGCCAGCATGACAAGAACTTGGTAAATCTAAACCAGCGGCATCGGCAACTGATAATATAGTTTCATTTTCGGGAACTTGCAAAGTATGAGTTTTACCTTGATGTTGAATTTTTACGGTGTAAGTTTTAGGCATATACAATCATGAACGTGATGTAACAATAACTCTGAATCTTAGCTCAGAGGTTCAGTGGACAAATGAAATATGTTATCTGATGAACAAACACACAACTAAGTGGAGAAAAGAGAATTATTTGCAAACAGCTTTATTGGCAAAAATAGCTATAAAGTGATAATGATAAGTCCTTGCTGGACAAAAAACTTAAAGTGAGCCTTCTCACTTCCTGTTAGTTGCACCTGTAAAGACTTGTGAGGTAAATGCTGTTGAAACTAGGGAAGTGGGTGTAAACACTATAAACATTGCTTGACTGAATATTTTGGAGTTGTAGAATGCTGGAATTATATCGTAAACACGTTGCCGAAAGAGCAACACTAGGAATTCCCCCCTTACCTTTAGATGCAAAACAAACATCTGAACTATGTGAATTACTAAAAAATCCGCCAGAAGCAGAAGAAGCAGAAACATTATTGCATTTATTGCGCGATCGCATTCCTCCTGGTGTGGATGCAGCTGCCTATGTTAAAGCTGGCTTTCTTTCTGCCATTGCTAAAGAGTCAATCACCAGCCCTTTAATTACACCCATAGAAGCAGTGCAATTGCTGGGGACAATGGTAGGCGGTTACAATGTGCAAGCTTTAATCGATTTGCTGCAATTGCCCACCGTTTCTGTATCAGACTCTTCAGAAACCCCACTGGTAATGGGGGGACAAGGAAAGGAACCTATCGCTGCATACGCCGCCACCGCTTTAAGCAAAATCATGCTGGTGTATGACGCCTTCCACGATATCTTCGAGTTATCGAAAACAAATCCTTTCGCCAAGCGAGTGATTGACTCTTGGGCAGAAGCTGAGTGGTTCACTACTCGCCCAACTGTACCAGAAGCTATCACAGTTACCGTTTTTAAAGTTCCTGGCGAAACCAACACCGACGACTTATCCCCCGCCACCCAAGCTAGCACTCGCCCAGATATTCCTTTACACGCCTTAGCAATGCTAGAGACACGGCAACCGGGAAGCTTGGAAACTATTGCCGAGTTGAAGAAAAAAGGGCATCCTGTCGCTTACGTGGGAGATGTTGTTGGTACAGGTTCCTCACGGAAATCTGCGATTAACTCCGTATTGTGGCATATGGGAAATGACATTCCCTTTGTCCCAAATAAACGCTCTGGGGGTTATGTTTTAGGTAGTGCGATCGCGCCTATCTTCTTTAACACTGCTGAAGATGCCGGTGCTTTGCCCATTCAATGCGATGTCACCAAGCTAGAAACAGGCATGGTGATTACCATCCATCCTTACAAAGGCGAAATCACCAACGAAACAGGCGAAGTCATTTCTACCTTCACCCTCAAACCTGATACCATCCTTGATGAAGTTCGTGCAGGTGGACGCATCCCTCTACTGATTGGACGTACCCTCACCGACAAAACAAGGCACGCACTCGGTTTAGAACCCAGCACTGTTTTCACTCGTCCCTACCAACCCAACGACACAGGTAAAGGCTTTACACT
Organism: Nostoc sp. UHCC 0302; assembly: GCF_038096175.1. NCBI lineage: Bacteria > Bacillati > Cyanobacteriota > Cyanophyceae > Nostocales > Nostocaceae > Nostoc > Nostoc sp. UHCC 0302. Next base: position 3,989,932 of record NZ_CP151099.1, read on the forward strand.
CGCACAGAAAATCGTCGGCAAAGCTTGCGGATTAAGTGGTGTACGTCCTGGTACATCTTGCGACCCAATTATGACTACCGTTGGTTCCCAGGATACCACAGGCCCCATGACCCGCGACGAATTGAAAGAACTCGCCTGTCTCGGTTTCAGTGCAGACTTAGTAATGCAGAGTTTCTGTCACACCGCAGCATATCCTAAACCAGTTGACATCAAAACTCACCACGAACTACCAGACTTTTTCTCGCAGCGAGGTGGTGTTGCCTTACGTCCTGGTGATGGTATCATTCACTCTTGGCTAAACCGGATGCTGCTACCCGACACAGTGGGAACTGGCGGCGACTCTCACACGCGCTTCCCCTTGGGTATTTCCTTCCCCGCAGGTTCTGGCTTAGTAGCATTTGCAGCGGCTTTGGGTGTCATGCCTTTAGATATGCCAGAGTCGGTATTAGTCAGATTCAAAGGTGAATTGCAACCGGGTGTCACCCTGCGAGATGTAGTGAATGCCATTCCCTACGTCGCAATTCAAAAAGGTTTGCTGACAGCAGAGAAGAAGAACAAGAAAAACGTCTTCTCCGGGCGAATTATGGAAATTGAAGGCTTACCAGATTTAAAAGTTGAACAAGCCTTTGAACTTGCTGATGCCACTGCTGAACGTTCTTGTGCAGGTTCTACAATTAAGCTGAGTGTAGAGACAGTTGCTGAATATCTGCGTTCTAACGTAGCGCTGTTGAAAAACATGATAGCAAGAGGCTATCAAGATGGCCGTACTATCCTGCGCCGTGTTGCCAAGATGGAAGAGTGGTTAGCAAATCCTGTGTTACTCGAAGCTGATGCAGATGCAGAGTATGCTGAAATTATTGAAATTGATTTGAACGAAATCAAAGAACCAATTGTAGCAGCTCCCAATGACCCCGATAATGTTAAGTTATTATCGGAAGTTGCTAATGACCCAGTACAAGAAGTATTCGTTGGTTCTTGTATGACGAATATCGGTCATTATCGGGCATCCGCCAAAGTTTTAGAAGGCGCAGGTGAAGTAAAAACTCGTTTGTGGATAGCACCACCAACGCGCATGGATGAACACCAACTCAAAGAAGAAGGTGTGTATAGTGTGTTTGGTGCTGCGGGTGCGCGGATAGAAATGCCTGGATGCAGTTTGTGTATGGGTAATCAAGCACGAGTTGCTGATGGAACAACAGTGTTTTCAACCTCAACGCGTAACTTTAATAATCGCATGGGTAAAGATGCACGAGTGTATCTTGGTTCAGCGGAATTAGCAGCAGTTTGTGCGCTGTTAGGACGTATTCCCACAGTGCAAGAATATTTAGATACTGTGGCGAAGAAGATTAATCCTTTTGCTGATGATTTGTATCGGTATTTGAACTTTGATCAAATTGTCGGTTTTGAGGATGAAGGGCGCGTGATTAAGTTGGAAGATATGCCGAGAATTGAGGATATTTTGGGTATGCCAGCTAGTAGTTTGCATTAGTAAATAAAGTAGGGTGGGTATTGCCCACCTAATTATCATTTTTGAAAAAGCTGAAAAATAGCTAGTAACTCAGGCCCTTCTACAGGTACTGTAGAAGAGTCTTTTCTTGTAAAAGCTGTTTTACCAACAAATGATACTGTTATTTGCGGAGGAATTGTAATTCTAATTACTGATAATCCTTTATATAATATAGTGTCAAACTTTGCTAATACTTGCGTTTTCAGTGGTACGGTAAGAGTAGAGTTTTGAATAGCATTACTTAATATCCTTACATATTGCTCTGTATCTTTAGCTTTGTTGTGTAAATTTGCTTCTCTGTCAATCCCGACGACATATCTACCATTAATTTCAATAGGTTGAATTTTGTCTATTTCTTCAATTTTATCAGCATCCTTTTTCGAGTCAGTTACTCCAATATGAATATATCCATCTGTAGCTGATCCTAAATTTGCAATTCCACAAATTGTTTCAATAATTTTTTCTACTAAATCATGATTTAACTTTCTGCTAGGAGACAAATCAAGTAAGCCTTGCTTACATTCATACCTTGTTGTTTCTATACGAGAACGACGTAAAGAGTTTTCAAAATCTAGTGCTAACTCAACTCCGTGTCCGAGTACTGGTGGTTCTCTTCTAGCAAAAAAATCTTGAATCAATCCCTTTGTTTGGTTAATATTATTTTTTCTGTCTTCTGTTTTTGTGTAGCGATGGCTTAAATCTAGTCTTTGTTGAAGATTCTTTAAAGCATTCATGATACCTGATGGATCTGTTGGAGAAAACTCTTGGTGAATTATTAAATCAAAAAAAGCCATGAAAATAGTATAAAATGCAGTTGGTATTGGATTATTACTTTTAGGATTTACTATTTTCAACAAACACTTGGATTCTGAACTATAAGATTCTATACTTTCCCTCAATATAGAAAATGTTTTTATTATTTCTTCTTCAAGCCTTTTAGGCAGATAAGTTATTAAAGCATTTTCAAGTTTTTGAGCATAGGAACTATTTGGATCATAAAGATCATCGAAACGTTCAGTACTGCGTGATAGTGGCTCATTTAACAAAATAGATGCAACAATATCAGCAATCATCTGCTCATCTTCACTTTCTCGTAACTGTATTACATTAAGAGCACCTTGTTTACACCATATTGTGTCATCAGCTTGAATTTTATAACCTTGATTAGATTGTTTGGAATCAATACTAATTTCTGGCATTTCAGGAAGACGTAATATTTTCTCAGAATCATCTCCACGTAGCTTCATCGCAATTGTTCTTACCACTTCTGCAAATAGGGTAGTTACTCCTGCTTGTCTTCTCTCTTGACGACTTAAATGTTTACCACTTGAATTAATTCGACCAAAAATTTCTGTAATATCTTCTTCCTCCATTGCAGTATAAACTGTTACTGCTAATAGATAATCCACAATATCAGCACATTTATTTTTGGCAAGAATTTTAGCACTATTGTCTTGTATTTTTTCAAAAGTACCATCTTCTGCTAATTGTCTAGCATAGGAAAATTCATCAATATCAAAATATTCATTTTCAAAGGCGAATGTATTTTCAATAAAACTAAAAATTGCATTTAATCTTTGCATTCCATCTATAATTTCATACTTCCCACTACCATGTATTTGGGGGCGTTCTGCTAGCAAAATAAGAGGTATTGGATATTTGAGTAAAATACTTCCAATTAATTTTTCTTTTTCTGATACTGTCCAAACAAGCTTTCGTTGATACTTACGATTTACTAACAAATTACCTGAGCGATAGAGCCGATAAGCCTCATTAACGGTCATTGGACGAGGTGCAGTACTCATAAATTATTATTTAAAGTAACTTTAAGAATAAATTATACTTTAAAAATTTAAAAACCCCGGTTATACTTGGAACAATTGTGTTGTAAAGAAATAGGTTATCGCACCCTCCCATTTAGCATTCAAACCTAACCACCCAAATCCTTTCCCTACAAGCTAAGGGCGAGAAATCCGGCTCCCCTCTCCGCGTCGGAGAGGGGCTGGGGGAGAGGTCATATCATGTATGAATAAACACAAATTTTTATACTTTATACATGAATAATCCAATACCAAAGCAACCCTTGCCACGGAAAGATGAGGAAAATCGCAATATTATCATCGGACAAAAAGTAAACTCAGTTAAAGTGCAACGTGCCAAAGAACTTCGCCAGCAAATGACACCAGAAGAAAAAATACTTTGGCAACATCTTCGTGCTAATCGCTTGCATGGTTTACACTTTCGTCGTCAGCAAATTATTGATGGTTTTATTGCAGATTTCTACTGTCACAAAGCTGGATTAGTGGTAGAAGTAGACGGAAAAATTCATGAGCAACAAGTCGAATATGATCTAGAACGAGATAAAGTTTTGTTAGCGAAGGGACTGCGTTTATTGCGGATTAAAAATGAAGAAGTAATACAGGAAATTAATAAGGTTTTGATGTGTATTTATAAAGCTTGTTCTGAAGAGACCTAACCCCCCAGCCCCCTTCCCTACGAGGGAAGGGGGAGAAATCTGGCTCTTTCAAAAGTAAAACTAAACTTATGAATCAAAATGACATTGCTACTCCATAGAGCGATAGAGTAAAAGTGCAAGATTAACAGGAGGTAGCAATGGCGCGTAAACGCTTGATTATCGAGATGGGAATGGGAATAGACCAGCATGGACAAGAACCGACGGTAGCAGCAGCTAGAGCAGTACGTAATGCGATCGCTCACAATGCTTTACCCGGTGTTTGGGAAGTTGCTGGCTTAAATGACCCTAATCAAATGATTGTCGAAGTTGAAGTAGCAGTACCCTATCCAGAACAAGTCAGGGAAGAGGAGGTACTAGCTGTACTACCTTTTGGTCGCAAAACCCTTACTGTACAATCTGGGGGGATGGTGGTTCAAGGAAAAGCAATTCCTGCTCTGAACGATAAAAATGACGAAATGTTGATAGCGATCGCCGCTGTCACCGTTCTCATCGAAAATGATTAGCTAAGGCAATCACTGCAAAATTTAATTAATAAAATGACGCATCTACAAGAACAACATTGGGAAAAATTATTTGGATTTCTGGATACAGAAGACAAGCCTATGTATGGTACATGGACTGTTTATTCTCCAGAAAAAGAAATCATCAAGTCTTCTCAAGGTATTAGGAATTTGCGGGCAAATGCAGATAAAACAGTAATTACTCACACAAATCAGTTTCCATCGCCAGATGGGAGTATGCTCGAAAAACAATGGCAAATGCCAAAAGAAACTTGTAATCTACCAGATGGATTATTACATCCAGCTAACCCATCTAAAAGGGCGTTAGCTCTTATTGATGATGGTAGTAGTGCTTGGGTGACTCAAAAACTGGAATCAGGACACAATTTTTCGGCTGAGTTGTTTTTGAAACATGAAGATTGGAATACTAGCATAGGTAGTATCTATGCAGAGAATGGTGATTTAGAGAAAATTTTATATTTGCGTGAACATTTAAACAGCTTTCCTGACATAGCAACAGGCAAGGAAATAACTCATTTATTAGGAAATTGGATAGGTACAAAGCAATCCATCACTTCTGATTTAAAAATTTCCGAAGCCGAAGAAATTCACAATTTAGTTTTAGACCCAACTGGAGGCAAGAATGAAAGTTTTTACTTACCTGATGGCGTAGTTTTGAATATTCCTAAAAAACTGAGTATAGGACAAGAATTTGACATAGTAGCTGCTAAGTTAGTTGCAGAAAATCGCTATAAACGCCTCACTGCTAAATATAATAGTTTTGGTGTATTCGTACTGTTAATCTCAGAAGTATTTAAATCAGATAATGAAGATGTATAACCGCAGTTAGAAAATTGTAACAAATTCTGATTTTAAAAGTTTCACCATATAAATCTTCAATCTCTCGGACTGATCATTTGCAGAGGAAGATATAGATGATAGAAACCTGGAGAAAACTATGGCATTAAATACAAAGATATTAGAGACAGAACCACCAACTTCTATCTCTGAGACACTAGAGGAGAAGCAAGAATTTAACTGGCGGCAATGTTGGTATCCTGTCTGTTTTCTACAAGACCTACCAACTAACCGTCCTTACAGCTTTTCTTTATACGATGAACCTTTCGTTTTGTTTAGAAACAAAGATGGACAACTTGTTTGTTTAACAGATCGTTGTCCTCACCGTGCAGCTAAACTCTCTGAAGGTCAGATAATTGACGGCAAAATTGAATGCTTATACCACGGTTGGCAGTTTGGCGATAATGGTGAATGTCTGCATATCCCCCAGTTAGCAACAGATGCAAAGATTCCGGTTAATGCCTGCGTGCCATCTTTTAAAGTTGTAGAACGTCAAGATATCATTTGGGTGTGGGCAGGAGAAAGCGAAACTGCTGTGGATGAACTCATCCCAACCCTAGCAGATGTAGATAAACCGGGATTTATATATACAGACTTTATGTTGGATCTACCTTATGACCAAACATACCTGATAGAGAATGTCACAGATCCTGCTCATGTCGCTATCAGTCATCACGCTACCAGGGGCGGTGGTAATCGCAAAAATGCTCAACCACTAGAGATAGAAGTGTTAGAGAGTTCAGTTAAGGGTATTCGAGGCAGATGGCGAGGAACGAACAAATCAAATGAAACCTGGAAATATATTGATTTTGTTGCTCCAACTTTAGTTTTGAACACTGCTTATATTGAAGAACGAGGTTGGACATTTGGGCTAGCTTTGTATTCAATCCCTCTAGGTAAAGGGCGATGTCGTCTTCTAGCCAGAGGTTATCGTAATTTTATGAATTTGGGAGTCAAGCTCAGACCTCGTTGGCTTGATCACTTGAATACTAACAAAATATTAGAGCAAGATTTGCCCCTCATTGTAGGGCAACAAGCAGAAATTGAGCGATTGGAGGCCAGTCTTAAAGAATTATATTTGCCGTTGAAGACATCTGACACGTTGGTAGTTGAATACCGCAAGTGGCTAGATAAATTTGGTGCATCTTTGCCTTTTTATCATGGTTATTCTACTAGGAAAAATACTGGTAATGGCGAGTTTAATCAACAACCAATGTTGCTAAACAGATTCTCGCGACACACACTAATATGTAGTTCCTGTAATCGAGCTTATCAGGTAACAAAACGATTACAACAAAGCTGTATAGTCGTTGCGATCGCTCTAGCTTTTATTGCGATACTTGCAGATACTTCCGGAACCAAAATAGCAATAATTTCGGCTGCTGTGACAGCGGTTGCTTTAGCAGCCATATCTCAGAAACTCAAAACTCACTTTGAGCATTCTTACACTCGCCATTAATTATGAAGGCGAAGGAGAAGAACTGAGTTTAAGCCTTCTTACACCCATCATTAAATAATGCAAACTGATATCAGTGCGTCAATCCAATTTGCTGAATAATCAGGATGAATTTGTTAGCTTTGCGCTAGACTAGAAACATTGGGATAAAAATCTCTGGCAGTAAGTTCAATACACTACTAACCTTCACCACTCCAGCGAAAATGTCTCAAGAACATAATAAATCACTCCAAGTTCAGGACATAACTGAACTTAAGCCGAAACACTTTGCAGACTTAGTTAGAGCTGCACAATTGGTTTTTGACCCCACAGCGGGAGTCTCAGGAAGAAATATAACAGTTGACTGGGCAGAATTTGGCATTCCCCGTGATGTAGCTGACAATCTAAAATTGCTTGGAGAGCAGTATCAATATGCATCTCCTCACATTCCTGTCGAAGTTATTTGGAGTAAATTAACTCCAGAAACTCGGATTTGGTTCGTGGAAAATAAAGATAGGTTGTGGCAGCTTGAAGAAGCTTTCCCAGCGCTTGACGAAGATTAAACAGCTAAACCATTGACAGAAATACAGATTAATTCTAGGGACACAATAGTAATTGTGTCCCAATCATACAAAAAATATCTCAACAGAGCGATCGCCTTTACCACTCTCAGGGAATACTAGGAGAATGTTTATTTTTCAATAGTTGTGGTATGCGTACATTTTTTTCTTTGTTAGGGCAACTACTTCAGTATCTACGTACTTGGTCAGGAATAGGACTACTGTGTCTAATTTTAAGCTGGTCACTTCCTGCACAAGCCGCTAGCGATATCAATCCGCAACTGGAAAAACAAGTATTACAAATCATCCGTGAACACCCACAAGCAATTCTCGAATCTGTTCAGGCATTCCAACAGGAACAGCAGCAGAAACTCAAGCAAGCACGGCAAGGATTTTTACAGGATTTAAAAACCAATCCTGAAGCAGTGATTGGTGAATCTCCCACGACGGGGCCAACTCAATCAAAAATTTTGCTTGTAGAATTCTCAGACTTTCAATGTCCCTACTGTGCTGAAGCGCATAAAAACTTAAAACAATTGTTAGCAAAGCATGAAGGTGAAGTCAGATTAGTTTATAAAAACTTACCGCTGGCTTCAATTCATGCTGAAGCGTTACCATCTGCAACAGCGGCTTGGGCAGCAAATCGGCAAGGTAAATTCTGGGAATATTATGATGCTTTATTTACCAATCAAAAGCAACTGGGTGAAGCGTTGTATTTGGATATTGCTAAAAATCTGAATTTGGATTTAGATAAATTTAAACGCGATCGCAGTCTTGCGACTCCCGCAATTGGCAAAGATGTTCAGCTTGCTCAAAAATTGGGGATTCCTGGCACACCTTTCTTTATAGTTAATAGTCCAACTGTCTCAGGAGTAATACAGCCACCAGACCTCCAAAGTATATTTGCTAATGCTGATAGTAAGTAAATTGGTTTGTTTGAAATTGGACTAGTACAGGTAAGAGAAATCCTGGTTTTTTCTGCAATAATTGTGCTACGTACAATAATAATTGTGCTACGTACAATACGGTTGAGTTAAAGATTGTTTGTACTCATTTTATGCCCTTCAAAATGTTGCATTGCAACCTCTCAAAACGAGGTTATCATTCTCTTATCCCAAGCGTATCGGTTGTAAACAGACTGCTTGCAAAATTAGGAGTAAGGAATAAGTAAAAGAAGCAAGGAGATAGAATTTATTTTTTCTCCTTGCTAAATTTTTTACAATCAGCGATTTTTGAATGTATTTAATTATGTATAACTGAGCAGCAATAATCAAGTATATGTAAACTGTGTATTTTTTATACTCTGTAATATTTATTTAGATATATACTTTCTTGTTTAACAAGAATGTGCATCTTTAGTTAGAGGTTAATAAATTATTAAACTGTTCTACTTAAGTCAAGTGTAAGGAGTAGCTGATGAGGAGTGAAGAGGAGAAATCTTACTCATTCCTCATATTCTTCAAAACGTCAAAAATTAAACCAGTGCTAGTTTAGCCTTAGCAAAAAGTTTAATCAACAGAGCTAATTCCTTAAGTACAGAACCACAAATAAATTAGAATTTTTAGTTTGGGCTGTGTCTTCGAAGACAGCGCAAACTAAAAGCTACAAAGTATATTGAATGAGGCGATCGCAAACAACCGCATCATATCAGACATAGCGATCGCTGTGTGTCCATCCTAGAGAAAGGCAACAAATTCGCTAGCCACAGCACCACACAACATTTACATAAATCCCACTTTAGCCGCAACGCCGCCAGTGGGACGAGAAATATTATCAAACCCACAGACTTGGGCCGCTACTGAATTTTGTTGTTAGTAGTTAAAATAACTACTGATTACTAGACTTATTGCTAGAGTGAAAGTTCAAATTAACGGGATTGAGTTGTTCTACGACATTAAGGGAGCGGGTGAGCCTCTGCTATTAGTGGCTGGCTTCTTGTGCGATCATGCCTATTGGTCATTACTAATGCCCTCATTGATTTCACGTTATCAGGTGATTCGCGTAGACAATCGAGGTATGGGGCGTAGTTCTGCTCCTGACAGTCCTTATAGTCTCAAGCAGATGGCTGGTGATATTGCAGCATTGCTTGATCATATCGGTATTGATAAGGTACATTTAGCAGGCCACTCCATGGGTGGTCAGATTGCTCAAGAGCTGGTATTAGCACACCCCGAAAAGGTACAAAGTCTGATACTACTCTCATCTTTGGCAAAGGGTGATGAACGATTTAACAGTATTATCGAGACTTGGGGTGATTTGCTTAACAATGTAAACCTAAAGCTTTATGAAAAGGTGGTACTGCCCTGGATATTTACCGATGAGTTTTACTCAATTCCTGGGATGATAGAAGGCTTAATTGAATTTGCAATCAAATATCCCTTCCCGCCTGCTACTCATACACTCTATCATCACAGCCGAGCTATCCTTGACTTTGACACAACAGACCGCCTCAAACACATTCATTGCCCTACTCTAGTTCTGGTTGGTAAACAAGACGTTCTCACCCCAATCAAATTTTCTGAGCAACTTGCTCAAGCTATTTCCAACGCTAAACTTCTAGTCCTCGAACGTGGCGGTCATGGCTTTTTGGTAGAGTCGCCAGATGCTGTAGCTTCAGCCATACTGAAGTTTCTGGGAAGTTTTACCCCAACTTTTACTAAGTAGCTAGATATAAATAAATTAAAGTTAGTGGTTGCGTTTTAGCGCTAAAGCGCAACTACGAACCACGCAGCTTAAATTTATATTTTTTTGTTAAATTAAATACATTTTTTTCTTTTTTTTCAGCTTGAAGTGTATAACCTTAGTTATAAGCTCCTTTATATACATAGATTTGGTGAAATCACAGGAGCAAGTTACGACATTCAAATCTGATGTTTCAAACAGGGGATGGACTGTCATGACACAGCACAATGCTGCCCAACTTTTTAAAGCAGTAAAACAAAACCAAGCATTAAAGCAAAGGCTAAAAGCAACATCTGACCCAGAAGCCTTTGTCAAGATTGCTAAAGACCGTGGTTATGAGTTTACTGTCGAAGAACTGCACACTGAGATTAGTAAATTGTCTGAAGAAGATTTAGCAGCCATTGTCAATCCAGGTTTAGCACCTCGACGCCATATTCATCCCAGGTAATTATTTAACCTGCGCTTTATACGTATGTAGAGACGTTGTATTGCAACGTCTCTACAAATAGGTTTTTATTAGATTTTGCAACCTTAGCGAAATTCAGATGGGCAATAAATACCCACCGAAATTAGGTTTTAAACCTACTTTGCTGCTAAATAGGCTTCTAATGCCTCAGAACCCCCAATTAATTTACCATCGATAAATACTTGGGGAACTGTTGTCGCACCTGTAACCGCCCGTAAAGAGCGCGTGGTAATATCTTTCCCTAAGACTATTTCTTCGTAGTCTAGACCATGTTCTTTGAGCATTGTTTTAGCGCGGGCGCAGAAAGGACAACCCACTTTCGCAAACAGGGAAACTACTTCTGGCTTCGCTGCTTGGGGGTTGATATATCTAAGCATTGTCTCAGCATCGGATACCTTAAAGGGATCTCCAGGCTCATCTGGCTCAATGAACATATTTTCGATTACACCATCTTTCACCAGCATAGAATAGCGCCACGATCGCTTACCAAAGCCCAAGTCTGATTTATCTACTAGCATTCCCATGCCTTCAGTAAATTCACCATTTCCGTCAGGAATTACTGTGATATTACTTGCCTCTTGATCCTTTGCCCATTCGTTCATCACAAAAGCATCATTGACAGAAATACAGATAATGTCATCGACACCGTTTTGCTTAAAAACCTTAGCCAACTCATTGTAACCAGGAAGATGAGTTGATGAGCAAGTCGGAGTATAAGCACCTGGTAAAGAGAAAACAACAACTGTCTTACCAGCAAACAGCTCATCGGTTGTCACATTCACCCACTGGTTGTCCTTACGAGTACGGAACGTGACGTTGGGAACTCTTTGTCCTTTGCGATCGGCGAACATAATTAAACCTCCGTTAGTTATCAATCTTTTGCTGGTGCTGCATGATTTTCATGTCACCCCCCGATAAGTCTACAAAGGCTTTAGCCTCTATGTCACACAAAATTTATAAAGGCTTTGGTATCCATGCAAAAACAAACTTAAGGCAGATTATGATCTGCCTTAAGTTTGTAGACTTTTGCGTCTAAATGTTATATATGTTGGCAACAAAAGCTTTAAGAAAATTCATCTATAAATGGAGCGATCGCAGCTACAAATTCAGCCGTTGATTCATAGGGTAAAACATTTCGCCCATTCATTTTTATTCCCCGACCTTGAGGTAAACTGGCGAGATAATCAGCTAAGCGTTCAGAGGGTGTTTCTTTTTTGCCTTCTTCGCTGATACTTGATGCTGTTTCGCCGACGACTACAAGTGTGGGTTGCTGAATTGAGGCGATCGCACTACTATAATCTTGTCGCCAAAACCCCGCTAAAAAAGAAAATACTGCATGGCGATTGGCAAGATTTGCTGCACCTGCAACCAATGTATTTAACCATTCTGCATCAACAGCATGATCATCAGCAAATAATTGGCGAGTGGAGAAAGAACGCAAAAATTTGGGAGTGCGTGCATACCGATAAAAAGCACTACCAAAAGGCGAATCTAATAAATTCCAAATAACTTTTTGTCGCCACTCAGGTGATTTTTTTGTAATTACAGCCCAAGCTGGCGGCCCGGCTAGTATAAGTCCGGCAATTAAATTTGATTCCTTTTGAACTAATTCTATTGCAACTGGCAATAAAGCGCCTTGCACTACCACAATTACAGGTTTCTGCACTACTGTTTGTAAAAAGTATTGCAACTGTTCTGCCCAATCACCAGGAGTGTAAGCCACATGAGGCATATCACTTTCACCACATCCGAGTAAATCAGGGTTATAGATTGGATTGAGGTGGCTTGTATTATACCATTCACGGCAAAATCTCTGCCAAAATTGCCGCGATAAGCCAACACCAATAGGATGAATTAACAGTAAAGGAATACCTTCAGGTGTTGTATTAGTTGGTTGATGTAACTCGTAGGCGCAGCGGTAATTTTGCCAAGTGTAAAACTGAGTAGAAGATGGTGTTAGACTGGTTATATTAGCTATAGCAGATGGTTGCATAATTCCAAGCTTTTAATACTTGTTAAAAAAGCATCTGTGAATGAATCAACTGGTATCCAGCTTCTTTAATTTTTTCATTCGATACCCAAGCATTATATGGGCGAATACTCTTGACAGAAGTATCCCATATAACTTTAGGTAAATTATATTTTTCAAATAGGCTATCTAGCATTTCTCGACTAGTCAAATGAGCATCATCCACCAAATTGTAAATACCTTCTAAGCGCTGGTTACGGGCAAATTCTACAGCACCAACAATATCATCAAGGTGAATCCAATTAGTTATATCCTCGCCATTACCAGGACGGGTTGTACCAGAATATCGGTTAAATATTTTCATCAGTTCTCTACCAGGGCCATAAATTCCTCCCAAGCGCAAGATACAAACTCGCAGATTTTCGTTAGATGCTGATAGCAACACATCCTCCGTTTTGCGGAGAATTTGTGCATTTAAATTGGCAGGTGCAAGCGGTGTTTCTTCATCTACCCATACACCATTTCTATCACCATATACTGCATAACTTCCTGTATATATTAATTGTTTCACGCTAGGAATCTGCCCCAAGACTGAAACTAAACTTTTGGCAGTTTGCAAATAAGTTTCTTCATAGACATCTGCACCTTTTGCACCAACACTCAAAAGTACAGCATCTTGATTTTGCAAAACTGATTTTAGATTTTCTAGGTCATTGCCTTGGATAACTGTAACTCTTTGGGCGACTGATTGTAGCGCTGGAACCCGCTCAGGGGATGTTGTGGTGGCGCTCACAAAAAAATTCAGCTTTTGCTGCCAATATTGAGCAACTGCATAACCAACATAACCACAACCAATGATTGCAACATTCATGGCAATTTAGACACCAATAAATTAAACTGCTTGCTGGAGTCAATATTCTCAATTAAGGAACTTGGCGTAAATAAATTTACGCCCAATAATCAAGAGCCAAGAGTCAAGAGTTTTTAACTAATGACTAATGACTAATAACTAATGACTAATAACTATTTTGCTAATTCTCTCTTAATTGTGGCAATTAATTCTGGTGAATAAGGTTGAACACTACTACTAAATCGAGCTACTACTTCACCTTGCTTATTGACTAAAAATTTTTCAAAGTTCCAAGCAACAGGCCCCGTTGGCTCAACGGCCTTAGTAAGTCGCTCATAAAGTGGGTGTTGCTGGGAGCCTTTAGCATGAACTTTATCGAACAGATCAAAGCTCACACCATACTTGCTTGTACAGAATTGTACGATTTCTTCGTTGCTTCCTGGTTCCTGCGCTCCAAAATCGTTGCAGGGAAAACCCAAAATACTTAACCCAGCGTCCCCAAACTCTTGGTTCAACTTTTCTAGTCCGTCATATTGGGAGGTATAACCGCAATATGAAGCTACATTCACAATTAACAGTACCTTCCCGGTATACTCACTTAGCTGCTTATCCTTGCCATTAATAGTTTTGACTGCAATATCAGAAATTGTGCTACCCATTTTAAATCTGAATCTATAGGGAATATTGCCAAGTTTCCCATATTGCAGGTACTACAAATCCGGTTGACTTGGGAAAAACAGGTTTTTTAGCATTGAATTGAGGGCTGGGAACTGGAGACTGGGAACTGGGGAATAGGGACAAGGAAGATCAGCAAGTAGACAGAGAATAACTAATACTCTTATTCCCTACTCCCTACTCCCTATTTACTGATGAATTGCGCCATCAGGCATGATTGCTCCAGCCAAGTTAGCACCAATCAGTTTCACGAGCAAGCGTTCGCCAGAGCGAATCCGCGCTCCTGTCAAGTCAGCTCCCCGCAAATCTGCTCCGCTGAGATCCGCTCCGATTAAATTAGCAGCCCGCAAATTCGCTTCCCTGAGATCAGCTAAAAGTAGGTTTGCCCGAAATAAATTTGCTTCAGATAAATCTGCTCCTCTGAGATTCACTTTGTGCATAAAAGTATCACTGAGATCAGCACCACTCAAGTTCGCATAACTCAGGTTTCTACCAGATAAATCTTTATTACTCAAATTCGCCCGACTATAGTCTTTGCCACTCAAGTCCGAGTTTTGCTTTGGTGGATGATGGCTTGAATCGGTTGTTGGCGATGATTTTTTCTGTTGATGTGGCGGTGAATAAGGTTGTGAGTAAGGTTGTGAGTAAGGGGTAGTCTGATGTTTAGCTTTTGAAGAGCGCAATTTGTCACGAGCCTCATTAATTGCTTTGAGCTTGTCTTGTGCTTTTTGCTGTAAGCGGAGATTTTCTTTTGGAATGCGATCGGGATGCCAAACAAAGACTAAATCTTTGTAAGCCTGGTTCACTTCCTCAAGCGTTGCCCCAGGCTCTAATTCCAAGACTCTATAGTACCGCTCCAACTCACTCATAAGACGTTTTGGTGGACAATCAACTTAATTATGAGTGATGCAGCCGATAGATGGCTGCATCTTTTGCTAATAGTCATTTGTCATTTTTCATTTGTCATTGGGCATTATTTATTCTTTACTGTCCCGCACTCTCCCACTCGCAACTCTCCAACTCTCCCACTCATCTCCCCATAACGCCATTTCTCCATCGCATCATACCTCTTAAATATGCTCCCACTGGAACCTGATAGACCTCAATAAAAATCCAAACAATAATTGATAAATGCGAGAAGAAAGTTAATATAGTCCAAATATATGGCATCCAGGTAACTGGCTCTTTTGGGGTAGGAGGAAAATAATAAGCTACTATGCCAATGAGAGTAGTAGGAAGGAGTACAAAAGCTACAGAGGCTAGTCCATAACCCCACCCTAATTCCACACCTTCCAACCGGGCTTCTGTCCAGTTAAAACCATTCCACCGCCAAGTTAAGGGAGGTTGTCTAGAAGGCATTTTGATTTGCTGTAGTTCTAGATTAGCGGTAAAAATCTCTTGGCAAAAGTCACAAGCCATCGCTTCCATCAATGGCATATGAGAAATCTTACCTATCCGACAGACTGGGCAGGGGTAAACTCCATGATAGTCGAAAGATGTGGCTAAGATTTTGGAACTGGGCATAATCAAACAGGTGATCCTAAAAATCTTGATCGGGTCAATCAGAGCTTGGATAAGAATGATGGCTGATGTATTTTCAACATTCTTTTTTGATATTCAATTACCTATTAGCTATGACCTAACAATATTTGTAAATTTATATGACTCTGGCGTAATTTAATAACAAGTTACTGTTTTCATTTACACAAAAAAGTAAGTTAGCATTTCACCAGCCCAAAATCCCCAGATTTTGCTTAGGGAAAGGGTAAAGTTCATAAGTCTTTTCTTTTTCATCTTTCCCTATCCATCAAAGATGTTTTAGCGAACAACTAATCTTGATTTCCACAGTTGTACTGAGTCTATCGCTTTTTTTGGGTGTTGTGGGGTATTGACACGGCTGACTGTTTCTGTTAGGTTCCTTAATATAGGTATAAGTAAAAATTTCCAATTAAACGCCGCACAAATGTCCAGCAGAAATTACTACTTTTATTTTTGGTTTAGGGTGGTTCACCGGGAGTGAATCGAGTTTCCTAATGGAAACCGCCCGGTGAACCGCAGAGCTAACTCTGCGGTTTTTGTTTTTTAAGGAGCAGAATTTCATCATGATGACCTATTTCGGTAACTGGTTTTACAGCTTTTACTTTTGGCCCAGAGCATCCGGGTAGAGTTTCATGCTGATGAATCACACGCCCGGAACCTTTGAAAGTTCCGGGCTTTTTTTTTAATTTAAAGGAGAATCAAACCATGATTAACGCTAAACTTGCCTCACAATCCCATACTAACCATCAAACAATCGTTAAACTCTCACAAACAGTCGCTTTCGGGGGTAAAGAGTTGGTAATTATCGGTGGCCCCTGCACCGTAGAAAACTTGGGACAAATGGAGACAGTCGCCCAAAAGTTATCTACTGCATCTGTACAAGCTTTGCGTGGCGGCGTCTACAAACCCCGCACATCCCCTTATGCTTTTCAGGGGATGGGAGAGGAAGGATTAGAAATTTTGGCAAAGGTGCGATCGCGTTACAATATGCCAGTCGTCACTGAGGTGATGTCAATCTCCCAAATTGAGGTAGTTGCTGCCCACGCTGATATGCTTCAAGTTGGTAGTCGCAATATGCAAAACTTTGATTTGCTCAAAGCTTTGGGACAAGCTGGTAAACCGATACTGCTCAAACGCGGTTTAGCAGCAACTATTGAAGAATTCGTGATGGCAGCTGAATATATTCTTAGTCACGGCAATCCTGAAGTAGTGTTGTGTGAAAGAGGTATTCGCAGCTTTGATGATTACACGCGCAACGTCTTAGATTTGGGGGCAGTGGCAGCACTCAAGCAAATAACTCACCTGCCTGTGATTGTAGATCCTTCCCATGCTGTAGGTAAACGGGAATTAGTGGCACCTGTGGCTAAGGCTGCGGTGGCTTGTGGCGCAGACGGGTTAATTATTGAGTGTCATCCAGAACCAGAGAAATCTGTATCTGATGCACGTCAAGCCCTTTCTTTAGAAGATATGGTGCATCTAGTTGCTAGTTTAAAGCCTGTAGCCGCAGCTGTGGGGCGAAATATATCAGAAGCAGTCGGGGTGGGTTTAGAACCTGCCCCGATTTTTTGTGCTGCTTGAATTTTGCTTGGGGCGATCGCTATATTTGAAGTTAGATAGAATAGCGATCGCTATCATTTTTTTGCTGATTAGTCTTATTGATTTTCTTTGTCAATAAATATTCAATAGTAGAAGCTAAAAGATATTAGGCTACAATACTCCTGACTCTTTTAATGCTCAAAAATTTTGCAATATAGCCTCAAAACTTAATATCAAAGTCATAACAAATTAACAACAATTTCTTTCTGCAAAGGGTAGGCTAAATTAACAATTATTTGTATACTAATTTTTAGATAAACTAACATTACGTTTGTCTAATTAGAATATTTCGCAAAATCTTTCTTTGCGAAATATGTGAATTCTCAAGACAAGCGCTTTTCCTGTCAAAGACGCTGCGCGGTAAGGGCAGCTATGACCGAAGTGTTTTACGGGTTTTCTGCAAGAAGCCTTGTAGGTAAGTAGTCGCCTGATTGGGTAAATCCCATTAAAAGCACTGCTTCACCACTACGTGTTTACAGTTTTCCCTTTACCCTAGATTTTTGATATGCGCTGTTTAGCCTCTGTTCAAACGAAAAAGCCTTCATCCCTGATTGCTCAAACTGTCCCTCGCTTTCATGGCGTAATTCAAACAGGACGTTTATGGCTACTTCTGCTGGGACTGACTTGGTTGTGTGCTGCCTGTAATGCTTCCGAAGCCCAATCAACTAAAGGGGCAGCCGGAAAAAATAGACCTGTGCCAGTGGTAGTTACTACTGCAACTCAAAAAATGATTCCCATCCTGCTACGAGCGACGGGAACAGTAGAAGCATATTCTACTGTATCTGTCAAGTCTCAGGTAGGTGGACAACTTACTGGGGTTTATTTCCAGCAGGGACAGAACGTGAAGAAAGGAGACTTGCTATTTAAAATCGATTCCCGGTCTTTAGAAGCAGCATTAATGCAAGCTAATGCTGCCAAAGCCAAAGATGTAGCACAGGTGAAACAGGCACAGGCAAATGTGGTCAAAGCGATCGCCCAAGTGAACCAAGCGAAAGCGAATGTAGTCAAAGATGTCGCTCAGGCAACAAATGCAGATGTGCAAGCTCAACGCTATTCTACTTTACTCAAGCAGGGGGCAATCAGTAAAGAACAAGCCGATCAGTTCCAAACGACTGCTGATGCTCAACGGGCAACTGTAAAAGCAGATCAAGGTGGAGTCGCAAATGCTCAAGCAGCGGTAGTGGCGGCTCAAGCAGACGTGCAGAACGCTCAGGCAGCAGTAGCAGCTGATGAAGCAGCAATTGAGAATGCTAAAGTTCAGCTTTCCTACAGTTCCATCTACGCACCAATTGCTGGGCGTACAGGTAGCGTGCAGCTAACGCGAGGCAACTTAGTAAAAGCAAACGCAGCGAATGCTGACGATTCACTCGTTACGATTAGCCAAATCCGTCCGATTTACGTCACCTTTTCGATTCCCCAACGGCAACTCCCAGACCTGAAAAAATACAGTACTAGAGGCAAGCTGGAAGTTAATGCTCTCCCTCCTAAAGATGCAGGGCGTCCGGTGCGGGGTGAACTCACCTTCGTTGATAGCGGATTGAATACCCAAACAGGCACAATTCAACTCAAAGGTACATTTGCCAACACTGACGAGCGACTTGTTCCAGGACAGTTTGTCAATGTAGTACTCAAGCTAACCGAAGAACCGAATGCCATTACAGTGCCTTCCCAAGCAGTCCAAAGTGGACAGCAGGGGCAGTTTGTCTATGTGATTAAAGCCGACAAAACAGCAGAAATGCGTCCAGTTACAGTCGGTGACACTGTTGAGAGTGAAACTGTCATCCGACAAGGCTTGAAACCGGGTGAGCAAGTAGTCACTGATGGACAATTCAACCTAGTACCTGGAGCCACAGTACAGGTGAAACCGGAAGTAGGAAGTAGGAGCCAGGGAGTAAATCGATGAATATTTCCGAGATATTTATCCGGCGTCCAATCATGACAACTTTAGTTATGGTTGGCATTTTGATATTTGGGTTGATTAGTTACAGACAGTTGCCCGTTAGCGATTTGCCGAATGTAGATTATCCTACACTGCAAGTTACAGCTAATCTGCCCGGAGCTAGTCCAGAAACAATGGCTGCCTCAGTCGCAACGCCTCTAGAGCAGCAGTTTTCTAGCATTGCTGGGTTGAGCTCGATGAACTCTACCAGTTCTTTGGGTACTACACAAGTAACGTTGCAATTTGACTTAAATCGAGAGATAGATGGGGCAGCACAGGATGTGCAAGCAGCTATTTCTAAAGCAACCAAGCAGTTACCTACTAATATGCCGAGTCCTCCGTCTTACCGAAAGGTAAATCCGGCGGATCAGCCCATCTTATATATATCTCTCAATTCTGCTATCTTGCCGCTGGCGACTGTAGACAAGTATGCTGAAACCCTGCTGGCACAACGCCTATCGATGGTAGATGGAGTGGCGCAAGTGCAGGTGTACGGCTCTCAAAAGTATGCAGTACGAATTCAAGTAGACCCCGAATCGTTAAGTGCCAAAGGGATAGGAATTGATGAAGTAGCAACATCAGTTGCTAACGGAAATGTCAATCTACCTACAGGTACGCTTTACGGGAAAGAGCAGAATTATACAATCCAGGCAAACGGTCAACTTAACGATGCTGCCAGCTATCGTTCTTTAACTGTCGCTTATCAAAACGGCGCACCAGTACAGCTAGGGGAAATCGGTCAAGTGCTGGACAGTGTAGAAAATGATAAGATTGCCAGCTGGTATTTTCCTAGCAAAGAGGGGCAGGGAAGCAAGAGAGCAAGGGAGCAGAAGAGCAGAAGGGCAGAGGAGAAATCCCAACCCAAACAAAATTCTGGAGTGCGGGCGATCGTTCTGGCAATTCAGCGTCAGCCGGGAACCAATACAGTTGAAGTGGTGGATGCAATCAAGAAACTGCTACCCACCTTCCGCAATCAGATTCCGGCAGCTGTGAACATGAATATTCTCTATGATCGCTCTCAATCAATTCGGGAGTCGGTGGATGATGTCCAATTCACGCTGTTGCTCACTATTGCCTTAGTGGTATTAGTGATATTTCTCTTTCTCCGCAATATCTCTGCTACAGTCATTCCCAGTTTGGCAGTGCCGCTTTCGATTGTGGCAACGTTTGGAATTATGCTGCTACTGGGCTACTCACTCGATAACCTATCACTGATGGCGTTAACCCTTTCAGTAGGATTCGTGGTAGATGATGCCGTAGTCATGTTAGAGAATATTGTTCGCCACATGGAGATGGGTGAAAGCCGCATGGAAGCAGCCCTAAATGGTTCTAGAGAGATTGGTTTCACAATCTTGTCCATGACTATTTCCTTGGTAGCAGTATTTATCCCCGTGCTGTTCATGGAAGGTATTTTGGGACGGCTATTTCGTGAGTTCGCCGTTACCATCAGCGTTGCTATACTAGTGTCCGGCGTGATTTCTCTGAGCTTGACACCAATGCTTTGTTCGAGATTTTTACGTCCACCTCATCATGAGAGGGAGGCAGGGGCAGGGGGGCAGAGGAGCAGGGGAGCAGAGGGAGAAATAACTCATACCCAGCCCCCAGTCACCAGTCCCCAGTCACCAGTCACCAATTTTAAAACTCGTCTATATAATATCTCGGAAAACTTCTTTAATACGCTGTTGCATGGGTACGAGTGGAGCTTAAAGCGCTCACTCAAGTATCACCGCACAACAATGGTGATTTCTGGAGCGATTCTTGTAGCAACAGCGTATCTATTTATAATTGTCCCTAAAGGGTTTGTACCGAATGCAGATGTTGGACAAATTACTGCAACTACCCAAGCCTCAGAGGATATTTCCTTTGATGAGATGGTAAAACATCAGCAAGCTGTGGCTGCGATCGCCTATCGTGATCCTAATGTGGATTCGATTAACTCCAGTGTTGGGGCTGGTGGGCCAAATGCTTCCGCCAATGCTGGACGAATTTTAATTGAACTCAAGCCTCGCCATGAACGTAAGTTGGGTGCTGATGAAATTGTCCAAGAACTCCGACCCAAGCTGTCGCGTGTACCTGGAATCAAGGTCTTCTTGCAAAATCCCCCTGCTATTAATATCGGTGGTCAACAAACAAAGGCGCAGTATCAATACACACTCCAAAGTCCTAATATCCAAGAACTTTATCAGTATGCGCCACTTCTAGAAAACAAGTTGCGATCGCTCTCAGATTTGCAAGATGTAAACACTGATCTGCAAGTTAGGAATCCACAAGTACAAGTAAATATTAACCGCGACCAAGCTTCATCTCTGGGTTTGACTGCCAATCAGATTGAAACTGCCCTGAGTAACGCCTATGGTACTCGCCAAGTTTCCACAATCTACGCCCCTGATAATCAGTACCAAGTGATTATGGGAGTAGAACCAAAATATCAGCAAAATTCCAATGCCCTGGATTTACTCTCAATTCGCAATCCTAGTGGACAACTAGTACCACTCAACGCTGTAGCAAGTTTGACTAAAAATGTGGGGCCGCTGACTATTAATCACAAAGGGCAGCTCGCCTCTGTAACATTCTCTTTTAACTTAAAACCGGGAATCTCACTAAATAGTGTCACTGGTAAAATTGAGAAATTAGCACGCGAAACGTTACCACCTACAATTAGTACAGCTTTCCAGGGTTCAGCCCAAGCATTTCAGTCATCGATTCAAGGGCTGGGAATGCTGCTGCTAGTTGCCATCTTTGTGATTTATATTGTGTTGGGGATTCTCTACGAGAACTTCATTCACCCCCTCACCATCCTCTCTAGCTTACCTTCTGCTGGATTTGGGGCATTACTGACCCTATTGCTATTTAAAGTTGACTTAAATATTTACGCCTTCGTCGGTATTATCCTGCTGGTTGGGATTGTGAAGAAAAATGGCATCATGATGGTTGACTTTGCTATTGAAGCTCGTCAAAACGGTAAAACTCCCTATGATGCTATTTATGAAGCCTGCATAGTGAGATTTCGTCCAATTATGATGACCACAATGGCCGCATTGATGGGGACATTGCCCATCGCCCTCGGTTTGGGTGCTGGAGCAGATACACGCCGTCCTCTTGGTCTAGCAGTAGTTGGGGGACTACTATTCTCGCAGTTTCTCACACTTTATTTAACACCCGTTTTCTACACCTACATGGAGTCTTGGCAAACAAAGCTCCAAAAACGCGACTGGCGCAA
The DNA here is from genome assembly GCF_038096175.1 of Nostoc sp. UHCC 0302. NCBI lineage: Bacteria > Bacillati > Cyanobacteriota > Cyanophyceae > Nostocales > Nostocaceae > Nostoc > Nostoc sp. UHCC 0302. Next base: position 4,012,204 of record NZ_CP151099.1, read on the forward strand.
AAAGCCAAAGCAAAATTCTCCTGCACTGTAAAAGGGACTGGGGATTGGAGACTGGGGGACTAGGTATTAGTTATTTCTCCCCTGCTCCCCTGCCCCCTGCTCCCTGCTCCCCGCCCTCTGCTCCCCCACTCTAATTTTTATTTGCTCTAAAACTCGACCTGTACCCCTCTTTATCGGATTATGAAGAATGATTAAGAAAATGGGTATAGAAAAATATGATGAAGATGCTAGCTGAAAACTTACTTGGGATTGAGTCCAGATTACAAATTAATTGGGTTCTGGTAAATGCCTGCTTAGAGTTTGTTAGTTGGGGAGTCTTCTCACTTTTACTCGCTGAGATTTTAAGAGACAGCTACCATGCTTTGTGTCACCAAGTCACTTGGCTTGCTAAATGGCACAACAAGCACCATATGGCTTATCGCCGAGATTTATCGATAGTTTCTCTAAAAGCTTACCAAGATTCCCAGCTTTATCACGATATTTTAGAGTCGAGTCTACTACTGGTGATATTGACAGTAATTGCCTTAGTTGTTCACCAAATAGGATTATGGCTGGGAGTAGCTTATGCTTGCACTTTCTTATTTGGTGCGTCTCTGCGATATTTCCAGGGGAAAATTGATACAGACTACAATCACCTACCCGGCCCTTTAACGACAATTCCATCCATTTGGTGGGTGAATCGGTCTTACCATTGGCGGCATCATTTTGATGATGTCAACGCTTACTACAGTGGAGTTTTTTCCCTAGTGGACAAAATACTCGGCACAGGACTGTCTGTTAAGGGTAAAACTGTGGCTTTAACGGGGGCATCAGGCACTCTGGGGCAAGCATTGGCTGCTGAACTGCTAAAGCATAATGCTAAAGTCGTGGCATTAACTACTAATCCAGAAAAGTTACCAGAGCAAGCTGGGGTAAAGGTGGTTCCTTGGCAGTTGGGTAATGAAGCTGATTTGAGGAATAGTTTAGAGAAAATTGATATTTTGATTATCAACCACGGAATCAATGTCTACGCTAGCCGCACACCAGAGGCAATCAACTCTTCTTATGAAGTGAATACTTTTTCAGCATTGCGGTTGATGGATATATTTTTGACAACTGTGACAGGGCCACAAGCAAAAGCAACTAAAGAAATCTGGGTTAATACTTCTGAGGCTGAGGTGTCTCCAGCACTGAGTCCACTTTATGAACTGAGCAAACGAGCGCTAGGAGATGTTGTTACCCTAAAGCGATTAGATGGGGATTGTGTAATTCGCAAGTTAATTCTCGGCCCGTTTAAGAGCCAACTCAATCCTTATGGAGTGATGTCGGCAGAGCAAGTTGCTCGTGCGATCCTGTTTTTAGCTAAGCGAGATTTCCGAAATATTATTGTGACGATCAATCCTCTCACTTATATGCTTTTTCCTTTGAAGGAAGCTAGTACGTGGCTATACTATCGAATTTTTAGTAAGACAGCGAAGAGTTAATCAAGGGTAGAGGGGCAGGGGGGCAGCACTTCTCTACGAGAGGCTGCGCCCTAAGCGCAGCTATGCCGCAGGCTTTACGGCTCCTTTCGGCTTCTCTGCGAGACTAAGGCGTTAGCGAAGCCTTCGCTTTAGCGATACGCTCAAGGCAAGCCGCTCAGTGACCGAGGGGCAGGGGAGCAGGGAGAGAACTATACCCAGTCCCTAGTTCCTATTTTTAAAACAGAAGAAAGGGAAAATGCACCTGGCTGTTAACACCCAGAAACGAGAAGGCGATCGCTTACCTAGCCATAAGTAAAGCGATCACCACTATCGATGGGTGTGTCTACGCTTTTAAACGTAAACGCAAACTACATGAAGAATTTTACCATCATCAGAGTTTAATTCAAGATTCCAAATCATGAAGCGATCGCTTTTGAGAAAATTCTTGATTCAGCCTATCCTTGGCGCTGCACATAAAAGGCTGATAATCCAGACAACTAACTTTTCTTATTTAACTGCTACTTGCTTTAGTAAAGCTATCCACATATCTGATGGATCGGAGTAGTAATCAATTTTTTCAACTTGATACTTACAAAGTATACCGTCTAGTTGCAAAATAATGTAATCACTGGGTTTAATACCTTTCCCCATCCCAGTCATGTACCCTTTCATTTCTTCATGTAACGGCTCGAATACAAAGTCGCTTCCCAAAACAAACTGGCTGTAATCGTGTATTTTATTCTTTTGTTTTAATTCATTTGCTGGATAGCTAACTTGGGCAAACTTACTTAATAAACCAAAACTTATATTCATACCTGTTCTGAGCAAAGACATAAGTGAGTTCTCCCAAAGAAAATATTTATAATGAATTCTGTCTTGTAGGTGAATCTCAATCCCTGTCAATTACCAACTCAAAGCTGAACAGTTGGAGAATATAGTCAGGAATCAATTGTACTTCTAGGCAATAACCTGAAGCATCACCCAATCTCAAATAAGTATCTACACCCATAAATAACAAAACAGGGTCTTCTAGCAGTTCTTGGGGAACAGCCTCTAAATAATTTTAGAATTAGTACTTAAAATAAAAAATTAAATCTTCTTAAGACTTAATCCCTAACTTCTAATTTTTAATTTATACCCAGTTTCATGTGCTGTTGAGAATACTCCATGTCACTAATGATGCCATTTATACTTTGGGTAGTCAAGTTCTAATACATTTTCTTTATTATTAATTATATAAATTTTATTATTCACTCTTCAGCCAAGTTAAATGCGCTCTCAAATGCATTATTTAATAGTATAAACTCATGCGTAAATACCGTTATTAATAGTATTAAACGGCAGTAAATTCCGTAAACTTACCCTTTCTTTTAACACTCGCATCTATTAAAAATATTTACTAATCTACAGTAATCCCGTATTGTTTGTGAGCAAGATGATTTTGTCTTTTGTCATAAATTATCTGTATTTTTTATCTTATGAAAATCAATAGCCAGCGCAAAAAAAAAACTAGATAGAGCGTTCTATAAAAAATCTGATCAAAGACTTTTTATTACGTCTTCTACTGTTAGCTAAACAAGATTATGTTCCCAATCTCAATAGGATAGCTGTATAAATATATTATCTTTTCTGTGAGACTTTGGAGTATTGCTAATATAAATTTTATAAGATAAATACACACAGAAAACTGGTTTAATATTAAACTTATTGATAAGTTGACAATCTATGCATCAGGATGAGCTTCGTAAGGATGCTACAGCTACATCTACTTGTTTGAGGAGTGCTTCCAGAGTAGACGAGTTATCTAAAACGACATCTGCAAGAGCTGCTTTTTCTTCTAAAGAGAGTTGGCTATTGATGCGAGCTTGCGCCTGTTCTTTGGTCAAATGGTTTCTTTGCATTAATCTTTGTAGCTGTTGCTCTAGTGAACAACGCACTACCCAGATTTCTGTAACCAAATCAGTCATTCCAGCTTCAAATAGCAGAGGTACTACTAATACCAGTATTTGTGCAGGGGATTGGGCAATTGCTTTAAGGAATTGTTCGCCTACATAAGGATGAATCAATCCCTCTATCCAGTCGCGTTCGCCTTGGTGATTAAAGATAATTTCGCCTAGCTTTTGGCGGTTGAGACTGCGATCTGGCAGTAATATCTCTTCGCCGTAACGTTGGGCGATCGCATCCAGAATAGGCGAACCTACAGATACTGCATCTCTAGCATAAATATCAGCATCTAAAATCGGTAAATTATAAGCATTAGCCAAATAATTAGTGACAGTGGTTTTGCCTGTGGCAATACCTCCAGTTAAGCCGATGATGCGTTTTGTCATTTGTCATTTGTCATTTGTCATCGGGCATTGGTTATTCAGCCTTTCTTCATTTCATCTTGCCTTCTTCAAGTAGTTATTTGCTACTAAGAATTTGTTGCCCATTTTATCAGTGCTTGGGTTAATCCATCTAAAGTATATTCTTCAGCTTCTATATCCACGCGTCCTAATAAGGAATGACAAGTTTTGGAGGTTTGGGGGCCGATAGAGGCTATGCAAACTCCTTGTAATAACTGATGTGCATCAGGGTTATTCGAGAATATATTTGCTGTGAGTTGACAGAAAAATTGCACAGTTTTAGAACTGGCAAAGGTGATTACATCCACTGCACGATTTTGCAGCGCTAACTCTGCGGCAGGTGGGATACTACTTGGACAGCAGGATTGATATGCGGCAACTTCAATTACCTCTGCACCTTTGGCGGTTAATTCCTTAACTAAAACTTCTCGTCCGCCACTTTCCACTCTAGGAAATAATACCTTTTTACCTAGTAGTTGTTCGGGAAAGTGTTCCACTAATGAATCAGCGACAAAGTTGGGGGGAATAAAATCTGGTTGGATGCAGCGTTGTTTGAGGCTTTGGGCTGTTTTCTCCCCAACAACCGCAATTTTAACGCCTGTTAAAGCACGTGCATCTTTACCTTGGGCATTGAGTCTATCAAAAAAGTATTCTATGCCATTAGTTGAAGTGAGAATTAGCCAGTTGAAGTCAGATAAATGCCCGATCGCATTATCCAAAGCTTCCCAATTAGAAGGCGGGCCGATTTCTAAGGCTGGCATTTCAATGACATTAGCACCTGATGCAGTCAGGCGATCGCAAAATTGACTTGATTGTCCAACCGAACGTGTTACCAGGATGGTTTTGCCAGCGAGAGGAAGAGGGGAAGAGTGGGGGAGTGGGGGAGTGGGGGAGTGGGGGAGTGGGAAAGTGGGGGAGTGGGGGAGATTAGTTGACATAAGTTGGGGGCTAGGAGTTTTACCTGTAGTTGAATCCTCAGAGTTTATTCTCTCAGGTTGCAAGTACTTGCGTAGCCCGACAACTTCGCCAATCACAATTACGATTGGGGAAAGAGATACTCCAGCGGTTTGTTCTAAAATATTACCCAGTTGGGCTGTCCAAATTTGTTGATAAAGAGTTCCAGCCCAGCGAATGATAGCAATGGGTGTTAAAGGCGATCGCCTATACCGCAATAATTGATGTATTATCTCTGGTAAATGTCGCCCTCCCATCAAAATTACTAGTGTTTCTAAGCGTGAAAGTGCTTCCCAGTCTAAAGCATCTGGTTCGTGGGCTGTAAACACTGCAAAAGTGCGACTTAAAACTGGATCTGTCAGAGGAATTCCTGCAAGTAAAGGTGCTGCAAGGGCTGAAGAAATTCCTGGAACTACTTCAAAATCACAACCAGATGCTTTCAAAGCCTCAATCTCGGAAGTACAGCGCCCAAAAATAAATGGATCACCTGATTTAAGCCGTACAACTTGTTTTCCTTGCTGGCAGTACTTTACTAGTAAGCTGTTAATCTCAGCTTGGGGCGTGCTGGGTTTACCTCCACGTTTACCGACATCTAACTTGAGGCAATCTAGCGGTACGCAATGTAATAATTGGGTATCTACTAAGGCATCGTAAACCAACACCTCAGCAATAGCTAAGAGATTACTAGCTTTTACTGTTAAATAGGCCACATCTCCAAGCCCTGCGCCTACGAGGTAAACTTTGCCCCTTGTTTGAGTCATGGTTTAGATTTGTAGCCGAAAATATAAAACGATTCTCATATAGAACCCAGTCCCCATTACCCCTTATCCCCAAAGGGAGCCCCGAGTTCCCCAATCCCCATTCCCTGTTTAATTTGTTTGATTACTAATTTTTTGGAATAGCCCATCAACTCGCTCAACCATCTCTTTGTTTCCTTGAGTTTGGAATAATTGTCTGGCTTTTTTGAGATTGGCGATCGCTTCTTCTGTTTGTTTTTCTCTGCCAAGTGTAATTCCCAAATTATAGTAAGCGAATGCATACTCAGGTGACAGACTAATGGCTTTTTTGTAATGTGCGATCGCTTCTTGTGGTTTGCCTTGATCGTCAAGTGCATTTCCCAAACCTGTATAGGCTTCTGCGTGCTTTGGTTCAAGGCGAATGGCTTCTTTATACTCAGCTACTGTTTCTGTTAGCTTACCTTGAGCGTAGAACGCACTTGCTAAATTATAGTGAGCGTCTGCATATTTAGGATCGAAGCTAATGGCTTTTTGATACTGCACAACTGCATCTGCTATTTTGCCTTCAGCATACAGGACATTTCCTATAGCGTTATAACCTATGGGATTTTTTGGTTCAAGGCGAAGGGCTTCTTTATACTCGGCGACTGCTTCTACTGATTTACCTAGACTATACAGAGCGTTACCTAAATAATAATGAGCGCTGCCATAGTTAGGATCAAGACTAATAGATTTTTTGTACAGGGCGATCGCTTCTTGTGGCTTGCCTTGATCGTAGAGTACATTTCCCAAACGGGTGTAAGTCGGTGCGTAATTGGGTTCGAGCCGTGTAACTTCTGTATATTCGGCAACTGCTTCTGTGAGCTTGCCTTGAGCGTACAGGGCGTTACCTAAATTATAGTGAGCTTTTATATACTTATTATCGAGATTAATCGCTTTTTTATACTGGGCGATCGCTGGTTCTAACTGATTGAGCCTAGCCAAAGTCAAACCTAAATTAAAGTATCCTCCAGGATCTTTAGGATCTAGGCTAATAGCTTTTTTGTAAATGGCGATCGCTTCTTGTGGCTTGCCTTGATCGTCAAGAGTATTCCCCAAAGCAATATAAGCTTGTGAAAAGCTGGGTTCTATTTCCAGCGCTTTGCGAAAAGCTACCTCTGCTCCTTTTAAATCTCCTTGTTTGTAGAGATTTATTCCTTGCTCGAAGTTAGCAACTGCATTTTTGTTCTCAGATACTCCCAACAGAGAGAAATCTTGGACTTTTGATAAGCCAAGGCTCACACTTCTACCAAAAGCAACATTAGCTGGTAGCAAACATAAGCTAATAATTGCTGTAGCCAGGATACTTTTTTCTATTTTTATCATTTTACTCTATCTACTTGAGATTACAAGTTAGCGTAGTATAATTTTGTGTTTTTACATAGTTGATTTCCTAATTAGATATTGTGATTACGGAAAAACAGTCAGCTATTACTTTGTGTATTGATTATTGAAATATTTTTATTAATTTTTTTAAACTTAAGTCTTTGATCGCGAGCATACTTTCTAGCAGCTTTTTAACTGTCGATAACTGATACTAAGTATCTATTTTGACCTATATAAGTAATTTAGAATATATCTGAGTGGATTTAGATTAATCGTACTCTTAATAAGACTTACCTACCTACCACCTTTTTTCTCACGAATTTATATTTTGGACAAGTCTATTTCATAACCTCGCTCAAGACTTTATTAATCGTATGTAATAATTCATAGAGAGTGTAGGGCTTTCTCAAAAATGTATTGACGCCAGCATTAACAGCTTCGACAACTTGGTTCTTCGCTCCTGTACCGCTAATGCCAATAATCTTGACTTGTGGGTTCATTTGTTGCAGGATGCGGCTGGCGGTTAACCCATCCATCGATGGCATAATCATATCCATCAACACCAAGCTGATTGTATCTTTGTGCTGAGCATACAATGAAATTGCTTCAATGCCATCACTAGCCGTCAAGATTTTGTAGTTGGAATCTTCTAGTGAAGTTTTAGTAATTTCTAAGATGGCAGTTTCATCATCTACAACTAAAATCAATTCTCCGTTGCCGTAGGGTAATTCCAAGTTCTCTGCTTGCTGCCTTGCCCTTTCTTGGACAGCTGGTAAGTACACCTGAAATTGAGTGCCTTTGCCTATCTCGCTCTCCACGTTAATAAAACCACTATGATTTTTGACAATGCCAATCACAGTTGACAAACCTAATCCTGTGCCTTTGCCTGATTCTTTAGTTGTAAAAAATGGTTCAAAAATCCGCTCCAAAATATGTGGAGGGATGCCAAATCCAGTATCAGCAATAGTGATGACTACATACGGGCCTACCTGAGCATCAAGATTCATCCTGGCAAAGTTTTCATCAATAAATAAATTTTCCGCGCAAATAGACAAAGTACCACCCTTGGGCATAGCATCACGAGCGTTAACACACAAGTTCATTAACACTTGATGTATCTGAGTGGGATCTGCCAAAATAGCCCAAAGATTTTGCCTGGGTAAATTATTAATAATTTTGATAGATTTGGGAAATGTACTTTTAGTAATTTGGTCGATTTCCCACAATATATGTTCTATTTGCAAATAAACGCCCCTACCTTCAGAGCCACGGGCAAAGGTCAAAATTTGCTTGACTAAATCAGCTGCACGTAAAGAGTTATCTTCAAGAACGTTTAAGAGTTGCTGATATCGCTCATCAAGATTGGGAAGTTTCAGCGCCAACATTTGAGATGAAGCCATAATAGGCGTCAGAATGTTGTTGAGGTCGTGAGCAATGCCACTAGCTAACGTTCCGAGGCTCTCTAATCGCTGGGTACGGAGAAATTGGGCTTCTAATTGTTTTTTTTCTGTAATATCGGTATCAACGATGAGGATAGCTTTGGGTTGCTCTGCTTCATCACTCATAAGTGTCAAGCGACTAGCAACAGTAACTTGTTTACCTGATTTTGTCAGTTTAGCCAATTCACCCTGCCACAACCCACGCTTGACAACGAATTCTTGTGCTTCTTTTAGTTGTAGTGAAATTTCTTGGCCAAAAAGCTTATTAGCATTGTTAGCGATCGCTTCTGCTGCTGAAAAGCCGTATAAGCGCTCTGCACCTTGATTCCAGAATAAGATTTGTTGCTCTAGATTACAGACAATAATTGCGTCTGTTGTGATATCAAGTAGAGCTGCTTGTTCGCGAATTTTCTGTTCTGCCCGCCTGTGTTCTATTGTTGTCGCTAACACATTCGCGATCGCCTGTAAAAAGTTAATATCATCTTGGGTGAATTCTCGGAGTTTAGTTGTGTGTGCGCCTAAAATACCAAAAGGTTGTTTCTCACCCTGAATAATCACACTAATGCCGCTGACTACTTTGTGGTCATGTAGCAACGGCGGCCCACTGAAGCGCGTTTCTTGACGGAGATCCCAAACAATTACTGGCTCACTAGAAAGTAGTGTATAGCCTGCTTGGGAGTCGCTGCCTGCACCTACTGACCCAACTCCTACCAGCCCCGGTTGCCAACCAACTCCTGCTCGCAACAGCAAGCTGTTCCCATCTGGAAATAGTTCTAAAACCTTGCTATATTCTACTTCCAGGCTTTGAGCAACCAGGACAACGGCTTTATTCATTAATGTGTACAAGTCTGCATCAGTCAGAGCCAATTGGCCTAGTTGGGCCACAGCTGCTTGTTGACGTATATGTGCTTTTAAACGGGATTCTACCCGTTTGCGCTCCGCGAGTTCGGTTTGTACCTGTTGATACAGTTCAGATTGCTGAATTGCGATCGCTACTTGTGCTGCTAGTTGTTTAAGTAAATCGACTTCCCACGCTTCCCACTGCCGGGGTGCTGCACACTGGTTTGTAATTAGCAATCCCCACAACTTGTCTTTTTGTAAAATGGGGACTGCTAAGTTTGCCTTGACTTGAAACTGAGCGAGTAAATCGCTTTGGCATTCAGCCTCATCTGTTGTATGAATATCTGGTATAGAGGTCAAAAACTTTTGTCTACATTCCCTAGTACAAGTTTCTGGAAAAAAAGTGTCTTGAGATTGGGCATTTAAAATGGAAATCCAACCTTCACCAACGGATTCCACTACCACAACCCCACCATAATCTGGTTGAAACTGATAAATAAATACTCGATCAACTTCGAGTAACCGCCGTACTTCAGCCACAGCAGTGTTCAAAACATCTTTGAGGTTCAAACTCTGGCGGATGCGCTGAGCAATTGCCATCACCAATTTCTGCCGCTCGATTTCCTGTTGTAGTGCTGTCTGTGCCTGTTGGCGATCGTATATCTCTTGTTGCAAAAGCGCGTTGGCATGGGAAAGCTCAGCTGTGCGTTCCTCAATCCGTATTTCTAAATCCTCTTGCACTTAGTCTGGCATCTCCTTTTCTGCTGGGGCTACTCAATATCCTGCTACGATGGTTCGCTAGTTTTTCTTAATTTACCTGTCTACGTTGCTAACCAGTTGCTCTAATGCTGCAATCATATCTAAAGAGTATTTATGAGTAAAATATTTTTGCAGTAAGGCTGGCAAGAGACTTCTCTCAAAAGGGGGAAAGGGGAAACCTATATTCCAAAGAATTAAACTAATAGGACATTATATATTAATCCGATTGAGCATAGCAGACTAAACGGTAGTCTTAGTTTTTGAATGGGAACTTATGTTACTCAAATCATAAGTTGACCACTTGATTTGCTGTGGAGCGATCGCTTGATATCTATTAGAAAAGTAAATTACTTTTCATAATATGTAATATTACTGAAAATAGGAACACAAAAACTTTCTCAAACTGTTATATAGTTGTGTTTTTCACTACTAAAACTTGACTCAACCAGGGAACCCTCTGAAGTTTAGTTGCCCACAAAAAGCAAGGAGCTAAAGTACTTCTTTGTCAATCCTTCGGGTGATGCTCCTAAAGTCGCTAACGCAGTCTCCTAATTTACCGACTGAGACGCTATCGCAGTTTTAAAAAAGCAAATATCAAGCAAATAACTATCTTTTGCTGGATTTATTGACCTTGAAAGTTTTAAAATAAATTCCGTAAATTCGGAGTTTTTAAAGCTAAATATGAAACTTATCTGGAATGGGTACGGTATAGCTTTACAGGTGTTAGCAATAGTAACTTTAGCTACCCCAGCACTTGCAGAAATCGTTAATATTAACCTGTTGCAACTTAATGATATCTACGAAATTACACCTGTCGAGGGGGGAACTCGCGGCGGTTTGGCGCGAGTTGCGACGCTACGACAACAACTTTACAAGGCAAACCCTCGCACCTACACTTTCTTAGCTGGAGATGGTTTTAGTCCTTCAGCTTTAGGAACTGCGAAAATTAACGGTATACCCTTAGCAGGTCAGCAAATGATAGCTGTGATGAATGCTTTAGGGTTTGACTATGCGACTTTTGGTAATCATGAATTTGACCTGCCGGAAAACCTATTTTATCAGCGATTGAAAGAATCACAGTTTCGCTGGTTTTCTGGTAATGTCTCGGATAGTAAGGGGCAACCTTTCAAAGGTGTCCCACGCTCAATAGTGTTTAATGTTAAAGGCGATCGCGGTGCTGTCGTCAGGGTAGGATTAATTGGTGTCACTCTTAATAGTAATCAGCCTCAGTACGTCAGTTACACCGACCCGATTGAAACAGCCAAACAGCAAGTTCAGGCATTAAAGGGTAAAGTTGATATTGTGGTTGCTGTTACCCATCTGCCAATTGAAAGCGATCGCAAATTAGCCGAAACTGTACCGGAAATTGACATAATACTGGGTGGTCACGAGCATGAAAACATTCAGCAGTGGCGCGGTCGGGACTTTACACCAATTTTTAAAGCTGATGCCAATGCGCGTACAGTCTACGTCCATCAATTAAGTTACGATACTACAAAGCGCAGTCTCCAGATTAACTCCCGCCTAGTGCCAATTACTGACAAAATTGCCGACGAGCCGAAAACTGCAAAGGTAGTCAAAGAATGGTTAGAACGCGGTTATCAAGCATTTCGTGCCAATGGATTTAAGCCAGAACAGCAAGTTGCGATCGTGCCAGATGCTCTAGATGGTTTAGAATCTAGTGTCCGCAACACATCCACAAAGCTGACAGAGTTGATTGCTCAGGCAATGTTAAAGGAAGTGCAAGACGCGGATTTAGTCATATTTAATAGTGGTTCAATTCGGATTGATGATGTGATTCCGCCTGGCCCGGTTACCCAGTACGATATGATTCGGGTACTGCCTTTTGGGGGTAAAGTTGTCGCCATAGAGATGAATGGCGAATTGTTAAAAAGGGTATTAGATAAAGGACAAGCTAATAAGGGTAGTGGTGGCTATTTGCAAACAGCTAAAGTTAGTCAACAAGCAAGTTCAGGGAATTGGTTGATTAACGGTCAAGTACTTGAACCAAAACGAACTTACAAAGTGGCTATTAATGACTTTTTAATCACTGGCAAAGAACAAGGATTAAATTTTTTAAATCTTCAGCAACCAGGGATTAAACTGATTGCTGAAAAGCGGGATATTCGTTTTGCAGTAATTGACGAGTTACAGAGCCAAAAGTAGAGATGCGATTATACTCTTACGAAAAGCCGCACTCCCTGCGTCTACGCGTCTGTACAAGAGCCAAGAGTTAGTAATTCTCCTCTGCCCCATGCCCAATATTTCTAATCAATACTTTTGAGATATTCTCGGTTGGTTCATGTAGTTATAGACTAGCCGGGAAACTTGACGGACAAATTCTCTTCCTCGCTCATCATCATGAGGTCTTCTAACAAAAATTCCTGCTAAGTAATGCTTTCCGTTAGGCATTTCAATAATGCCTGCATCACCTACAAGAAACCCAATATCCCCAGTTTTGTGAGCAATAGTCCCACCTTTGCCAACACCAGCCGCTAGTAATTTTTTATTACGGCAATGACGCAAGATATCTAAAACTTGCGATTGACTCCTATCTGAAATTAACTTATGTTGATCAACTAATGCTGATAATCGTACTAAATCTGCGGCACTAGTAGTATTAGTACCTTTAAAATCTCCTAACATATTACGAATTACTGTGCTTTGCAATCCCCAACTGTGGAATCGCTGATTGAGCTTTGCCTTACCGCCTAAACGGTCGATAATCATATTTGTAGCAGTATTATCACTAATAGTAATCATCTTGTTGATAGTGGCTAGCACGCTCAATTTGATTCCTGGTGATTTATACTGTAAATCTCCGGAACCGCTGGCAATTAAGCCGCGCCGCATCACCAGTTTTTCATCTAGCTTGATTCTGCCAGCGTCTACTTCTTCAAATAAGGCAACTAGAATCGGATATTTAATAGTACTTGCTGCGGGAAATACCTTTTCGCCATTAATATCTAAATAGTTACCTGTTTCCAAATCTAAGAAAAACATCCCAGGTTTGAGAAAACTATAACGAGCCATTAATGCTTTAACTTGAGATTGTAATTCCGGTATTTCTTTCCCTAACGGCACAACACCAGCAAATAGAGAACTATCGTTTGTGTTAATAAAAATATCTGGTCGTTTAAGCTTGGGAACATAAATTTCTTGTGCTGCTCCTTGATTGTCTAATTGAGCCAGTCGCAGCTTAAAATTCGATGTTGAATCTGCCTGATTGTAAGTAGGATTAAATTTTTGTAATTCTACTCTTGCTGCCTTAGCTGACGATGACAAGGCTAACATACTGATAAGGGAAAGTAATAACCAACGTAATTTCATCGTGTTCTTTTGAAGTAGAGTTAAATTTAGTTAGAAAGTTTTTCTCTGGTCTCCTAGTTTATCCGGATAAACCAGTCAAAATAATAAAGATGATTATATAAGCGTCAACCTGTTTATTTACTATGTATTTTTCCTGATAAATCAAGAAGCTGAGAATGTAACATAGTCATTTTCCAGGATAACAATCAAGACACATATTCCAAAGCCTCATGCAACATTTACCTATAAACTGCAATTTTGGTAAAGACTGCTTAACTCTTGCCCGTATTTCTATCTCAATCTCAACGTGTAATTTCTTGGTAAGTAGGTAGACAGGAATAAATTAAAGTTTATAATTTACGCTGACTTTTAAGATACCGCAAACTACGAGCCATAAAGTATCTTCAGTTTTGTTACCTCCACTTACTTAGCCAAAGCAACAGGGTAGCAGTTATTGTACTTCCAAGGAGAACTCGTCGACGCAAAACGAATTCTGATTAAAGTAGGTTACTTGATTTAAGAATGGTAAGATAGTCCCTATATTTCAAAAGATTAGGCAAAGTAATACGTGCTGCATCTCCGGTACTATGTATACCATCAGTACCTACTCAATGCCGCCTCCTACATCAATGACAGAGCATATTACTCCTCCAACAACCAAGCCTCGCAATCCTTATTTCTCTTCTGGGCCTTGTGCAAAACGCCCAGGATGGTCTGTTTCTAATCTTCATCAAGCTTTTGTAGGTCGTTCTCACCGTTCAGATGATGGTAGAGCTAAATTGGCAGAAGTGATTGAGCGTTCTAAGAAAATCTTGGGCGTTCCTGCTGATTATCGTTTGGGCATTGTTCCAGCTTCTGATACTGGTGCAGTCGAGATGGCGTTGTGGTCACTGCTAGGACAACGCCCTGTTGATATCTTGGCATGGGAAAGTTTTGGGCAAGAATGGGTAAAAGATGTTTTAGATGAGTTGAAGTTACCTGATGTTCGCTTGATGAAAGCGCCCTATGGCAGTTTACCGGATTTAGATCAGGTTGATTTTAGTCATGATGTGGTGTTTTTGTGGAATGGCACAACTTCAGGTGTGAGAGTTCCAAATGGAGATTGGATCAAAGACGATCGCCAAGGATTAACTATCTGCGATGCTACATCTGCTGTTTTTGCGATGGATGTAGCCTGGGATAAGTTAGATGTGGTGACTTACTCTTGGCAAAAAGTATTAGGCGGAGAAGCACAGCATGGCGTCATTGTACTCTCACCCCGCGCTGTAGAACGGCTCGAAAGTTATCAACCAGCTTGGCCTCTACCTAAATTATTCCGACTAGTACAAAAAGGTAAGTTGATTGAAGGTATTTTTAAGGGAGATACAATCAACACACCATCAATGTTGTGCGTGGAAGATGCCCTCGATGGGCTAATATGGGCAGAAAGTATTGGCGGACTTCCTGGTTTAATTGGTCGCAGTGAAGCTAATTTAAGTGCGATCGCTAAATGGGTTGAGCAAAGTAATTGGGCAGGTTTCTTAGCACAGCAGCCAGAGACTCGCTCTTGTACCTCAATTTGCTTGCAGATTGTCGATTCTTGGTTTACTAGCCTAACTCTAGAAGAACAGGCAAAATTTGCCAAAAAACTGGCAAAAATTTTGGAAAAGCAACAAGTCGCTTACGATATTGCATCCTATCGCGCTGCACCACCAGGGCTGCGGATTTGGGGAGGAGCAACAGTAGATACCGCAGATATTGAAGCCCTACTTCCCTGGTTGGATTGGGCGTACTCGACCATAAAAGCTGAGGTTGCTTCTGTGGCTTGATGTTATAAGCTGTTATGCAAATAAATTTGCACCTTGACTTGTGAAATTTGTCCTTTGTCATTAGTCATTTTTATTTATAAAGGACAAAGGACAAATGACTAATGACGGTGAGCATTAAAGTTTACGGAATACCGAACTGTGGAACCTGTAAAAAGGCTTTGAAGTGGCTGCAAGACAATGGTGTTGAATATGAGTTTATTAATACCAAAGAAAATCCCCCAATTCGTGAAGAAATCGAAAAGTGGGTAAAATCTTTGGGTTATTTACCCATGCGAAATACCTCTGGTCAAGCTTACCGTGCCTTAAGTGATGATAAGAAAACTTGGACAGATGAGCAGTGGATTGAAGCATTCGCTAATAATGCAATGCTTCTCAAGCGTCCGCTTTTTGTTAAGGATGAAACAGCGGTGCTTGTCGGCTTCAAAGATAAAGAGGGATTAGTACGGGAAAAATTGGCAATTTAACTAATGAAAAATTTTAATAATCACAGGATTTGTCTGAGTAATTAAACATAATTTACTCAGAATAATCATAATTTACTGGTCAATCATCTGGGATTTTTTTAATTTTTCTAATAATTTTTTTAACTCTTATTTTCGCAAAATGTTTGCTTAGAATACAAGTGATTGTTGTAAAAATAATAGTTAATATTTTTACCCTTCCCCCCGCTTTCACACATAAAGCAGGGGACTTTTATATTAGGAGCGTATAGCTGTGCGCCCTTAGTCTGTACTGCATCAAAATTGAAATAAATGCATATATTATCTACCATGTCAATGAAAATTTTATACACAAAAAGTTGTTAAAAAATAGCCGCAACGTTACCCCATTGCCTAATAATCAGATAACAAGATTTTTGAACTGGACATTATGAGTCATAAAAATACTATTAATCTCTTATTTTAGCTGCGAGATGTAGCTGGAATTAATGCGGTGTCTTCTCTTCTCCTATCAAGGACACTGAGAGCAAAGCACACGTGTCTACGCCTGCTGCGGCAAACAATAAATAAACAATTCAAAACCACTTAAAACCCAAACAAGCATATACAATTTAAAGGCATAAGATGAAGCAATTACGGGTGAACTGGTCGCTAGTGCCAATACTAGTAGCGCTAACAGTAACTAGTACAGCAAAAATCACATTTGCTGGTGGATTTGCCCTCAATGAACAGAGTGTCAAAAGTATGGGAAATGCCTTCGCAGGAAGTGCAGCTACTGCTGATGATGCCAGCACAATTTTCTATAATCCGGCAGGATTGACCCGGTTTACAGACAATTCTATAGTTGGGGCTTCCTATGCCATTTTCCCTACAGTCAGTTTTAAAAACCAAGGTTCTAGAATAGTCACAGGTGCGCCATTATCAGGCGGTAATGGTGGAGAGGCAGGTGTTGATATTGTAGTGCCAAACCTCTACGCTGCTTGGAGCGTTTCCGATCGCATAAAACTGGGTATTGGAATTAACGTCCCTTTTGGGCTAGCTACTAAATACAACAGCGACTGGGTTGGGCGCTATCAAGCAGTTGAGTCTAAACTCTCTACGATTAATATTAATCCCACCGTTGCAGCTAAATTGACTGACAATTTTTCTGTAGGTGCGGGGCTGAATATACAATATGCTGAGGCAACACTCTCGAACGCGATCGACTTTGGTTTAATTGGGCGGAGTGCTGGTTTACCTACTCAACCTCAGCAAGCAGATGGTTTTGTCAAAGTCACTGGTTCCGATTGGAGTGTCGGCTATAACCTGGGGGTGATGTACGAACCAACTAAAACTACCCGCATTGGTCTTAGCTACCGTTCTCCAATTACCCAAGACATCCGGGGAAATGCTGACTTCACTGTACCAGGAAGTGCCAGAGTACTCACTGCAAGGGGACAATTTACAGACACAGGAGCCAAGGCTGTTTTGAACTTGCCTGATACATTATCACTTGCTGTGTACCAACAACTTAACCCCCGCTTGGCAATTGTCGGTGATGTTACCTGGACAAACTGGAGCCGCTTCCAAGAACTGCGAGTTGAGTTTGACAACCCAGTTCAAGCAGATAAAGTGCAGCCAGAAAACTGGGATGATACCTACCGCTTTGGAGTTGGGCTAAACTACGCACTAAACGATAGCTTAACACTGCGGACTGGTGTTACCTACGATCCTAGCCCGTTCAGTAATGAATTTTCTACCGCCAGATTACCGGGTGGAGACCGGACTTTAATCGGGTTTGGTGCTAGCTATCGACCTTCAAAGTCACTCAATATAGATTTTGGCTATACCCATGTGTTTGTAGCTGATAATTTTATTAATCAGTCAAATTCTACAGATGGTACGCTAACAGGTAAATTTGAAGGCAGCGTCGATGTCGTTGGGCTACAAATAAATTGGCAATTTTAACAACAGAGAATTCAGGAGCGGAGCCGGAGACGCTCCGCCTCCGGTCAGAATGCAATCAGTGGGGGTCTTAAACCCTTCTATTCATCTGCCCTCCGGGAGAAGGCAGCGCTGCTGACGCTCTTTCGCCTACAGCCCTTTGGGCATCCTACGGCAGGTGTCTCGCTTCGGGAGATGAATTGCTATCGCTGTGCGCTAAGAGCGCCCCGCTACGCTAACACCAGTCGTACAGAATTAATGCTGAATTCTGACTTCTGAATTTTATTTTTCCAACTTGAGACTAAATTTGAGTTGATCTGTGGCTTGTTCAATATTCACAACCATAGCCTGTAACTCCTTCGCCTTTTCCTCGGGTAAGGTGTAATTGGCAAACATCCCTGCTCCTAGTTCAGTTCCTGCCAAATACTTCAGGTTTTCGTTTATCTGATCAGCTGGATAAAACTCGACGTGTAAATGCGCTTCTGGATGTGCTTTACCGTCAGTTGGCGCTTGAAACCAAGCCATTATGTAAGGAAATGGGCGATTCCACAAACCGTCATACTTGAGGGTAACAGTTTTTAAGGCTTTAGCAAGTCCCCGACGCTGCTGTGCGGTAAGCTCAAACAAAGTACCGACTGGCTCTTTTGGCGCAATCCAAACCTCATAAGGGTAACGCGCACATACTGGAACAAAGGCGATCGCATACTCATCTTCATAAATAATTCGCTTGTTTTCCGCTATTTCTTTTTCAATTAAATCCGCCAATAAACCCCGTTGATGCTCTTGGTAAAATCGCCGCTGCATTTCTAACATCCGTGCGGGAATAGGTGGAATAAAAGGATATGCATATATTTGACCATAGGATTGGTGCAAATTAATACCTATATCTGCCTGCCTATTTTCAAATGGCAGCACATATTGAATTTCCTGATTTGCCCCAAGTACACAGGTGCGATCGCCCCATACTTGTAGGAGTAAATCTAAGTGATCTAGTTCCAAGGAACTCAGAGAAGCTCGCGGTTTTTGAGTAAAAACAACAGTTTCACACACGCCATTACCTGGCAATGTTTCAACAATGGACTTAGGCGGCTTGGATGCAGATGGTGTCATCAAGGGGAACCGATTATCGAACACCGCTACGTCATACTTCCCTGGGGGAAGTTCGCTAGAAAATTGCTTGTCGTTGGGTGGTGCGAACGGCTCATACTCTAAGGGTGGCCTAAAAGTTTGCTCTTGCTGATAACTCGCGTAAGCTACCCATTCTCCACGCAATACGTGCCAGCGCAGATGGTAATTTGCCTGTATTGATGGATTGCTGGAGCTAGTTGGGATGATCGTTTCTGTGATCGGAAATCGGCTGTATAAAGTTAGTTGACGGCCATCCGGCTTTAATAGTTGGTGGGAGTACATAATCCTTCTCCTCAAAGGGTTCCAGAGCAAATTGCCTCAAAAGAATATTGAGACCTGCGATGCGCGTACAACAACCAGTTAGCTTGCTCAAAAGTAACCCTTATCTGCATATTGCAAAAATACGCCAAACATTTCAGGATTGTTGACAGTGTTCCCCAGGATAGGCTATCGAATTTCTATCTCTGAGATATTTTAGCAGCGCTGATTTTTTCATACATTGTAAGTATGGAATTTATCTTAGCTCGTGAGATTATGGCACACGTAGCCAAATCTGAAATTTTTGTTCATTTAAGGTGTTTGTATAGGATTTGCAGGCAATTTCCTGGTAATTGGCTCGATTAGGGGGTATGACCCCTCAGTCGCCTAGAGTATCATAATCTTTGAGGGCTTTCTTGTCAAAAATATTATGAAAAACTTGGGTACTTACAATGCAAAAAGCGTACCAAGCAAAATATTAAGTAGGTGTTTCATACAGCCAGTTAATCAGTAGGAATAAATCTTAGTAAAACGCTATAAAAGTGTCATTAGGATATGACATACCTGTAAAAATAAGGATTTTAGCCTCCATTTGGCAAATAGAGCTGTCTGCTAAAAGCGATCGCCTTTGTGTGAATGCCGTTATCAAATCTAGCGCGTCGATATCGTGTTCACTCTAGGCGAACTAGACAAAATTCGCAACATAGTTTTTATCTCCCATGTTGCTTAGATTACGGGCAATTCAAAATATCTAGCATATGCCAGTCAAAAATCTATGAATTATATTGATGTACATCAATAATACTTATCGCCCAAAGTGCAGCGCTCTTTTTGGGCGATCGCTACAGTTTTACGCTATATGCAAACTCATTTGATTTTCTAGTCTTAGCTAGAAAATAGATGTCATACTAATTTTAAATCACCAATTTTTACCTAATAGCAATTCAAATTGAGCTTGTAAAGCCTTGATATCTGCAACTCTTGCCACTAGTAAATTATCTGTGCCAGCATCGCTTAAACGTGCTTTCCAATATCCTACCCTCTCTGAATTATTCAACCAAAACTGAATTACTGTGTCTACTACTTGATCCAGATTCCAATCTTGCTTTGTCGGGACTGATTCCACAGATTCTAAGAACGCATCTAAGGTACATCTCTGTGTTCCCAGGTATTCTATTCCTTCTTGCAGTGGTTCCTGCAAACCTTGCTGTTGGTGGTTAAAGAACTGCAATACAGGAGATACTCCTACAATATCGAAAATATATTTCATTTCAATCCTCCCCTTATTCATTATTTGCACAAAAGTTCTAGTTTTACAATAAAAATAATGTCTTAAAATTTTATAAATTTTATCTAGAAAAAGTAGAACTTTCGTCTATGTCTAAGGTATTCAACTTTAGTCAATAATTAGCACTTACCAGTGGTGAGTGCTAATATTTATTCAATTGTTTTGATGTGTTATTAAAGAGTTTCAACTATTAATTAAGCCATAACATTATTTTTAATAATTTTTTAAATATCTGGCAGATCGTTGGGAAAGGCAAAGTGGCGGCTTAAACTACTGCCTGTTTGTAGGTTGTAGTATATATGGACATTTGGGGTAATGGGTTCCGCTACTGCGACTAAATTTGATTAAATGGATAAACGCTTGCGGCTTCTAGTCGGACATCGCTCTACTTCTGTTTACTATCTTGAAGCGTGGAAGTTCTATAAATGCTTGCTACCTTGCCGATGTTTCTAATTTTCTTCATTAGGGTGAAGAAGCAAATTAAAAAGCGATCGCACAAAGCACAAATGAGATTATTGTTTTACCTGAAGTAAAGCTAACTCAAGCCAGGAAACAGTGGTGCTTCTTCTTGATCGTACTTAGCGAGATAATTCTGGAAGGTTGTACCGCCAGTACCGATATCAGCACCAACTATTTTCAGCTGCCCAATTGCCAGCCCTAAATGCAATTGATGAAACCGTCTTTGCAACTCTTCATAAGCACGTAAATACTTCAAAATTGCACTAGCTTGGGGATGATTTTGCAAATTGACGATGCGTTCTTCTTGAGGGTTACCAGTAACTCGGCTGATGAGAAGTTCATAGTAGTGAACAAGATTATGCTGATGGTATAATTCAAACCATTGCGCCACGTCTTCTCCATAACGGCGATTAAACTCAACTTCCGCAATGTGTAATTCACCCTGTGCATTCTTAGTGCCACCATCCCAATATTTGCGAACACCACTCATAATTTCCAGATGACGAAACTGAAAAGACTGAAAACCGCTAGTGGGGCCGATACTTGTTCTGAACTCAGCAAACGCCCGCATTGTCATGAGAATAGGCATGGTTGTATTTACAACTTCGTAAAAGCGTAGGATACGCCGGAAGAAATAACACGCCTCCCCTGTATTACCAATAATCGAATCTGTTGAATTTTGCAGCGCTTCAGCTAAAGCATCTAAAACTCGTTCCATATCAATAATCATTTGATGGAAAGCAATTTCGCAGGTTTGATGCACAGTAATAAATAAATCTTCGTCCTGAGAAGCAGTTAAAGGCTTTTTGCAGCTGACTAGTGCCTCAATGTTGTGGTAACTCCAGTAGTGATTTTGAGTAACGTCCAGGTTGGGATCTAGTGGCGGTAAAGATTGAGGTTTGTATGATTCAGACATAGTTGGCAAGAATTGGGTATTGGGGACTAGGTACTGGGAACTGAGGCATTGAGCATTAGGAGTCCTGAGTCAAAAGTAAAGAGTCAAGAGGCAAGGCTCCTCCGACTTCTCTGTGTCTCCTAACTACAAAATCAATGACTTTTGCAAGAGACTCCATGAGCTGCGCTCACAACGAATGACGAAAATCTCTCTTGCAATACCCAATGTCCAATACCCAATTTTCATAGAATGTTTAATCTACTCCGCCCTCCGCCCTAATCACCAAATAATTAATTTGGGTAATACGCAGTGGCGAACATTGTTTAGCACTGGCAAAAGGACTCTATATCATTGCAGTAGAAAATGGTTATGTAGTAATCCTATTTCATTTATAAAACTTTTTGGTTCTGCTTTTAATGTTGTAACTTGTGAAAACTAGCTACTTTTCTAATGCGATTGGTGAGAAAAGCTGATTTTAAATATTAAGATAACTTTGCCAACAAAGTCAATCTACTGGTAAAAAACTTGGATTAATGGTACTCTAACTTTTGACATGCGATCGCTGATTTATGGACTATTAATCGCCATTTCCGCTCGTAGTCAACTATCCAAAGACTGAAATTTTTTCTTTTAAAGTATAGCCATTAGTTAGTTGTATAATTTAGGTGACAGATGAAAAATATTAGCTGTAGAGTGAGTTGAAATTTTTCTCTCTTAAAATATTAGTAAATGTTCATGATGAATCAAGCTTGACGGTGTTAGCCTTGCTAGGGGATTATAAAGAGGAGAAAGACAGCTATATAAATGCCAATTATTCTGCTGTTTAACCGCGATTCTAGAAAGGATAAAGCAGCCGATTTGTACTAAGCCTCTTTATTTTTGCAATATATTCAGCTCACCTTTTTACCCTTAGTGTTATTCGATGGTTATTTAAACACTAAACGCTTACAACTGAATTAGGACTGGGAGATGTGGCAAACATTCGGATAGATGTTATTTAGATGTGACAGCAGGTGATGGTAAATAGAAATGTTTTGATGTTCCAGAGTTAAGGGTTTGCATTCGGAGTTTCGATGATGAAACAAACCGAATAATCCTCCGAATATCTGCACAACTGAACCTTGCATCTAAATGTTTTCCCATTGTCAATCAATGAATTTGTGAAAGGGTTTTATTTTTTTGGAGGATATTTTCATGTCTAGTTTATTTCGTTGGTCATCAGCAAGCACTTCTTTATTAGCTCTGGGAATGACGGCGGCTATATTAAGTCCCATAGTGATTTCTGCCCCAGCTTCATCTCAAGAGACTGTCCCCACTACTCCCTCTGATACTCCAGGTGCAACACCAGGTACTCCGTCTGATACTCCAGGCGCGACACCAGCTGCCCCGTCTAATACTCCAGGTGCGGCACCAGCGCCAACTTCCACAGTTAACTTGTCTGATGTTGCCTCGGATTATTGGGCAAGTCCATTCATTCAAGTTTTAGCTGCAAATAACGTAATCGCCGGGTTTCCTGATGGCACATTTAGACCGAATCAACCTGTGACTCGTGCTGAATTTGCAGCCTTGCTGCAAAAAGCTTTTCCTACCCAAAACACAGTTCGGCAAAGCTCAGGTGGATTTAGCGATGTTCCTTCTGGCTATTGGGCCGCTGCTGCAATCCAGAGAGCCTACGAAACTGGATTTTTGGCAGGCTATCCAGGTAACGTGTTTAGACCAAATCAAGAAATCCCCAAGGTACAGGCGCTCGTTTCCATAGCAAATGGTTTGGGTTTTACTAGCAGCGGTAATGCCTCAGAAATTCTCAGTACCAACTACACCGACGCCTCAGCTATTCCAAACTACGCTGTTAATAGTGTAGCAGCAGCAACACAAAGCAATATTGTTGTCAATTATCCAGATGTTAGACAACTCAATCCGCAACAGGCACTAACTCGTGCCGAAGCTGCGGCTATTTTGTACCAAGCTTTAGCTAAGCAGGGACGTGTACAACCCATTGCTAGCAATCTTCCAGCTGCTAGTTATGTTGTTGGTGGAACAGGCGGTACTCAAGCTGGTAACGACATTGTTTCCCTGGCGGCATCTAGTACTTCCTTTACAACCCTGACTTCTTTAATAAAAACAGCTGGTCTAGCTGAAACTCTACAACAACCCGGCCCTTATACAGTTTTCGCTCCCACTGATGAAGCATTTGCTGCTTTACCCGCTGCCACTCTACAGCAGTTACAGCAACCTGAAAACAGAGAAGCATTGGTTAAGATTTTGAGATACCATGTGGTTCCTGGTTCAGTAACTGCTAGTCAACTCACGAGTGGAGAACTGAAAACATTTGAAGACAAACCTGTAAATATTCAAGTTGATCGCGCTAGCAATCAAGTTGCAGTGAACAATGCGAGAGTTATTCAAGCGGATGTTCCAGCTAGTAATGGTGTCATCCATGCGATTAACCAAGTTCTCGTACCACCTGACGTTAAACTCAGTCAGTTAAGTCAGCCATCGCAACCAAATCCTGATACTACTGTTGATGCGGGTAGAGGCACTCGTGGAGGCTCTAGCTATATCGGCGTTGCTGGTAACATTGGTTTGACCGGTGGTGATTCATCTCTGAGCGAAGGTAACATTGCGGTGATCAGTAAAATTGGTCTGACACGCATTATCTCGGTGCGACCATCGGCGGTGTTTGGTGACAGTACAGTGGTTTTGGTTCCCCTAACTTTGGATTTTGCTCCACGGCCTGTTAACCCAACTGGACAAGTTTTCCCCGTATCTCCTTATGCAGGTGCTGGCGTAGCTATTAAAACCAATGATGACGCTCAGGTGGGATTGTTGTTAACTGGTGGTGTAGATATTCCTTTAGGCTCTCGATTTACACTCAACGGTGCTGCAAGTGCAGCTTTTCTGGATGAAACTGATCTTGGGCTGCAACTGGGAGTTGGCTTCAACTTCTAACCATAGCTGAGTTGCACTAAAAGTAACACACGGTAGGGTAGCAGAGTTACGCTACCCTACTTTATTTAAATTGAGTTTCTCTTCATTACGAATTAGAATGCCGCTTGAGTGCTAGGGTAAGTCCATCTCCAATTGGCACAAGAGACAATGTTATCCGTTCATCATCGTGTAACTTCTCATTCAAGGCGCGGATAGCTTGGGTACTTTCATCTTGAATTTGGGGATCGGCAACTTGTCCAGACCACAAAACATTATCAATAGCAATTAATCCACCCGGACGCACTAATTGCAGCGATCGCTCGTAATATCCATCATAATTTTCTTTATCCGCGTCAATAAAAGCAAAATCAAACGTCTCGGCTTGCCCATCTGCTAAGAGTGCATCTAAAGTTTTCAAGGCTGGAGCCAAACGCAAGTCAACTTTGTCAGCAACTCCTGCCTGCTGCCAATATCGCCGAGCGATCGCTGTAAATTCCTCACTGACATCACAAGCAATAATCTTACCATCAGCAGGTAGCGCCAAAGCGACAGAAAGTGAACTGTAACCAGTAAATACGCCTACTTCCAGGGTTTTTTTCGCTCCAATCAACTGCACCAAAAGCCTCATGAACTGACCTTGTTCTGGTGAAATCTGCATTCCGCTTCTGGGATGTCTGGCAGTTTCTTGACGCAACTTCCAAAGAATTTCAGGTTCTCGCACAGAAGTAGCTAAAAGGTAGTCGTAAAGTTGGTTATCAAGACCAATACTTTGTGTTGACATAGTAAATGAGAGAATTTATGCAACTACAGCTATACTAACCCTGAGTAGTATATCTGAAGTAAGATGGTGCGGTTAGTTTTGACAGCAATATTGCTGGTGCTATTGACAGCTTGTGGCAGTATTGGGCTGCTACCGACTAGCGAGTTAGTACAGAAAGCGATCGCACTTGAGTTAAAGCAAACTCAACAGCAACTCAACCAAAAGCTAGATTTAGATTTCCGAAGCTTTGAAATCAAGCGTTTATCTATTAAGCAAGAACAACCCATAACAATTGAAAATTTACCAGCTTTCCGTGTTCTAGGAACTTATGACTTGATTGCCAAGCTACCAAAAAGAGAGTTAACGCAACCCAAAAAACCGTTTGAAGTTTACTTACAAATTCAGCAAGAAGGCAAAACTTGGCGGTTGCTACTTCCAGAAAAGACTAGCAAAGATAGTCAACGCATTTGGCGTAGCTATTTAATTCAATAGCAAGTATGTGCAACTATCAAAACTATCACAAGTGTTTCTGTTGTTACTTTGAGAAAAGGGTAATAAGAAACTTATTGGATAAATATTTTTTTGTTTCACGTAGAGGCATAGAGAAGCCTAGTGAAATTCTGTGTATCCTGTACCGTCATCTTCTGCAAGAATTACAAAATCAAAGGATTCAACTAACGCCTGTATTGCACCAGTTCCGCCATAGGGATAGCTAAAGGGTTCAAACTCAAGTCTAGCTTTATCGGCAGAAACCATACTACAAGCAATTAATTGATATTCACAATTTTGAAAAGCATCAAACATAGACTCAAAGTCCCAAGGAGTTTCAAGACTAAGATCTGTCCACCTCTGTTCTACAGGTGTTGCAAACCAGCGGCGGTAATATTCAGTCTCTTCCTCTCCACTTGGCCACCAAAAATGTGATAGTGCTTTGTGATCAAAAAAAATTAGCCAATCTTCTTCATTACGCCAAGAATTGTTGTCTTTATCTTTCTTAATTTCGTTGAAAACTTGACAAAGAGTATTAAATCTTTTTAAATCATCTACTTGAAACTCTACAAAGCAGTATTCCATTATTTCTCTCTTATTTATTTCTAAGTAGTGGTTCATTTTATTTATATATGTATGTGCAGCTAGAAGAACCATCACAAATATATTTGTATAACTGAGAACTCATAGCCATGATCGAGGTGATGGTTTCATCGGAGACAGGGCAAAATGTATATTAATTTTTTCATTAGTTCAATTGTTGGAATTGTGGTTACGGTGCTGGTAGCTTTTGGCTTACTGCAATGGTTGCACATACCTGCTGGTAATTTTCTCGATTGGGTGATTGGTGGTGCAAGTTTTTGGTGGCTGTTAGTAATTGTTACCGTACCGTGGAATGTGCATTTTCAAGCCAAAGAAGTTTTAGCAGAAGCAGCACAGTCGCAGGAGAAAGGAATTCCAGTTGATCAGAAACAAGTCAAGTACGTTAACTTGTTGGCAAAGCGATCGCTTTGGGTGGCGATCGCCTTACACTTGTTCTCAACTGTTGGTCTTTATACTCTGGCTGCTACTGGTATTAGTACCGTGGGATATGTCAGTTCTGGTGCAGCTTTGTTACTAACTATTTTGCGTCCAGCAATTCGGGCTTACGAATATTTATATGCACGATTAGCGATGATTCGCCAAGAATGGAAGTATCCCCGTGAAGATATTGTCGAACTTCGTGATCGCTTTAATTTTTTAGAAGAGAAAGTTCGGCAAATAGAAGACCAACTTAATTCAGAACAACCTGACTCATTGCCAGCCACTCAACAACGCTTTGCCGAAACAACTCGTAGAGAATTAGCTCAGATTGCTGCCAATTTAGAACAATTACGAGCGACAAACCAAACTGAACATGAACGACTGACGCGGGAAGCAAGAAATGCGATCGCAGAACTTTCCACCGATGGACAATTTCTCGATCATGTCCGCGAAATTATCCGATTTTTTAAATCAGCCTAATTAGACCGATTCAATTAATGATTGCAATAAATCCAGAAGTAGAGACGTTGCAGTGCAACGTCTCTACTATTTATAAATTTTTATTATTTTAGCTCTAGTTATAATATAATTTTCATAAATATTTGCAATAAATCAATTGCCTTTAGGGGTGTATATTTGTACGCTCTGAAGTTTATATTTTTAGCAATAATTTCGTATGAAGGAAAAGGAATTATTTTCTATTGTCTTTTGCGCTTGAATCCTAAACCAATACTTATGGCAGCTAAGCTTAGTAGACCCAAGGTTGATTTAGGTTCTGGAACTGATTCAGAAACCACTAGGGGTGTTAGAAGATAAGCATGAGATTGACCATTTAAGAAACCTCTACCTACAATTTGCCCTTTATTGTTAATATCCCTTGCATCCTCTAGTTCCCAATTCAAATTATCAACAATTAAATTATTAAGATCCTGTAGTTGACCATCCCACAAGAAAGGATGGCGTTGTCCAGTTAGAGGAGAAATTTCAGAAATACTTGAGTACCCAATTACCTGACCCAAGTCATTAATGCCTGTAGCTACACTATAAGTATTTTCATTAGAACCAAGAATACCTAAGCCAAATACATCACCATTAGACCACAATACAGCTTCACCATTTGACGATCCAACCACCTGTCCTACGTTATTAATATCGGAAGCACTATTCTCCGAAGACCCATCCAGTGCAGGTAATTCAACTACTTGACCTTGAGTTAATACAACAGCACTAGAGCCAAAAACAGGCGGTTTTCTGAGAGGCACAGAGATACCAGCAATTTGACCTAAATTATTAATTTCTGTAGGAATGCAAGATGGATTATTAGAAGAAGTTAAACCTGTTTTAATACCGTTTTTCCACAACCAGCCTAAAAATTGATCTTGACCTTTTGAGTTGGTGAACAATACACTACCAACTACGTGACCTAAATCGTTAATTGCTTCTGCCCTGTTGAAATTAGTAATGCCGTTAAAAGAGCCTAGATCAGTAACAATATTTTGATTACCTAAAAGAGGATGATCTCCATTTAAGTCTGAAGAAGTACCTACTATTTGACCACTATTATTAATATCAAGAACAATACCATTTATGCTATTGAACGCTGTTAAATCAGTAAGATTACCATTTGACCATAAAAAACTTTTCTCATTATTAAGAATCACTTGACCAACATCATTAATTCTGTTTGGGGATAAGCCAGGATAGCCACCAAAAGAACCTAAATCAGTAATAGAATACAAAGGTACTGCTTGAGCAGATTTAACTCCAATCAACGCCAAGCTCAAAGCGGCTCCAGCGCTTATAGTAGCTAATTTTGTAAAGATATTATTTTCCATTTTCCTTTTTTGTAATAGAGGTGACTATTCTCTCTGCCTTCTCTGTCTTAAAAAGTTCTGAATCTAAGAAAGCCACTGCTTAGAACTTAGGTGAAGCGTAAAGTCAAGAGGTTAAAAAGGAGTTTTTAGCTAAAATTTTTCCCAACCTTGAGAGGCTAGTCTTGAGTATAACAAACTACCGAGACTTTTCAGAATGTAATTTCGGAAGCATAAGTCCTTCGGACACGCTACGCGAACGCAAAGCCTTGTTTTTTGTTGCGAATGCCTAAGTCCTAACATTACTGGAATCCGTCACCGCACCACTTAACGCGATCGCTTTTGGTATTACACAAAATGCGTAGGCGTAGCCCGTCGTAGACATCGCACTAAAGAACAGATAAATCTCTTATACGCTTTGCCTTTGCTGATTAAGTTGAATTCAATAAGCAAAAACAGATATTGCTTACTCAAACCCCAGTTTGCTTACTCAAAATGTTTAATTGCTTACTCATTTCAGTAAATTCAGCAAGCATTTACAGATATTGCTTTCTCAAACTGGAGTTTGCTTACTCATTTCAGTAGATTCAGCAAGCATTTACAGATATTGCTTTCTCAAACTGGGGTTTGCTTACTCATTTCAGTAGATTCAGCAAGCATTTACAGATATTGCTTTCTCAAACTGGAGTTTGCTTACTCATTTCAGTAAATCGCGCATTCATTACAACTCTTGCCGTGTAGCAAAAGCCATTAGAGATTTGCCGGAATTCTCTCAGGCTGATCAATACGTAAATTTTTTAAAGTAAAGAATATTAACTTTACCTCATAAAAGGTGTACATAATGGCTCGGAAAAAAAGAAGCTCTCAAGTGTTAGAAAAGGCAGTACGTCGCGCAGCTGGCATTAATTCAATTGGTGTGAATTTAGATTTAGGCAATGGACTCACCCAGCCTGCCTTCTCAACTCTAATTGAGACGATGCGAACTCAAGAGAATGCGTACAACACTGCTCTTTCTAACCTAGATAAGTTGTATCGCGAAATGCTAGAAACAGAAGACGAATTAGCAGATATGGCAGAGCATATGCTAATGGCAGTTGGGACTCGATATGGCAAAAGCAGTGTGGAGTATGGTATGGCGGGAGGTGTTCCTAAAAGCCAGCGCCGCAGGGGACTGCGAGGCGAGTCGCCAGCTCCCACACAACAACCGTCATTTGTTGCTACTGTCAACGGCAACGGCAGCAAAGCAGCTACAACTTAGGATGTGCGTCAGTAGAATTTGTAGTGACTTCTACTACAAAAGTTATTCTTCCAAAGAATTGGTATCAATTAGTATATTTAAGAAGTTTTCTTCTTTCCTCTTTGGTAAGCCTGTAATAAATATTCACCATTGAAGTGAATTAAGTGGGTTGCATCTTCAGCAACCCAGACATCTGTTTCCCAAGCAATATCTGCCAAGTATTCTACCATTGCCTTACAGCTAAGAAATGTTGTCACCATAACCAGAGGTACTTTGATTCCTTGGAATAAAGTTTCAAGTTCCTTCTTTCGCTTAGGATTAATTGGGCCATGTGACGTTACAGCTTCAATCAACACTAACCAGTTACTTGTGATTAAATGAATGATGACATCTGGCATTTTACCGTGAGAATCGACAGTAACACCTAAATCTGTTAACGCTACTTCATCAAAGTGAGCAAACTTTTCATCTGTATCACCAATATAGATAAGCTTTCCACCAGGAGTAAAACGAGGAGCAAAATCAGTAATAATTTTCTCAATTAAAATATTCTGGCCACCAGGCGATAAAGTTTTAATTTTACCGTCAATTACTATTGGAATGCGAGACATTTCACGCTCTTGAGCATACTGCTTTTTCAAGGTTTCAATCGAAGCAAGGTAAGTGCGGATGCTCTTTTCCCATTCACCAGTACCGTAAGTTCGTAATAGTTCAAGCGCACTCTCTTCAATCTGATAAACAGTTTTGGGGCTGTTGATAGGACGGCTCGGATCATCTGGATTAACAACTATCAAAGCTGCATCAAGAAATTGATGTACTGTCTGGCGGCGAACTGTTTCTCTTGTATTAGGCTTATAAGTTTTGCCATAGTACTGAGCCATGAAGTCCATCATCGGCGTAATTCCCATTAAAGGGGAAGCTGCTGATTGCCAAGAGTCTAACGGTTTTAAGTCAAGCAATGCTAGAAGAGTTAAGGCTGAGCGATCATTAAGTTGTCCTTTGGGAAAGCCTAAATAAGCTAGGATTTGCAGTGCTTCATCAATTCGAGACTTAATTGCGATCGGGTTATTGCTTGACTGATTTGTCATACTCAGTAGCTTATCTTCTATAAGTTCATCAATTTCTCGCACAGAGGGAAACTGCTGTTTAATCTCAGTACCTAAAGATAATAACTGTTCTAAAGTAGGGTACTTTAATTGTCGTAAATCTGTGGCATTGACCTGAGTATGCCCATTAAACAATCGAAAGAAAGAATCAACCAGGGTTGAATTGAGATAAACAGCAAGCCCACGAGCTAAGGTAAGGCTAAGTCCACGCCCATCTTTATGAAAGTAATTCAAATGATTTTCAAAACCGACATAAGCATAATCAAATTGGTCGGCATCATAAACCACCGCAACAATCCGTCTTTTCTCTTCTTTGGAGGAGAATCTTTTGCATAAGACGTAATGCTCATTTGGTATTAACAGCTTCTCTGTTTCTGCTGTATGCGCTATAGCTTGAGGCTTTTTAGTTATTTTTGGATGTTCTACATATCCAACCGAGAAATTAACCGGGTAAATCAAAGGAACAGTGTTTTTTTCTGAATTTGTTCTTAAATAATCTTTTGCTCGAAAATCAACAACCCGTCCAGTTGAAACTGTCAGTTCCAAGTCTTTTAATGTGCAAGTGAAAAGCGACATTCGTTGCACAATTTGCTGACTAATCCTATCTGGAAGGATATGAATGAACTGTTCTGGATCATCAAAGTGGACTAAATCTGCATATGGTACAGAGTTTAACAGAATAAAGTCATCCTTAGCACCAAAGCTAGTATTGATTATTACGTTGCTAAACTTTTGTTCTTGTTTCGTAGCTTGGATGATGAGAGTTTCCTGTAAAACATTATCGTCATTAAATGCTTCTTGTCGTGACTCAAAAAGATGTAATTGCTGTAGAGCCATCATCTCCAAAAACATCTTACGGAAGTCACGAAAATAAGGCCCATTGCAAAAACTACGCGGGGTAATAGCAACAAACTCCCCTTTTGGTTTTAGAAGTTGTGCTGTAGCAGCCATAAAACCAGTATAAAGATTGCTAGTCTCCAAACCGATTGAACGCAGCAATTCGCGTACTTTACTATTAGCGTTGATTTTTAAATAAGGTGGATTGAGGATAGCATGAGTAAATTCTGGTGTGTTTGCACTATTCAAAAAACTAATTTGAAGTAGTCTAACTGTATCTTCGATAAAATCAGTCTCACGAATTTCGTAATAGAAGGAAATACCCAGATGCTGACATTGTTTCTCACATAACTCTAGAGTCTGGCGTAAATATCCAATTAGAAAAGGGTCAATTTCATAGGCGACAACGCGCAAACTTGAAGTTTGTTGATGGGCGCATACTTTTGCCACAAAAGCAGCTAGTAATGAACCAATTCCTGCTCCAGCATCAAGCAAAGATATTTCCGGCAAATCCAGCCTATTAAACATACCAGCCATTAATTCTGCTACTGAGGCGGGAGTCAAAAACTGACCCATTGACCCTTTATTGTCTCGCAATAGCTTCAAACTTGCTACAGCCCGACGAAGATCCACTTCTGTAAGCAAGTTTTTACTTGATACTTCTGCTAAACTGCTGAAGTTTAAATTACTATTATGATTCGCTACAAACACTCTACTACTTGATGGGACAATCACTGTTTGTTTTGTTAACTCCTTCTTCGAGATGAGGGAGAAATAACTCCTGTACAGACGCGTAGACGCTCGAAGAGCGGCTTCTCGTAAGAGTATAATCGCGTCTCTACTTAAAGCAATCCTGCTGATTCATACAATCGTTTGAGCATCGCTGTAATCTTTGCACCATAGTCTAAATCTGCTGCCCAGCGACCAGAAAGCTGTTCAATCAACGGAGCAATACCGCGCGTCACAAAACGAAACCGTGGATCTACAACTTCGTTCACAAGAGGTTCTAAACTAGCGTAAGCTTTTAGGTGTTGGATGTGCGCTCTCACACCAATCCTGGCGCTTTCAAAAGATGCAGCTTCTGCACCACCACCAATTGCACCTAAGCCGGCAAAGTTATTTTGCTCAGGCCTGATACCACCGCCAAACCGTAAAAATCCAGTTTCTACACACATTTGGCAAAAGGCAATGTCATAGTTCACTCCCTCCATACCCGCTTCTTCTCGATAAAGTTTTGGTATATCAGGAAATTTGACCAAAGCATTTTCATTGCTATTCCTCAGAAATAGTTGTAACTGTACTTCTGAAGCATTACCATTCGACATCACTCGGTCAAATTGACCAGGGCAAACTGTCAAATTTGAGCGCAAGCTGACAGTGCGAGTTGAAGCATCCCAGTTCACTGAAACATTAAAATCTCGTAATTCAATGGCTTTAACATACACAATTTTGCGATAGGTAATTCTGTTAACATTAGTAGTTTTTGACAGGTCAATTCGCAGACGATCTACTAAATCAATAGGGATGTAAGCATTACCATTAACTAAAACTCCTTGTTCTGAATATTTCTGCCCGTTAATATTAATATTGATTGCTGTATAAGTCTGTTCTTGAGGATTTTCAACATTGGGGTCAATTACACGGCTCCAAGATGCCAGCCCATCAGCAATGCCCAGAGCAAAATCGCGGCGACGAGTTTGTAGCAAAGAGCGATCCTCTGGACTGCTAAGAAACGCTACTTGCATCAATAAAGCCGGTAATGTTGTTTGCCGACAAAATGCTAAACGACCTAATCCACTCTCTGTATCTGGTTTGACTCCCCGATTTGGCAACTGGGGTACACGGCGCAACAACCCGACTAGCAGTAATCCAGCATTGCTTTTGCGCTCACTATTGTTAGCAATGTAAAAAACACTAGCTCCGCGCACAGAAGGAGTATTAGCCGCATCAGCCTGAATTTCTAAGGCGACATCACCCCTACGTCCACGAGAATTTATCCAGGCGATCGTTTGAGTAGCGCTCAAGTCATCGGGAACTGCCAAAACTTCAGAATTTCGCGCTCTCAGTTCCGTGACAATCAAATCCCGCAGCAGAATCATCTCTTGAGCTTCAGTTGTACCACCTGCGATCGCTCCTGGATCGATTCCTCCAGCTTCTTTGCCTCCGTGAGCAGCTGAAATAAAAATACGTCCCATCTTCAGTATTTCCTCTGATAAAATTAAGCGTAAGCAATTCTAGACATAATTGGTGGCTTAGCAACAAGAATATAATAGCTATCAGAAGTCATTTGTCATTTGTACTTTGTTATTTCTCCAAAGTTCATGCGAAATGGTCAAGGGAGACAAGGGTGAGGATAACTCATGACAAATGACCAATACTTCTTTACGAGAGGCTGCGCCCTAAGCGTAGCTATGCCGCAGGCTTTACGGCTTCTCTGCGAGACGCTACGCGAACCTCAGTACAAGTGACCAATACTTCGACTTCGCTCAGTACAAATGACAAAATATGCAAATCCCCCGCTTGCACCCAGACACAATTGAAGAAGTTAAACTCCGGGCTGACATTGTAGATGTCGTCTCTGAGTACGTAGTTTTACGCAAGCGCGGGAAAGATTTCGTTGGTTTATGTCCCTTCCATGATGAAAAATCTCCCAGCTTTACTGTCAGCCAAACCAAGCAAATGTACTATTGCTTCGGCTGTCAAGCTGGAGGCAATGCCATTAAGTTTGTCATGGAATTGGGAAAGCGCTCTTTTGCGGAAGTAGTGCTAGATTTAGCACGGCGTTACCAAGTGCCTGTGCAAACCCTGGAACCAGAACAAAGGCAAGAATTACAACGTCAATTGTCTTTGCGTGAGCAGTTATATGAAGTTCTCGCTTCAACAGCACAGTTTTATCAACACGCCCTGAGACAATCTCAAGGACAGAAGGCGATTGAGTATTTGCAATCTAACCGCCGACTCAAGGAAGAAACTATTCAACAGTTTGGCTTAGGTTATGCGCCCGCCAGTTGGGAAACACTGCATCGCTATTTGGTAGAAGATAAACACTACCCAGTGCAACTAGTAGAAAAAGCAGGGTTGATTAAAGCGCGTAAGGAAGGGGGCGGTTATTATGATGTGTTTCGCGATCGCCTCATGATTCCCATCCGCGATGTGCAAGGGCGCGTCATCGCTTTCGGGGGGAGAACTCTTACCGACGAACAACCCAAGTACTTAAATTCCCCAGAAACGGAACTTTTTAGTAAAGGGAAAACATTATTTGCCCTAGATCAAGCCAAATCTGGGATTTCTCAAGTTGATCAAGCAGTGGTAGTGGAGGGATATTTTGATGCGATCGCTCTCCATGCAGCTGGGATTAACAACACCGTCGCCTCACTCGGCACGGCATTAAGCTTGGAGCAAGTAAGGTTAGTATTACGGTATACTGAATCTAAACAATTGGTACTCAACTTTGACGCTGATAAAGCTGGGACAAATGCCGCAGAAAGAGCGATCGGTGAAATAGCGGAACTGGCATATAAAGGCGAAGTCCAGCTAAAGATTCTCAACCTCCCAGATGGCAAAGATGCTGATGAATATTTGCATAGCCACACAGCAGACAACTATCGCCAACTGTTAGAGAATGCCTCACTTTGGCTTGACTGGCAAATTCAGCAAATTACGAAAGACCGTGACTTAAAACAGGCTACTGATTTTCAGCAAGTAACTCAGCAATTAGTAAAATTACTAAAAAATATAGACAACAGCGATACCCTTAACTACTATATTTCTCGTTGTGCAGAAATACTTAGCTTAGGGGATACCAGACTTATACCTTTACGAGTAGAAAATCTGTTCACTCAAATTGCTCCGCCGGGGTCGCGAAACCTTGCGCCTGTGACAACAACACGGCTACGCAAGCAGCAAGCTTTAGCAGCCAAGCAATCTCTTGTAACTGGCGATCGCACTCTTTTAGAACAAGCAGAGGCTTTGTTGCTGCTAATTTATCTGCATTGTCCAGAACAACGCCAAGCAATTGTGAATGAACTTGAGGAACGAGACTTACAATTTAGTCTTTCGCACCACCGATTTTTGTGGCGACAGATTTTAGAATCTACTGGAGAGCAGGTAAATTTAGTCTCAACTATTCAAGACAGATATTTAGAGTTGTCTGAGGAATTGGGATTAGTGTCCCATTTGTTTCATCTGAATGAGAAAAGTAAGAAAGAAGTGCTTCGTACTCCCCAAGTAATTCAAGCTGCGATCGCTTGTATGGAAAGAGTATTACGAGAAAAACGCTATCGCCACTTCTTGGAACTTTGGCAGCAAACCGATTCAGAAGCTGAACCAGAGCGATATCAATCTTATTATCAAGCTTTATATGCTGAAAAACTGCGCCTTCAGGAACTAGACCGCTTGCGGCAATTTTCCATTACAGACTTACTCTAGGCTAGAGAGGCAGCATTTTCCTTAGCTCAATCTCTCCCTAGCCTTTTTGCAGAAATTTATAGAAAACAGGCTGGCTTGTTCTAGCAAAGTCACACTATTTTGGAAACTTAGCCTCTAAGCCTAATCAAGTATCCTGCTTTGGCTGATTACTTTGGGCTACTTCTATGACTTGCTCGATATCTAAATCTAAAGCCTCTGCTATCTGTTCTACAGTTGCACCTAAGCTCAACATAAAAGGTACTGCTTCTAACTTACCTTCAAGCTTGCCCTCTAGCTTCCCTTCAAGCTTAGCTTCCTGATAAACTTTAGTTTGTTTTAACTCACTTAAACCCAGCATTTGCTCAATCTCCTCGCGGCTCTTTTGCGGAAATTTATAGAAAAGAGGCTGGCTTGCTCTAGCAAAGTCACACCATTTTGGAAACTTAGCCCTAAGCCTAATCAAGTATCCTGCTTTGGCTGACTACTTTGAGCTACTTGTTTGACTTGCTCAATATCTAAATCTAAAGCCTCTGCTATCTGTTCTAAAGTTGCGCCTAAGCTCAACATAAAAGGTACTGCTTCTAACTTACCTTCAAGCTTGCCCTCTAACTTACCCTCTAGCTTAGCTTCCTGATAAACTTTAGTTTGTTTTAACTCACTTAAACCCAGCATTTGCTCAATCTCCTCGCGGCTCTTTTGCGGAAATTTGTAGATAATAATCGTCTCTATTAATTGTAGAATTTCCCTCTGGGTGATTTCATCAGCTATTTGTTCTCTAGCAATGTCAATCAACTCTCTGGCTTTTATCCCAGCAGTTGACTCTGGTTCAATTCCTAGCTTGACTGTCTCAATGCCAATAGACTGTTCTGCTGAGTCTAATTCATCGAGATAAATACGTTTTACCCGCTGACTTGTTAATAATTCTATATATCTTTCTGTATCTCCTGTATCAACACTCCGGGTTGGATAAACAACGACTCCGCACCAATTATTAATCAATTCCGTTTTATCCAGGTAAAGAAAGATTTCTGTGATCGAGAGTAGAACCTTTTGTCAGGTTGAAATTGAACTTCCACAAAATAGATAGGTGGCGATGGCGTATTCATTGTAGGAATAAATACACCGTCAATTCGGAAAGCGAGTTGTTTGACTTCAACCGAAGAGAATTGATAAGCGTCTGCGGTTTCTGGGGGTTGGCTGATCAGTTCAAAGAAAATGCTGGGGAAGCTTTGGAACAAACTGTAAAAGATGGTGTCTGTTTTCACGTAGTTTGATGCTACTGAATATAATTTTGTTTTAATCCCAGAAAATTTACTCATTAGCAGTTTGCGATCGCGCCTAGTGCATGCAGGGTTGTTAGGGCGATCGCAAACTACTCATGTACAATTCAAATCTATTGTTTACCCAACAAACTATTAAGGACAAAACAATGTATCACGCGTGTCTCTTCCTGTAGTTGGGTTAGTACCTTTAGCAACTTTGCACAATTTATTTTGCTCATCCTGACGCAGTAGCACATCAGTAAAATCTGCTCCGTCAATAATTGCACCATCAAATTTAGCATTAGCAGCAAATGCACCCTCTAACAGCGCATTTGTCAAATTTGCTCTAATCAGGCGAGCCGAATCTAAAGTCGCATTTCTGAGATCAGCTCCCTCCAAATTTGCCGACTCTAAATTTGCAGCAAAAAAGCTAATGCCACTTAAGTTAGCATGGCTGAAGTTGCTCTGGCGGAGATTAGCTTTAGTAAAGCTGGAGTCTGTTAAATCACGTCCTGAAAAATCAGCCTCAATTAAAATTTCCTTATTGTATTCGAGTGCTAAAGCAGTTGGAGCAAAACCGATAAATGCTGTAATGCCAAATATTCCCCAAAGCAATAAACTGAGTATGCTTGCCCAAATTCGGGTGTTTAACCTAATATTCATACTATTTTTAGTCAATGACTAACCGTCCTCCATCTCATTATCCTGATATTGGTCACCTTGGAGAAGACTTAGTAGCCCAATGGTTGCAATCTACTGGTTGGGTAATTTTGCACCGACGCTTTTCTAGCCGCTGGGGAGAAATTGATATTATTGCCCAATATAACAAAGGAGCAGAGGAGCAGAGACTTCCTCCGCTCAACACTCAGCACTCTACACTGGCATTTGTTGAAGTGAAAACTCGCAGTTCAGGTAATTGGGATGCAGGGGGAAGAAGTGCAGTTACGGCACAAAAGCAAGCAAAACTCTGGCGTACGGCTGAGATGTTTTTGGCTCAGTACCCTGATAAAGCAGATTACCCGTGTCGATTTGATGTTGCTATTGTCTACTGTCAACGGATTTCAAAAAACCTGATTGGGGTTACTGTTACCCAGGAATTTTTAGCTACTGCATCAATAGCTGGATACAAGTTTAAGCTGCAAGAATACATTCCAGCAGCTTTCGACTCTTTAATTGATAATGGGTAATCGGTAATAAATAAAATATTTTAATTACCAATAACCAATCACCACTAATTTTCTAGTCGCTTTATTGCCAAACGGCATCATGCCAAGGTTTCTGGACAGTAGCCCAATCCTCGGACAAACTGTTGCCTAAAGGCTTCGATTTCTTCTCTCTCTGGACTTCCATGAGAGACGATCGCTACCTGATAGCGACGCATTACCTCCACAGGGCATTGCCCCGCTTCCAGACTCCAAAGTGCCATTTGCACCCTCATTGGCGGCTCATAGCTAATTCCTAATTCATTCAGAAAAGCGCGAAAGTCGCCATCTTCTTGAGCTGAGACTTGACCTCTGAGTTTGATCCTAACCACCCAGCCATCAATTTGATGAATGACGGTGACGAACGCAACTGGTGTCTGGGGTCTAGCGTGCAGGTGTTGAACGACCCTCAGAGTTAGACTGGCATTTGCCAGATAATACAAGTATTCCATGTTTAGTTGGTGCTTGGGATCAAAGCCAATCCTACATATCTATATTCGTCAATAGATGCCTGCTTCCGGTAGGGTAAAAGCCCCCGTTTTTTGATGGGGAGGTTTACCCAATTTTCATGTTGAGGTTTCCGTGTTACCTAATAGTATCAATCTTATAGTCTAGGAATGAAATTGAGCGATCATGTCTTAGAGTTCTTTTATGAGCCAAAAAAGCGAAAGCTCAAACCAGTTTTTTGAAGACAGATAAATCTAAATGGAGCAACAATTAGCACAAGCCGATTTGAATAATACTTCTAGCCCACAAGCAAAAGATGTCGAATTAGATTGTTCGATAGCTGGGTATGATTATGAACTACCTCCTGAACTGATTGCCCAAAATCCAGCAGTTCCTAGAGATAGTTCGCGGTTATTGGTAGTGAATTCTCGCACTACAGGCAATGAAACAGCTGCTTTGAATCACATTTTCCGTGATTTACCTGAGCTATTACAGCCTGGGGATTTACTGATAATGAATAATACGAAAGTCATTCCCGCGCGGTTGTATGGCCGTAAATCTACTGGTGCAGAAATCGAAGTATTGCTGTTGGAAGAACGGCAACATAACTGCTGGTTAGCCCTAGTTAAACCAGGAAAACGCTTTAAACGGGGAGCGAAGATTATTTTTGAGGCAAAGAGATTTTCTTTTTCAGGGAGTGGGAGAGTGGGGGAATGGGGGAGTGGGGGAGAAAATAATTCTTCTTTCCCCCCCTCTCCCCCTCTCCCTGTCTCCCCCTCTTCTTCCTTGACGGCTACGGTTATAGAAACAGACGCAGCGACTGGGGGACGTTTGTTGCAATTTGATGTACCAGAGGGAAAAACTTTGGTACAGCTTTTGGAAATATTCGGTGAAGTACCTCTTCCACCCTACATCACTGCTTCGGAAGCTGGTGATGACCAGTACCAGACAGTTTATGCTAAACAACCAGGAGCGATCGCAGCTCCGACAGCAGGGCTACACTTTACACCAGAATTACTAGAAAAGTTGCAAAATCGTGGAATTAATCAAGCTTTTGTGACGCTGCACGTAGGTGTTGGGACTTTTCGCCCTGTGGAAGTGGAGGATGTGACTACCCACCAAATGCATGAAGAATGGATTGAAGTCCCGGCGGCAACGGTGGAGCAAATTCGTGCCACTAAAGCAGCTGGCGGTCGAATTATTGCTGTGGGAACAACGGCAGTACGTGCCTTAGAAGGAGCGTCACAATCTGGCGATTTACAGCCATTTTGCGGCAAGACTGACCTGTTTATCTATCCTGGCTATGAATGGCGGGTGGTAGATGGTTTAATTACAAATTTTCACTTGCCACGTTCCAGTTTGCTGATGCTGGTGAGTGCGCTAATTGGTAGACAACGGTTGTTAAATATATACAAAGAAGCGATCGCTTCTCGTTATCGCTTTTATTCCTTTGGTGATGCCATGCTGATTTTGCCAGAAGCCGTAGAAGTACAGACGCGATGAATCGCGTCTGTACAAGATTGGGAGTGAGGAATTTTGAATTTTGAATTTTATTCTGGGTACTCTGACTTATGAGGATTTAACAACAAGTACAGAGCTGCCATTTTATGTATAAACAGCATCAACTTCAACAGTGGTTTTGCTGCTTTCCCACGGTGGTATGTCACCAAGTTTCTAATTGGCAAAAGCCGCACCTCAATCTTCTCTGTGCTGCATCTGCGATTTTAGTTTTGGCTGCACCAATAATTACTAATTTCCCAGGAAGCAAGCTGCTGGCAGAAAGTGTGATTTCTCAGGATCTCCAAGCAGCTAGCTTTTACCAGCAGGGAGTCACGCGATATAACCGCAATGATTTAGAGGGTGCAGAGAATGCTTTTCGCCAAGCGTTGCAGCATGACCCCAATCTTGGGGCAGCACGGAATTTTTTGGGCAATATCTTGATGCAGCAAAATCGCTTAGACGCAGCGGTAGAAGAATACGCCCAAGCGGTTAAAATTAATCCCAATTTTAGTGAAGCTTATTACAACTTAGGGTTAGCGTTGCACCGACAAGGAGAAAAAGAAGCAGCGATTACTATGTATAAACAGGCCCTTTTGATAGATCCTACAAGGGCAGCAGCTCAGTATAATTTGGGATTAGCATTGTACCAACAAGGACAGTTAGAGCCTGCGATCGCTGCATACCAACAAGCAATTAATTTAGATAGGAACAATGCAAATGCTTACTTTAACTTAGCACTTGCCTTGCAAGAACAAGGAAAAGCAGAGGAAGCGATCGCAGCTTATCGGCAAGTCTTGCAACTAGACCCTAAAAATACCACAGCTTATAGCAACTTGGGAAGTTTGATAGCACTGCAAGGTCAACCATCTGAGGCTATTGCTGTTTATCTACAAGCTATTCGCCAAAATCCCAAGAATGCCTCAGCTTTCTACAACTTGGGTGTGACTTTATACAATCAAGGTGATCTCAAGAAAGCTAGTGCAGCCTTGAAACGCGCCCGTAACGAGTACCGTCAACAAGGCAATGTTGAGCAAGTTGATAAAATTGAGCAGCTAATACAGCAAATTGCTCAGAAAAGAGAACAACCTCAAGCTAGTCAAACAGCCACTCCTTCCCAAACTTCGACCCCTACTAGTAATGTAGCGCCAACACCTGAGTCACAAACACTAAAGCAACCAGAAATCCCTCAAGAGAAACACGCAATTCCTAGCGATGTGCCTGAAGTTGAACAACAGCCTACTTTATTAAGCCCTAGTAAATAATTTCGGAGTTATTAAACTGAGAAGTTAGGAGTTAGTAGATAACTAATACCGTTTTTCTAAAATGTGATGACAGATTCAACACTGAGCGTAGCCGAAGCTTCAATCAGGCAAGGAATTGCGCTTAAGCGCTAGTACGAACGATGTGCTGCTTGCATTTAGAGAATTGGTATAACAACTCCTAGCTTCCAACTCCTGTAGAGACGCGATTAATCGCGTCTCTACTCCAAACTTCTGTACAAACGCGTAGACGCTCGAAGAGCGGCTTCTCGTAAGAATATAATCGCGTCTCGACTCCTAACTTTATTAAATTGGCAAGCGATTAATATCTTTGTTGCAGCCAATAACTACCATTGCTGAACCGCGTTCTAATCGCTTAGTCGGCTCAGGATTAATTTGAAATTTACCATCTTGGCTCACTGCCAGCAAATTCAAACCATAGCGGTTACGAAGTTGAAGTTCGCTGATAGTTTTACCATGAAATTCATCAGGAACAATCAACTCTACAATACTATTATCTGGGTCGAGATCAAATCGCTCTAAAATTGCTGGTTTAGTAAGTGTACG
This sequence comes from Nostoc sp. UHCC 0302, assembly GCF_038096175.1. Classification (NCBI taxonomy): domain Bacteria; kingdom Bacillati; phylum Cyanobacteriota; class Cyanophyceae; order Nostocales; family Nostocaceae; genus Nostoc; species Nostoc sp. UHCC 0302. The sequence goes on from NZ_CP151099.1 coordinate 4,054,428, forward strand.
CGCTAAGGCACAACCCGCTTCGTACTCAGGAAAAACAACATGATCTGCTCCCACTCGCCGCAATAGCTTACAATGAACTTCACTTGAAGCTTTAGCAACTACGTGGGGTACACCAGCTTCTTTCACATTCAGTGTAGTGATAATACTTTCCTGAATATAGTTGCCAATCGCCACAATTACTGTATCAAATTCAAAAACTCCAGCTTCTCTTAGTGCGGCTGGTTCGGTAGAGTCTAGCTGCAAGGCATGAGCAACTATTTCTTCTGTTAATGCTTCTGAAACCCGTTTTTCATCAATATCTGTAGCTAGTACTTGATAGCCGAATTTGTGCAGTGTTGAACAGACAGACCGACCAAAACGACCTAACCCAATTACAGCAAACTGGTGGTTATCTTTACGTAAACTGCGAAAAAAACTTAATGATGACAAATTCACATTTATTATCCTTATTATGGCTCCCTGGATCTAGGACAAAAAGCGGTTATACCGCATGAATTAAAAATTTTATTTTTTGCCGGATGATGTATATTTTATCAGTTTTGTCATTTGTCATTTGTATTTGTCATTTGAAAGAATTATGCTCTTCCTATCCATCTACTTTTTTAAAGCTATCCCACTAGTAAATTCTCTTCAGGATAGCGAATTCTGCTTGGTCGCGGGTCTCCTAGTGCTGCTGACATGAGTAGTAATACACCGACTCTGCCAATATACATAGTAATAACTAATATAAGTTTTGCTGCTGTGGAAACACTAGCGGTGATGCCTGTAGAAAGGCCCACGGTGGCGAAAGCTGATACTACTTCAAACAGAATTTGGATAAAATCTAGTTCTGGATCTGTGACGGCAATAAAAATTGTAGATAAAATAACGATCGCTATTGAACCAACCAATACACCAACAGCTTTTAAAATTAAAGGTATTGCTATTTTGCGTTCATATAATAAAACTTCTTCTTTTCCTTGAAGAATTGCTTGAGTGCAACTGGTCAATACTCTCAAAGTTGTAGTTTTAATACCGCCTCCTGTACCGCCAGGGCTAGCACCAAGAAACATCAGCGCAATGGTAATAAATAGACCCGCAGTGGTCATTTTGCCGATATCAATGGTGTTAAAACCAGCAGTTCTAGGAGTAACTGATTGAAACCAAGCTAATAACAACTGGTCACGAAGATTTAAAGATCCAAAGGTTTCAGGATTTCTTGCCTCTATACATAAAAAGGCAATTGTTCCTATAAATAATAGCAATATTGTTGTGCTGGTTGCCACTTTAAAATCTAGTGAAAGTACTAATTTAGCTGGTTTTTTCTGGAAGCGATCGCGTAACCAAATGTACATTTCTAAAATTACTTGATAACCTATTCCCCCAAAGATAATTAGTATGGTTACAGTAAATACTACTAAAAAAGATGACTGATAACCAATCAAGTTATCTTTAAATAAACTAAAACCTGCATTATTCCAAGAATTAATACTATGAAAAATAGCTAACCACAATCCTTTATCCCATCCATAATTAGGGACAAAAGCTGGTAAAAGCAAAAATGTTCCAGTAATTTCAAAAATGAGAGTTGTGGCAATAATTGAACGAATTACTTGAGCGCTACCGCTGATTCCTGGTCGGTCTAAAGCTTGTTGAATTGCTATTTTTTGCCGTAGGTCAAACCTACGCCCAATTAGCAAAATTAAAAAAGTGGTGCTTGTCATGTAGCCCAACCCGCCAATTTGAACTAACAGTGTAATAAACAACTGCCCCCAAAAAGAAAAATAAGTACCAGGATCAACTACTGATAAACCAGTAACACAAACTGCGGATGTTGAGGTGAACAATGCGACAATTGGGTCATTCCAACTACCATTGCTAGTTGAGAAAGGCATCATTAGCAGGATTGTTCCCATTGCGATGACAGCTAGAAATCCTAAGCAAACTGTGCGAGAAACAGTCATAAGTAATTCAAAATTCAATCTTGTTGGGCATCCCAGCAAAAGCAGCTTATTAAGGTAAAATACACAAGTTTTATTCAGTGAGAATAAATGCGGTTTAGCCTAGCTGGAAGCAAAAATACCCTAATTTAATTAAAAACATACATGGTAACCTAAGCAGTATGTTTTTTTAATTCCGCTTCGTCTTACATACATACTGTTTTATTCATGAGTGCTACACTTTACCAGCAAATACAGCAATTCTATGATGCTTCTTCCGGTCTGTGGGAACAGATTTGGGGCGAACATATGCACCACGGCTATTACGGCGCTGATGGTACACAACAAAAAGACCGCCGTCAGGCTCAAATTGATTTAATTGAAGAAATCCTGAATTGGGCAGGGGTACAGACGGCAGAAAATATCCTGGATGTTGGTTGTGGTATTGGTGGCAGTTCTTTATACCTAGCAGAAAAGTTTAATGCTAAAGCGACAGGTATTACACTGAGTCCTGTACAAGCCTCTAGAGCAACAGAACGAGCTTTGGAAGCTAATTTGAGTCTAAGAACACAATTCCAGGTGGCAAATGCTCAAGCAATGCCCTTTGCTGATAATTCTTTTGACTTGGTTTGGTCACTGGAAAGTGGTGAACATATGCCAGATAAAACCAAGTTTCTCCAAGAGTGCTATCGGGTACTGAAACCAAGTGGCAAGTTAATTATGGTGACTTGGTGTCATCGACCGACGGATAATTTACCATTAACGGCGGATGAACAAAAGCACTTGCAGGATATTTATCGAGTCTATTGTTTGCCTTATGTGATTTCTTTGCCAGAGTATGAAAGAATTGCGCGTCAACTTCCGTTAAACAATATCCGGACTGCTGATTGGTCGCAAGCTGTTGCCCCATTTTGGAATGTGGTGATTGATTCCGCGTTTACTCCCCAAGCGCTTTGGGGCTTACTAAATGCCGGTTGGACTACCATCCAAGGGGCGTTGTCGCTTGGATTAATGCGTCGCGGTTATGAACGCGGGTTAGTCCGGTTTGGCTTATTATCTGGTGTTAAGTAATTAATGTAGTGGCGTGGCAAGGCTTTAGCTTAACGCACCTGTTGCTGGCGGTGCGTTAAGCGCTTTAATAATATTATTTGTGATCAATTAGATTGAAATATGCGCTTAACACAATGTCATACCAATTCAATTAATGATTACAACACATCCCTGGTTTAAGACGCGATGAATCGCGTCTCTACAATATGGTCTATTTGTTACATTCTTTTTTCAAATTGGTGTCAGTCGCCTCAACTCGGGAAACCCGCCCACGCAACGCACTGGCTCCCCTAGATTAATTTTATTTTTACTTTATAAATTACCTCTCAGGTAATTGTTGCATAGCTACAATTTAGGGACACAATATTGTTGTGTCCCTACTAACGTAAGCCTATAAAATTTACATACTAAATACAGATGTTTTCTGTATCAGCCACCTGCAACAGCAGGTACAATACTTACTTCATCACCATCTTTCAAGTGTGTATCTGCTCCATCTAAATGGCGGATATCTTCGTCATTCAGGTAAAAATTCACAAACCGCCGTAGCTGTCCTTTTTCATCACACAATCGCGATTTGAAGCCAGGAAAGCTTTGTTCTAAAGAATCCAAAAGTTCAGTAATGGTACTGCCATTGGATTCGATAGTAGCTTGGTTATGAGTCAAACTTTGAAGAACAGTAGGAACTAAAACTTTTACGGTCATAGCAGAAGAAAGTTAAGAGTTAATAGTGAGGAGTGAGGAGTGAGGAGTTAAGAATAAAAAACTCATAACTAACTCATAACTCCTAATTAAACGAGGACTTGTTGCCATTCCAAGCGGTCTAGTGTACGCGATCGCTCTAGGGCGCGTTCAAAACTATCGAGTTTGGCGTCAATCGTCAAAGGTTCGCCAACGTAGCCTTGAACTGCTTCTTGGGTTTTCAAGCCATTGCCAGTGATATAAACAACGGTAGTCTCATCTGGATCAATTTTGCCAGCTTCTACCAATTTTTTCAGCACTGCAACGGTTGTACCTCCGGCGGTTTCTGTGAAGATGCCTTCAGTTTCTGCTAGTAGCTTGATGCCTTCAATAATTTCTGCATCATTAACTGATTCAATATTACCGTTAGTTTTCTGAGCAATCTCTATAGCATAAATACCATCTGCTGGGTTGCCGATCGCTAATGACTTAGCAATTGTATTAGGTTTGACTGGCTTGATAAAGTCGCGCCCTTCTTTATATGCTTGGGCAATGGGGGAACAGCCTTCAGCTTGAGCGCCGCTGAAACGCACGCTCTTACCTTCTACTAAACCAACTTCTACGAATTCTTGGAAGCCTTTGTAGATTTTGGTGAACAGTGAACCAGAAGCTAGAGGTGCAACTATATGATCTGGTAGCTGCCAACCCAGCTGTTCTATAACTTCAAATCCCAGTGTCTTAGAACCTTCAGAATAGTAAGGACGTAAATTGATATTGACAAAACCCCAGCCATGTGTATTAGCAACCTCACAACAGAGGCGGTTTACCTGATCGTAGTTGCCTTTCACAGCCATGAGGGTGGGGCTATAAATTAGGCTACCCAGGATTTTCCCAGCTTCTAAATCTGCGGGGATAAACACACAGCAGTCTAAACCAGCGTGAGCGGCGATCGCCGCTGTCGAATTTGCCAAGTTACCCGTGCTAGCACAGGAAACAGTCGAAAAGCCCAATTCTCGCGCCCGACTCAGAGCGACTGATACCACCCGATCCTTGAAGCTGAGGGTGGGCATATTGACGGCATCATTTTTGATATAAAGCTTGTTTAGACCCAGGCGACGCGCAAGACGATGGGAACGAACCAAGGGAGTCATACCAGTTCCCACATCTATAACGTTATCAGTTGCGACAGGTAAAAAAGGACGGTAACGCCAAATGGAGTTTGGCCCAGCTTGAATTTTTTCACGAGTGACGGTGCGACGTAGAAGGTCGTAGTCGTACTTCACTTCTAATGGCCCAAAGCATAACTCACAAACATTGCTGGCTTTGAGTTCATATTCTGCCCCACATTCTTTACACTTCAAGGCATGAAAGGCGGCAGCGGTTGTTTGAGTTGTTGTTGCCTGAGTCATAAACGAGCTTTCCCTGTTTGTCGTCAACTTCGACTGATACTAACACGAGCAAAAATACTAGTCAAACATACCCGACTAAATTAGTCGGGTATGTTTGACGCAAATGTTTTAGTAAATAGTGTAAAAGTACTACTCTACTTCTGCCCAATTATATAGATAAGTTGCGATTGTTCCTTTACCTGGGACTTCAATTTCGCCTCGCTTTTCAAACAAAAAGTCATCACGCAAGCGATTGTAAGTTTCTTCTGTGACTTGGATTTTGCCAGGAATACCTTGAGATTCCATGTCGCTGGCAACATTCACGGTTTTTTCCCAGAGATTAACAGAACTGCTATGAATGCCAATGCTAATACTGAAGTTTTGGTGGTACTCAGCATTAAATAGAGCGATCGCTTCTTGCATATCTAGTGCGATTTGAGCGATCGCTTGTGCGTGATCTGGGCGTTGTCTAGCTAAGCCAGCTATCACCACATAAGCATCTTCAATCGTCTTAATTTTCTCTAAATCATATTGTTCCGTGAGGCGATCAAAGGCTGAGAAAATATGGTTGAGCAAGTTTACCAGTTGAATAGCACTTACAGAAGCGGCGATTTCGGTATGGCCAATGATATCTGCATATAAAACTGTGATATCTGTAAAGTTTTCGGCAGTGTTACTTGCTGGTTCTTTGTAGCGATCAGAAGTTGCGGCTGGCAAAATATTTAATAACAGACGTTCATTTTGTTGTTGATAATGTAGTGCTTCTTCTGCTGCTAGTCGCTGGGTGATGTTGCGAAAAATGCCACGAGTCGCAACTGGATGACCTTCTAAAAATTTACAGTTAATATTTCCTTCTAAGAAGATTGTTTGACCATCTTTAGTAATGAATGCAGCTTTTATTTGCTCTAACTTTTCTCCTGACATTACACTATAAAACTTTTGCCAACAGTATTGTTTATAATTTGGATGTATAATGTCAAATACATTCATATCAGCAATTTCTGCTTCGTTATATCCCAAAGTTTCTTGCCACGCACGATTGACATACAAAAAACGACCGTAGGCATTAACAGATTGAATCAGGTCGTTAGCATTCTCAAATAAATCTCGATATCGTTCTTCACTTTCTACAAGAGCATCTTCTGCTTGTCTGCGTTTGATAAATTGGGCAATTTGACTACCAATAGAAGCCATCATTTGCAGGAGGTCTGGATCTTTTGGTTGCACCTCTCGGCTAAAGAAAACCATTACGCCTAAGATGTTGTCCTCATCTAAAATGGGAAAGCCAAATGCACCATGTAATCCAGCTTCACTCGCGGGTTGCGATCGCCGTAAATCACTATCTTCTGTAATATCTCTAATCCACAGCGGAGAAAGTCTTGTCCAAATTCGCCCAGGTAATCCAACACCAGGGGTATAGGTGGTCTGCCAAGTAATTGCTTTAAACTCTCGCACAGAAATTAATCGACTTGACCAAATTTCCACACACCTTAGTATTACGTTGGTACTGTATCCTTGTACTGATTGACTAATATATTGGCTAGGCGTCCATAGCTCTCCTAAATCCCATCCTATGCTTTGACAAATTGATTGTAAAATTTGTGGAATTGCCTGTTTGACACTTTGAGATTCTGATAATATACGAGTTATAGCGTACTGAGCAATAGTACGTTCTTCCCTACGGCGCTGCAAGGTTATATCTCGACCAATATAGACAATATCTTCTAATCCCTCTATTTTTTTATGAATAACTGAGCAAGAAAAAGCTACTAAGAGTTTTTCTTTTGTTTTAGTTCTACAAACTACCTCTAAATTTTGAAAGTGTTGTTCAAATAAGGAGTTATGCTGAATCGCATTTGAAAATAATTGGTTGTCATCAATTATTAGAGAGACAGACTGATTAATTAATTCTTTTTCACTAAAACCGAATAATTTTTGAGTCGCATAATTTATTTTTTTAATTTTTCCTGAACTACTTATTACTAATAAAGCATCTGCAATTGAAGCAAGAACTTTATCCATGTAATTTTTATATGCTATTAAAGCACTTGACAACAAATTAGCTTCATTTGCTCGCTGTGCTAACCTTTGTTGTAAAACCATCCTCTCAGTTATATCTTCAATCAGGATAATTAATTTATTTTCCGGTTCCTTTTCATGCTGTTCACCGATGATATATAAATTCATATATACATCGGCTTGATTTTCATAAAATCGCCTAATATTTTGTAATTCAAACAGTTCCTGCTGTCCTTGCAAGATAGATTTCATTACGTCTTCAAGCCCTATAAACTCAGGAAAACTTAGCCGAATATCGTTACCCAGCATCATCTCCTCTGGATGTGCAGTAAATCGTTGCACTTGCTCGGATGTATCTATAATACGGAAATTATTATCTAGTTCCAAGCATTCAAACTTACGTGGAAAAGAAGCTTTATTAAAAATCTGATTTAGTGCATGGTGTTTCATTAGGAATTTAGGAATCAGCTTGAGACTTTTCTGAGAATAATGAGGATTCAAATAAAATAAGATACTTTAGAGGAGAGAAGGAGAAAACTTCAACCTATTGACCGATGACCCTAGCGCTCTGCTATCCACTAAGGGCTTAAAAGTTAATACTAACTAGCATTCAGTATTTAATACTAGTGATAATTATCTCAATTATTTATTCAAATATTTAACAAATATACAAGCCTGTGATGATATTGGTAGAAAATCTCTACTGATAGATTAGCTTAAAGGTGTGAGAGATAAGTGCGATTAGCCCTCTGCACGTCCTAGCATTTCCCCTCTCCCCCCTTTTCTGCATCTTTCGTGGATTAAATAAGTCAAAATTTAAGTAAACGCGATCGCACCTTACCAACAATGCAGATTACCCAGAGTCTCCATACAGCCATACTCGTCACTGACTTAGAACGCTCTGAACATTTTTATAGCAAAGTATTGGGATTATCCAAAGTTGAGCGTTCCCTGAACTACTCTGGTGCATGGTATCAAGTGGGTAACTATCAAATTCACTTGATAGTTGCACCAACAGTCCCCACCGAAAACCCAAACGAAAAATGGGGACGCAACCCCCATATTGCTTTATCAGTTACTGATTTAAATATCGCCAAACAAGAATTGCTCAATCAGAATTATCGCATTCAAGCCAGTGCTTCGGGTCGTCCTGCCCTGTTCACCCAAGACCCTGATGGCAACATTATCGAGCTGAGTCAGCAGTAAAGGGAGTAGGGGACAGGGGGCAGTGGACAGTTGACAACGGACAGGGGGGACAAGGGGGACAATTAAGAAAATAATTACTATCTCTTGACTTTTGACTCTCAAAGCCCAATGAAAATCATTGCCTACACTTACACCGATCCTCTATTAGAACCATCTCCTGATCAAGCTAATTGGGGATGGGAGGTGGATGCTGTTTATCAAGATTTGGGTAAGCGTACACAATTACAACAACTGTTGACTGACTGCGAAACTGAACCAGCAAATTATCTCCTAATCCGTCGCTTGGAAGAATTGGGGGATAGTGTAGAGGAAGTGAGCGATCGCCTCAATGCACTCGAAGCTATGGAAGTGATGGTGATTGCTACTCAACAACCCTACACTTCAGAAAATTCTCATCTCCGCGTTGAATTGCTGAATTTACTCCACGAAATTCAACGTCAGCAACGCAGTCATCGCATCCGTCAAGGACACGCCCGCAATCGTCTTGATGCCGCACCCCCTCCCGGCAAAGTACCCTACGGCTATCGCAGAGGTCAAGGAAAATATACTATTGATCGCAGTACTTCACCTGTGGTCAAAGATTTTTTTGAACATTTTATACTTTATGGTTCGCTGCGCGGTTCGGTGCGTTACCTAGCGAAAAAATACGGTAAGAAAATCTCTGTCACCACTGGACGGCGCTGGCTGACGAATCCAGTCTATCGTGGCAATACAGCTTATCACAATGGTGAAATTATCTCGAATACTCATATTCCGATAATTTCTCAGCAAGAAGCTGCTCAAGTTGACCGACTTTTACGCCGTAACAGC